>JANMGB010000312.1:0-31468 GCA_031374415.1 Burkholderiales bacterium
GCCTCCAGTTGCTCTCCACCCCGCTTCGCAGCGACGCAGTTACTCTCGGCTACGGGGTCATGGCTTGCCCCGACACGGACTTCCACCGTGCTGATTGCACGCCTTCACGGGCGCACGATTCCCGCCTGCGCGGGAATGACACGGGGGGATGCCAACCCCTGCGCCCGTCATCCCCACCTTCTCCCGTCATCCCCGCGCAGGCGGGGATCCAGGAGGGTGCCTGAGGCGCAACACGTCCTAGAACTTACTTGAACTTTTCAGTTTCAATAGCCCGCCCAAGTGATTGATTGAAATCAAGTTTCTTCTTTGGAACAAGCCACCTCAAGTGCGTCGATGAAGTAGCTTGCTACCTTGAAACCTGTCTGCTCGGTGATTTCTTGGAAGCAGGTGGGGCTGGTGACATTGATCTCTGTCAGGCAGTCACCAATCACGTCCAGCCCCACCAGCAACAGCCCCCGCGCGTACAACACAGGCCCCAGCGCCTGTGCGATGTCGAGGTCTCGCGGGGTCAGCGCCTGGGCAACGCCTTTGCCGCCAACGGCCAGGTTGCCTCGAATTTCGCTCCCTTGCGGGATGCGTGCCAGAGAAAACGGTACCGGCTCGCCGGCGATCAGCAAAATTCGCTTGTCACCGTGGCTGATCTCGGGCAAGTAGCGCTGCACCATCAACGTAGTCTGGCCTTGTTGATTCAGCGTTTCGGTGATGCTGCCCAGGTTCAGTCCATCAGGCCCCACCCTGAAAATCCCTTTGCCGCCCATGCCGTCCAAGGGCTTGAGGATGATGTCCTGGTGCTCACGATGAAACCGGCGAACCTCGTCAGGGTCTCTGGTGACCAAGGTGGGGCCGATGAATTCAGGGAAGGCCATGATGGCCAGCTTCTCAGGGTGGTCACGCAAAGCAGCAGGCTGGTTGAAGACCCTTGCGCCTTCATGCTGAGCCTGTTCCAGAAGGTGGGTGGCATAAAAATACTCGGCATCAAAGGGGGGGTCTTTGCGCATCAGAACCGCCCCGAAGCTGTTCAACGGCACGGGCTCAGCGCTCCAGGGTGTGGGCTCAAACCAAGGGTGGTCCAGACCAGTGAGGCGCACTTCCCGCGCCTTGGCGGACACCAGCCCTTGGCGTTGCCAAAGCAGGTGCCAGCTCTCGCAAGCCCAGACTTGGTGGCCCCGGGCTGCAGCTTCCCGCATCATGGCGAAGGTGGAGTCTTTGTAGGGCTGAAATTGTTCCAGCGGGTCAGCAACGAAAAGGAGTTTCATCAATGTCGCTCAAGTCCTGTGTCGCGGGTTAGGGGCTCTGGCGCCGCCACTGTTGTACAAAGAGGGTCAAGATCCCGGCCACAAGGCCCCAAAAGGTAGATCCCAACCCTGCCAGCGTGAGCCCACTGACGGTGACTAAGAAGGTAATGATGGCAGCATCCCGCGAATCATCGGGCTGCAAGGCTTGGTGCAGGGCGCCGCCCACGGTGGGCAACAAGGCCAGACCTGCCACGCCCATGACCAGCGCTGAGGGCAGGGCGAGCAGCATCGCCGTGATGGGCCCGCTGAACAAGCCGACCGCGCAATAGATCAAGCCACAGCTCGCTGCTGCGGTGTACCGCTTTTCAGCATCGGGGTGGGCGGCAGGGCTCATGCACAGGCTGGCCGTGATGGCGGACAAACCCAATGCAAATGCCCCCCAAGGGGCGAGCACCAAGGTCGCCACGCCGGTCAGCGTGATCAAGCGGGACACGGGCAAGGAATAGCCTGAGGCCCGTATGGCCGCCACCCCGGGCATGTTTTGTGACGCCATGGTCACCACGAACAAGGGCAGCGCCAGGTTGAAGAGCGCTGACAGCGTAAAAGTGGGCCAGACTGGCTCCGGCAAGGCCATCGCAGGGTGGGCTGACAGCCCGCGAAGATCCCCCGTTGTCCAGGCCAGCAGGCAGCCCACCAGCAGCACGACCACCACGGTGTACCGAGGCCACCAGCGACGGCCCAACAGGTAAAACACGCACATGGGCAGTACCAACGACAACGCAGATGGCAGGCTCACAAAGGTGTTGATGGCAAAGCGTGCCAAGACGCCTGCCAGCAAGGCATTGGCCAATTGCATCGGAAGGCGCCGCATGCCACGCTCAAACCAACCCGTGGCACCCACCAGGATGATCAGGACTGCGCAGACCATGAACGCGCCAACGCCCTCGGCCATGGTGAAATGCCCCCCCGAGGCCGCCGTCGCAAGCACCGCCGCACCTGGCGTGCTCCAAGCGACCATCACGGGTTTTCGCCACCAAAGCGAGGGGAGCAGGGTGCATAGCCCCATGCCCAACCCCAGGGCGGCAATCCAGGACACGAGCTGGGAGGGGGTGGCGCCCAGTGCTACAGCCGCTTGAAAGACGATGGCCACCGAGCTGGTAAAGCCCACCAGCACGGCCACGAACCCGGCGCTGAAGGCGGGTAGCGAGACGTCGCGAATGAATGCTTTCACGAGCGCCCTTGTGGCCTGCCGGGGTACTAGATTTCGACCTTCGAGCCCAACTCGACCACGCGGTTGGTCGGCAGGTTCAGGAAGTCGGCGGCATCGCTGGCGTTGTGGTGCATATTGGCAAACAGTTTTTCACGCCACATCATCATCCCGGCACCCATCGTGGGCATCACGATGTCACGCGACAAGAAAAAGCTGGTGTCCATTTCGTCCACCTGGATGCCCCGGCTCTTCAAAAGTTTGAGGGCTTCAGGCACATCCGGGTCATTTTTGAAACCGAAGTGCAGCGTCACTTGCCAGCAATCGTGACCCAGGGGCTCAACCTCACATCGTTTGTCAAAGCCAATCCAGGGGCGCTCATGGTGCTGGACGTTGACGAACAAGTTCACTTCGTGCAGCACCTTGTTGTGCTTGAGGTTGTGCAGCAAGGCGTTGGGCGTGATCCCGAGGTCGCTGACAAGAAACACTGCGGTCCCCTCGACGCGGGTGGGCGGGCTCATGAAGACCGCCTCCAGAAAGGTTTTGAGCTCGATGGCGTCGGTTCGCAATTGTTTGCGCATCAATTCGCGGCCTTGCTTCCAGGTCATCATGAGCGTGAACATCACGAGGCCAATGACAATGGGGAACCAGCCCGCGGGTTCATGAAGTTTGACAATGTTGGCCGCAAAGAAGGTGAAGTCCACCAAGAAGAAAAAGCCAGTGGCGCCGACGCACAAGACCCAGTTCAGTTTCCAGCCATAGCGAATCACGAAGAACGTCATCACCGTGGTGATGAGCATGTCGGTGGTCACGGCAATCCCGTAAGCGGAGGCCAACTTGCTGCTGGAGCCAAAAGCCACCACAGCCACCACGATCAAGATGTACAAAGCCCAGTTCATAAAAGGGACGTAAATTTGCCCCGCTTCTTTGATGGACGTGTGCTCGATGCGCATGCGCGGCAGATAGCCCAATTGAATGGCTTGCTTGCTGACAGAAAATGTGGCGGTGATCAGTGCCTGAGACGCAATCACCGTCGCGCAAGTGGCCAGACCGATCACCGGGTACAGGGCCCAGTTGGGGACCATCTCATAGAAAGGATTGCCGACGTTTTCAGGGTGCATCAGCAGCATGGCCCCTTGGCCGAAGTAGTTGATGACCAGTGCGGGCATCACCAGAACGAACCAGGCAAACCGAATCGGCTGTTTGCCGAAGTGCCCCATGTCGGCGTACAACGCCTCGGCCCCGGTGACGCACAGCACCACAGACCCCAAGGCAATAAATGTCACCTGGGGTTGGTCCATGGCAAACGACAGGGCATATGCAGGATTGAGCGCATACAACACAGCCGGATGTTGGGCAATTTGGCTCAGACCCAATACCGTGAGGGTGGCAAACCACAACAAAGTGATGGGACCAAACCACTTGCCAACGAGTGCAGTGCCCCGCTTTTGCACCATGAACAACAGCGTCAAGACCACCAAGGTGATTGGTATCACAAAGCGGCGCAGACCCGGTGCGGCCACCTCCAGTCCTTCTACCGCTGAGAGCACGGAGATGGCGGGGGTGATGATGCCATCACCAAAAAAGATGGCCGTGCCGAAGATACCAACGACCAACAAGCGGTTGCGCAATTTTGGCCGGTCTTTCACTGCCTGGGAGGCCAGCGCCAGCATGGCAATCAACCCGCCCTCGCCGTTGTTGTCGGCGCGCAAAATCAACACCACGTACTTGAGCGACACGACGACCACCAGTGTCCAAAACATCATCGACAACACGCCCAGGGTAGCGTCTGGCGTCCAGGGGACGTGGACAAAAACCTCTTTGAGGGCGTAAAGCGGGCTGGTGCCAATATCGCCGTAGACGACGCCCACGGCAGCCAAAGTCAGTGCGGCAAAGTTCGAGGTCGGACGGGCTTGATTCAAGATTCAGTGCGGCCCCTGACGGAGCGTACGCATCAACAACGGGACGCAGATTCTGCGCTCAGTGTGGCCGTTTGCCACCGTTGCCCCCCTATTCGAATGGCTTCAACCCTACAATGTTGCGGTGCAGCAACATTGTAGGGAGGGGGGATCCCAGCGATAGCCGGTGCGACCCTCTTGTGCCCTGACTACAATCCTTTTTTATCTTTGCGCCATGGCAAAAAATTCTCCCACCCCCCCATCTACTCCCCTGTCCCCGTCTTACGAGGAAGCGCTGGCCGAGCTGGAACGGCTGGTTGCGGCCATGGAGGGCGGCCAGATGCCCTTGGACCAGCTGTTGCAAAACTACCGACGAGGCGCCGATCTCCTGCAGTTGTGCCGTGTCCAACTGGACACAGTGGAGCAGCAAGTCAAAGTGTTGGAGGATGGGCAGCTCAAGCCCTGGATCCATTCATGAAGGATTTTGACGACTGGAGCCGCGGCGAGCTGGACGCGGTGGAGTCCGCTTTGAATCAATGGGTTCCCGCTGACCCGCCGGCCGGGCTGGGCTTTGCCATGCGCTATGGTGTTTTGGACGGGGGCAAGCGCCTGCGGCCCTTGTTGGTTATGGCGGCGGCCCACGCTGTGGGGGGCTGTCGCGAAATGGCTTTGCGCGCCGCATGTGCGGTCGAGCTGATTCACGCCTACTCGCTGGTGCATGACGACATGCCGTGCATGGACAACGACGTTTTGCGTCGCGGCAAGCCCACTGTGCATGTTCAGTTCGGGCAAGCTCGGGCCATGTTGGCCGGTGACGCCATGCAGGCCTTGGCTTTCGAGGTGCTGACGCCCGACCATGGGGTACCTTGCGACTTGCAAGCGCGCTGGTGCAGCTTGTTGGCGCGCGCAGCAGGGCATGCGGGTATGGCAGGCGGGCAGGCCATCGACTTGGCCAGCGTGGGTCAGTCCTTGAACGAGGCTGAGCTTCGCTTCATGCACAGTTTGAAAACGGGGGCTCTGTTGCGTGCCAGTGTGGTCATGGGGGCCGTGTGTTCGCCCATCAGTGCAGCCGCGCAAGCCGCACTCACCGACTTTGGCGAGGCCATTGGCTTGGCGTTTCAAGTTGTTGACGATGTGCTGGATGTGACACAGGCTTCGGAAGTGTTGGGCAAGACGGCTGGTAAAGACGAAGATGCGAACAAACCCACTTACGTGAGCGTGTTGGGGCTTGATGCGGCGATGGCTTACGCTTTGGCGCTGCGCGATCAAGCGCTGGCGGCCCTCGCGCGCAGTGGCTTGCAGCCCACGCAGTATTTGCAGGCACTGGCCGACAAGGTCGTCCAAAGGGAGAGTTGACTCGATGACCACCACACTGTTGCAATCCATCCAAGCACCGGCTGATTTGCGCAAACTGTCGCGCGCCGACTTGGCGCGCCTGGCAACCGAGCTGCGCGAGTTTGTGTTGTTGAGCGTGTCTCAAACCGGGGGGCACTTGTCCAGCAATCTGGGCACTGTCGAGCTCACGATCGCCCTGCACTACGTGTTCAACACGCCGCATGACCGCCTGGTGTGGGATGTGGGACACCAGACCTATCCCCACAAAATATTGACGGGCCGGCGCGACTTGATGCCGACACTGCGTCAGTGGGGCGGAATCAGCGGGTTCCCGCGCCGCAGCGAGAGTGAGTACGATACCTTTGGCACGGCGCACTCGTCGACCTCGATTTCGGCCGCCTTGGGCATGGCCATGGCGGCCAAGCTCAAGGGTGAAGAGCGTCGGGCTGTGGCCATCATCGGTGATGGTGCGATGACGGCTGGCATGGCGTTTGAAGCACTCAATAACGGCGGGGTGGCGCACGCCAGCGGCCTGGCGGATGTGCTGGTCATACTGAACGACAACGACATGTCGATCTCACCGCCCGTGGGCGGGCTCAACCGCTACCTGGCACGGCTCATCAGTGGCAAGTTCTATTCAGCCGCTCGCGACACCGCCAAGAGCGTTTTGCGCAATGCCCCGCCCTTGTTTGAGCTGGCCAAGCGCCTGGAAGAACACGCCAAAGGCATGGTGGTGCCCGCCACGATTTTTGAAGAGTTTGGATTCAACTACGTCGGCCCCATTGACGGACACGACCTGGATTCATTGATACCGACCCTGCAAAATTTGCGCCTGGCCAAGGGCCCTCAGTTTTTGCATGTCGTGACCAAGAAAGGGCAGGGCTACAAGCTGGCCGAAGCCGACCCGGTGGCCTATCACGGGCCCGGCAAATTCAACCCCGCACACGGCCTGACAAAGCCCGACAAGCCCCCGAAGCCCACCTTCACCCAGGTGTTTGGGCAATGGTTGTGTGACATGGCTGCTGCGGACGAGCGGTTGGTCGGCATCACCCCTGCCATGCGCGAAGGCTCGGGCATGGTCGAGTTTGAGCAACGCTTCCCCGAGCGTTACCACGACGTGGGTATTGCAGAGCAGCACGCCGTGACCTTCGCCGCCGGTCTGGCTTGTGAGGGGCTCAAGCCCGTGGTGGCGATCTACTCGACTTTCTTGCAACGGGCCTACGATCAACTCATTCACGACGTCGCTATTCAAAACTTGCCCGTCGTGTTTGCGCTGGATCGCGCCGGCCTCGTGGGTGCGGATGGTGCCACCCATGCGGGGGCGTATGACATCGCATTTTTGCGTTGCATCCCCAATATCTGCGTCATGACCCCCGCTGACGAGCGTGAGTGTCGACAACTTCTGTGTACGGCCTTTGATCACAACGGCCCGACGGCCGTTCGTTATCCCCGCGGCGCAGGGGTGGGCACGGTGCCCGAAGTTGATCTGCGAAAACTGCCATTGGCGCGCGGCGAGCTTCGCCGCGAAGGGCGGCGCATTGCGATACTGGCCTTTGGTTCTTTGTTGTACCCGGCCCTGGAGGCGGCGGAGCGCTTGGACGCGACGGTGGCCAATATGCGATTCGTCAAGCCGATGGACACCGCCCTGGTGATCGAGTTGGCTCGCACACACGAGGCCCTGGTGACCATTGAAGACGGTTGCGTCATGGGAGGCGCTGGCAGTGCGGTTCTTGAGGCCCTGCAGGGTGCAGGGTTGAATGTGCCTGTATTGACCCTGGGTTTGCCCGATCAATTCATTGAGCACGGCGATCCTGTCAAACTGATGAGCCTTGCCGGGCTCGATGCCCAGGGCATTGAGCAGTCGATCTCGAATCGTTTTTGCGTGTCGCCCCCTGTGCTGCGCTGCGCAGTCAATCACGGACCCGATCCCTTAGATGTGATCACCACCGCATGACGGTGGCTATCCTTTGAGCTGTTTCCTATGAATGCCACCGCCTCTCATCCCGCCCCCATTCCTGACACTCAAAGTGAGCCGGATGGTCGACATTTGCCTATCCAAAGAGTGGGCATCAAAGACGTGCGGTATCCATTCCAGCTTTGCCTGACGTCAGCGCAGGCCTTGGATGGGGTGCAGGCCACCGTCGGTCAGTGGAGCTTGGATGTTGCGTTGCCGGCTGAGCAAAAAGGCACGCACATGTCACGTTTCGTGGCATGGCTCAATGCCTTGCCGACGCCCTTGGATCACGCGCGCCTGCGTCAGGCTTTGGCTGAAATGTTGAACTTGCTTCATGCCACCCAAGGGCGCATTGAAGTTCGGTTTCCATTTTTCTTGCGCAAGCGGGCACCTGTGTCAGGGGTTGAAAGTTTGCTGGAGTACCAAGGACGATGGATTGCACAGCAGGGCGCTCAGGGAGGCCAGCTGTGGGCTGAGGTGATTGTTCCCGTGAAGTCGCTATGCCCTTGCTCGAAAGAAATTTCCGACTATGGGGCCCACAACCAACGTTCACATGTCACGGTGCGGGTGGAGTTGCTGGCGGATCTGTCGTGGACTGAGTTGGTGCGTTTTGCTGAAGACAACGCATCGTGTGAAATATGGCCCATGCTCAAGCGCGCCGATGAAAAGTGGGTCACCGAGCGGGCCTACGAGAATCCCAAATTCGTTGAAGACATGGTGCGTGACGTTGCGCTCCAAATCAACCAACATGCAGGCATCGGCCGGTATTGCGTGAGTGTGGAAAATTTTGAGTCCATCCACGCGCACTCGGCGTTTGCCCAAATTGAGCGTTAGGCCAAGCAGCCAATAATCTTTGGCAAACGTGAATAGTTGCAAGCACTCGGGCTGTTGGCCGACTCAGCTTGCGCCATCGGCCAGGGGCGCTGACACAATTCAGTTCATCGTCTTCTGATGTCTGCCGACGCTGCACTTTCCCGCCATGAAGCCCTCTGTGATTTGCCCGTTTTGTGGCCCCGGTGGCGTTTCCCGGTTGAAGGGGACACGCGTTGTGGTGGGGCAAATGGATGCTTGATTTGCCCATGCCTGTGCGGTCTGCCGGGGTGCGCAGCGCCGGCAAGAGCCTGCTGTCGCTGGCCCTGATGGATGCGCGCAATCATTCGTTGCGTTGCTTGACTGCTTACGAGCAGTGGCTGGCGCCCCTTAATTTCGTGGTGCCGGCCCTGGCTGAACTGACGCCTCCACTGTGGCTGTTGGGGCACATCGCGTGGTACCAAGAGCGTTGGGTGCCACGCAACATTCAACGCCAGCGTGGTGCGCTGGCCGACCCAGCAACGCCCCGCCTCGCGTCGATCGAGCCAGACTCGGACCGCTGGTATGACCCCGCCAATTCGCCCCCTGACAGTCGATGGTTGCTTGATCTACCCGATGTTCAGTACACCCGACGCTACCTGGCCGACACCATGGACATCACGCTGGAGTTGCTGGAGTTGGTGGGTGACAGCGACGACGAGTTGTACTTTTTCAGAATGGCCTTGTTGTATGAGGATATTCAAGGCGAGGCGTTGGTCAGCATGGCGCAGACCTTGGGGCTGCCTTCGGGCCATGGCTTGTTGGCGCGGCGGACGCGGCAGCCACACCACGAGCCGTTAAAGATGCTGACGCAAACCTGGTGCTTGGGCGCGGCACCCCAGGCCGATCACACCGGATTCACGTTTGACAATGAGTGCGGCGCACATGATGTCAAGGTTCAGGCCTTTGAGATTGATGCCCAGCCCGTGAGCTGGGCGCAGTATGCGGATTTTGTTGACGATGGCGGCTATGAAGACCCCCGCTGGTGGTGTCTCGCAGGCTGGACCTGGAAGAAACATCTCCAGCGACGCGCCCCACGCCACGTTGAAAAGATGCGCTATGGCGTCGTCCAGCGGCATTTTGGTCGCAGCATCGAAGTCTCGATGAACAACCCGGTCGAACATGTGTCTTGGTTTGAAGCTCAAGCATGGTGCCGTTGGGCAGGCCGCCGTTTGCCTACCGAGATCGAGTGGGAGTTGGCCGCTTGTAGCGGATCGAGCCAGGGTTTTGCGTGGGGTCAAACGTGGGAATGGACTGCCTCCACTTTCGAGCCTTATCCTGACTTCGTTGCCGGCCCAGATCGCATGTACTCACAGGCGGGCTTTGGGACACACAAAGTGTTGCGTGGCGCCTCACTGGCCACCCGTGACCGACTCCGTCATCCTCAGTTTCGAGGCTTTCAGCTGCCCGACAGAGACGACGCTTTTTGTGGTTTCAGGAGTTGCAGCTTATAGTTTGTGGTCAGGACGACATCGACGGAGCATGCCATATTGCGGCCGTTGCGCGTGATCGCCAAAGCGGGTACGCCGGTTCCATGACCAAAGATCGAATCCATCAAAACCTTGAGTTTGCTGACACCGTTGCCACGCCGACTATTCTTCGGGCGCAGATCACGGCAGCGTGTCTTCGCCCAGAGCCCGAAGCGCTACCCACGATCTTGCAAGTGGCACGCATGGATGCGGCGGCGGACGATGCCGCGAACAAACTGGCATTGCGCATTGCGCATCAACTGCGCACCCGGCAGCGCGCAACGGGTCGCGCCGGCCTGGTGCAGGGACTGCTTCAGGAGTACGCCTTGTCGTCGCAGGAGGGCGTCGCGTTAATGTGTTTGGCGGAGGCCTTGCTGCGGATCCCCGACGCTGCAACGCGCGACGCCTTGATCCGCGACAAAATCGCGAACGGTCAATGGCAGGACCACGCTGGGCGCAGTGCGTCCGTGTTTGTGAATGCGGCCACCTGGGGGCTCCTGCTGACCGGCAAGCTGGTCGCGACCCATAACGAAACGGGGCTCGCTTCCACCCTGACGCGCTTGATCGGCAAGGGCGGCGAGCCGCTCATCCGCAAGGGCGTCGACATGGCCATGCGATTGATGGGTGAGCAGTTCGTCACTGGCGAGACCATCCACGAGGCACTCGAGCATGCCAAGGCGCTCGAAGCGCAAGGGTTCCGATACTCCTACGACATGCTCGGCGAGGCTGCGCTGACCCTGTTTGATGCGCAGCGCTACCGTGCGTCGTATGAGCAAGCGATCCATGCGATCGGCAAGCAATCAGCGCGCCGGGGGGTCATGGATGGCCCAGGGATCTCGATCAAACTCTCGGCACTTCACCCCCGCTACGTTCGCGCACAGCGGGCGCGGGTGATGGATGAGCTGTATCCGGTGCTGCGCGACCTGACCCTGTTGGCGAAGCAGTACGACATCGGACTGAACATCGACGCGGAAGAGGCTGACCGCCTTGAACTCTCGCTCGACTTGCTCGAACGTCTGTGCTTTGAGCCCGGATTGACCGGCTGGAACGGCATCGGTTTCGTGATCCAGGCGTATCAAAAACGTTGCCCATTCGTCATTGATTTTCTGGTTGACCTGGCCCGCCGCAGCGGGCACAGACTCATGGTGCGCCTGGTCAAGGGCGCTTATTGGGACAGCGAGATCAAGCGTGCCCAAATCGATGGCCTTGAGGGCTACCCGGTCTACACGCGCAAGGCCTACACCGATGTCTCGTACCTCGCCTGCGCCCGAAAGCTGCTGGCGGCGCCGCAGGAGGTTTATCCGCAGTTTGCAACCCACAACGCCCACACACTGTCAGCGATCTTTCAGATGGCCGACCCGGCCGCCTACCAACCCGGGCAGTACGAGTTTCAATGCCTGCATGGCATGGGCGAGCCGCTTTATGAGCAAGTCGTCGGCCAGCCTGAACTCGGCAAGCTGGGGCGCCCGTGCCGTGTCTATGCACCGGTCGGCAGCCATGAAACACTGCTTGCCTACTTGGTGCGCCGGCTTCTGGAGAACGGCGCAAACACCTCGTTCGTCAACCGAATCGCGGACCAGACGATCTCGCTCGAGGAGCTGGTGCGCAACCCCATCGAAGTGGTCGAGCAGATGGCTGAGCGTGAAGGCACCCTCGGCCTGCCGCACCCTGGGATTGGCCGTCCGGCTGAGCTCTACGGCGACGACCGTGCCAACTCGAAGGGCCTGGACCTCGCCAACGAGGATCGCCTGCGCCTTCTCGGTGACGCCTTGCGCATCAGCGCGGCAACGCCGTGGGAAGCCTCGCCCTTGCTTGCCGGCGATGGCGGCTCACCCCGTGCATCATCGAGCGCCTGGCAAACCACACTGAATCCTGCCGACCCTACTGACGCCGTCGGTCAGGTGAAGGAGGCCAGCCTGGCGGACGTGGAGGAGGCTCTGCGACAGGCTGACGACTTCGCCTCAACTTGGGCGGACACGTCACCGCTCGTTCGCGCCTCCATGCTCGACGACGCGGCCAACGAACTGGAGCAGGGCATGCCCCGCCTGATCGGTCTGCTGATGCGTGAGGCCGGAAAGACCGTCTCCAATGCCATCGCCGAGGTGCGCGAGGCCGTCGACTTCTTGCGCTACTACGCGCTTCAGTCGCGCCGTGAGTTCAGCAACGACACGCACAAGCCGCTCGGCCCAGTGGTCTGCATCAGCCCCTGGAATTTCCCGCTGGCGATCTTCATTGGCCAAGTCGCCGCGGCGCTTGCTGCGGGCAATCCGGTGCTCGCCAAACCGGCTGAGCAGACTGCGCTCATTGCCGCCGAAGCCGTGCGTACGCTATGGCGTGCCGGGGTGCCTCGTGGCGCGCTGCAGCTCCTGCCGGGGCGCGGCGAGACGGTCGGCGCCGGCCTCGTCGGTGATGCTCGCACGATGGGCGTCATGTTCACGGGATCGACCGAGGTTGCGCGCATCCTTCAGCGAAGCCTTGCCGGCCGGCTAGACAAGCACGGCCGCGCCGTGACCCTGATCGCGGAGACTGGTGGACAAAACGCGATGATCGTCGATTCGTCTGCGCTGCTTGAGCAGGTGGTGAGCGACGTGGTGGCGTCGGCCTTTGACAGCGCTGGCCAGCGGTGCTCTGCACTGCGGGTGCTTTGCGTTCAGGACGACGTGGCCGACAAGCTGCTCGACATGCTGCGCGGGGCCATGGCTGAGTTGCGCATGGGCAACCCGGGGATGCTGTCGACCGATGTAGGTCCGGTCATCGATGCCGAAGCAAAAGCCAGCATAGAAAAGCACATTGACACCCTGCGTGCATCAGGCTGCAAGGTGTTTCAACAAGCATCCCCATCGTCGATACCTTCTGGCGGTACCTATGTTTCGCCGACCTTGATCGAGCTCGACAGCGTTGCCGACCTCCAGCGGGAGATCTTCGGGCCGGTGCTGCACTTCGTGCGCTATCGCAGGCGTGACCTCGACAGATTGCTAGAACAGATCAACGGCACGGGGTACGGTCTGACCCTCGGCCTGCACACCCGGATCGACGAAACGATCGAGCGCGTCGTGTCGATGGCCCGCGCAGGCAACGTGTACGTCAACCGAAACATGGTCGGCGCGGTTGTCGGCGTGCAACCGTTCGGGGGCGAGGGCCTGTCTGGGACAGGTCCGAAGGCCGGTGGTCCACTCTACCTCTACCGCCTGCTGTCGCAGCGACCGATTCATGCGATGGCGCATGCGCTCGCGATCACGGGCAACGAAGGCGTACCGACGATCATCGAACCGAGCGGGGCACTTCAAGACTTGCAGCGATGGGCAGCGCGCACGAACCGCGCTGAACTCGCAGAAAACTGCCGGCGCTTCGCGCAACAGTCAAGCAGCGGTGTCACCCTGGTGTTGCGTGGTCCGACGGGTGAGCGCAACACCTACACCCTGCTGCCTCGCGAGGCGGTGCTGTGTTTGGCGGATGACGAGGCCGACCGGCTGGTGCAGTTGGCAGCCATCCTCGCTGTCGGCAGCCAGGCGATCTGGCCCGTCCAGGCAGAAGTTCTTCGCGCTGCACTGCCGGCGACGGTTCAGCAGCGAATTGTTCTAGCCCAAGACTGGACGGCTCTCACAGTGACCTTCGATGCGGTATTGCTTCACGGCACAGAAGCGCAATTGCAAGCAGTCTGCGCCACGCTGGCCGCGCGACCTGGACCCATCATCGGAGTGCAACGCCTCGTCCCCGGCGCAAGCGATGTGAACCTGGACCGATTGGTCGTTGAGCGATCCCTCAGCGTCAACACGGCTGCCGCGGGGGGCAACGCAAGTTTGATGACGATTGGGTAGCGGATGCTCCCCTTCTCGCCATCGTCGGCCATTTTCGTCTGGGCTCCGAGTCAGACCCATTGTCCTGGGATCGGCCGAATACTGGCCGCCCGTCTGTCCCTCCTTGGGACATACAGACGGCCTGCTCAACCGGTTACCAGCAGTACTCGAATGCTTGCGTAACGCCACCCAGCTCAAAGAAAAAAGTCATACAGTCCGAGCCGGTATGTTTGAGCACAGTAACGGGCTTGACAGCTTGGACGTTCGTGCCGATCAGTTTGTTGCAAATCAAAGGGCCGTCACCCGTCGCGGCGGGCATCTTGCTATTGGCGTTGGCTGCGGGATTCTCGCTGACCTTGCGTGCTTTAGCGCACTGCGGTCCGTACTTGTGTTCTAGCTCGGGTGTGCAAATCTGGCAAGCGGGGACAATTTGCCCCTCTTTATTGACGACGGTAGGTTGCCCGTTTTCGTCAAAAACCAGAGCGATGGCACCCTTGTTCGGGCGGATCAGCTTTTCTGCGACAGCTTTTCCATCGATGGGCGGTGTGACGGGTTGGGACACTGCAGCACAGGACCAAAGAAAAATGACAGGTAAGGCGAGCGCGAATCTTTTAAAGGTGCGTACTGCGTTGGGCATGGAACTCTCCTTGTGGTGGATGGATATTGCCAGACAACTTTAAAAACGAACGACAGCGCGGGCACTGATGGTACGGCGCGGTTCAAAGAGAGGTACTCGGGGCTCACCTGATATGTAGGTGTCTTGAAAGCGAAACTCTCTGTCGAAGATGTTTTTCAAATCGATATACAAGGTGCTCGTGCGCGTGGCACGCCATTGGAAACTGCTGTCCACGACCCAAAATTTCGCATGACCGATCAATGCCGTGGATCCATTGCTTGAGCGTACGGTTTGCTTCACGTACCGTGCCAGTCCATTTGCTGACCAACCCTCCTCGGAGAAATAGCCGGCTTGCAGAGGCAGTTGCCAGGTGCGTGTATAGCTGGGAACGTTCGAGACCGCGCCCCCTGACGAAAGAGCTTGGGTCTCAAAGCGAAGTCCCCCCCCCACCCCCCACCGAGGATTCAGCAAAAGGTTCCAATGAAGCTCATTGAATGCCTCTGTCCACAGACGCTGGCATACGGGCCCTTGGCATCCGGGGAGGCGGGTCGAGGTGATCAGTGGCTCGTCAAGGCGCCGACGTGAAATCTCCGCTCCCCAGCGCAGAGAGCGATTGATCGCATGATCGACCCCCCATGCGACCTGCTTGGATTGGGTGGCATCAGGGTCGTCAAACAACTGATTGAAGCCCGCAAACTGCGTGGGCTCAAGCGTTTGCTCCTTCGCGTTGGATCCCTTCATCGATTGGATCGAGGCCAAGCGAAACTGGAGGCCGGGCGAGGGCCCCCATGAAAACCCTAGTTTGGGGCGAGTCTCCTGAATGCGGAGGTCGCCACGGCTGAAGTCGTCATGGCTCACGCCGATGTGGACACGAACGGGGGCGTTCACCGTGGCATAAGCAAATGCCACGCGATGATCCCCTTGAGCTGACAAGGCAATGCTTGATGGAGGAGACAGCCTGGGCACAAACGAAGTCAGAGAAGAATTGTCAAAATCCTCGCGATAAATCGAGCCCCCCGCAGTCCATTGCACCCTTTGGGCGACCGATGCGTAGCTGAACTCCGCCAAGTCGATGTGTCGACGATTTGTCTGCCCAATGGTTGTCAATGTCAGTCTTGGCGTTCTGGTAACGTCGATGCCGTCAATGTCTTTTCGGCCCCTGACAACGGAAACAAGCCACTCACTGTCCGCCGACGTCGCATACCTCAACCCCAGTCTCGCCATCTCCGACTCCAGGCCGCGCTGCCGCTGCGGCGCCGCACTCTCAGGCAACAGCCGCTGGGTGATGTCCCCGCCCTCGCGTTGTGCACTTCGAACCTCAGCTTGGACATTCAACTCGGGTGTCAGGGCGGTTTGCCAAAGCACATTGTTCGCATCCAGCTTCACATTGGCCCCGTCGCGGTAGCCGTCTGTTTCGTAGTGAAAATGCCCTAACGAAATCTGACCGTTACCTACAGCTTGCCAAGCCGTCACTGAGGAGCCCAGCAAGCCCCTGCTGCCGGCCATCAAGCCCAGCCGCACGCCGCCGCGCTTCTCGTCGAACAAGGGCCCCGTTTCCTGCAAGGCCAGGGCCCGCGGCCCGTTCAACACGGGCAAGCCAGGCACCAGTTCTTGCGGCGCCACAGGCTCGGTGCGCGGCGGCTGCCGCAACTGGGCTTGCAGCAACTCGCTGACCCGTGCGGTCTCATACCGCGGCGTGGCGGCATAGGCTTGTGCCAATAACCGATGAGCAGCTGGGCTCTGTGGGTCATCCACCAAGGCGCCCCGTGCAGCAGACAGCATGGCCCCCTCAAAGCCCAGCTCACGCCAGACGCTGGCCAACGAGGCTGTGCGGGCGGCGCGGTCAGTGTCCAGCAGACTGTTGGGGCGTACGACGGCGCGGTTTTGGTTCAAGGCCAGCGCACGTTCATAGTCAGCGGCAGCCTCCACGGGGCGGTGGTTCGATTGCTTGCGCAGTCCGTCAACGAACCATGGCGTCGGGCTGAGGGGGTCCAAGCCCTTGGCGACCGTCAGCTCCGTCGCCGCCAATCCATCCCGCTTCTCCCTCATGTAGGCCCGTGCCAGCAAGCTTCGCAGCTCGGCATCACCGGGGTCGAGCATGACGGCAATCTCCAGCTCGCGCCGGCCCTGGGCCAGCTGCCCCTCGCGCAACAAGGCCAAGCCCATGCCCAGGTGGGGCAGGGGGTCTGAGGGTGCCAGGGTTTGGGCTTGCTGCAGGGTCATCTGGGCTTGCGCGGTTTGCCCGCGCAGCAGCTGCGCAAAGCCCAACAAGGTCGCAGCCCGAGGCGTGGTGGCGTTGAGGGCGAGGGCACGCTGGGCACTGGCCTCACCGTCTCGTAACTGCCCGCTGGACAGCTGCAACTCGGCCAGACGCGCCCATGCCAAGCCATGCGTGGGCTCCAGCGTCACGGCCTGTTGCGCGGCGCTCAGCGCGGCAGGCAGGTCGCGAAGCGCCTGCCGTGCATAACTGAGCGCCAATTGAGCCGCTGCAGATTGAGGGTCGGCGGCGGCGGCTCGTCCTGCGGTGGTCAGCGCTTCGGGGGCTTGATTGCGCACCACTTGAATCAAAGACCGCACCGCCAGTGCCGACGCACTGTCATCTCCCTGCAGCAGCGCTTGTGCCTCGTTCACCCGGCCCACGCCAAGGTGCCAGCCGGCACGCTCGGCGCGCAAGGCGTCCAGCCCCGGGGGCCATGCGCCCAGCGCGGCGCTGTATTGCCCCTGCTCTGCCAGTTGCACCGAGCGCTGAGCGGACTCAGGCAAAGTGGCCGCGACAGCCGGTGGGGCATTCACAATCTGCGGAAAATAGAGCGCCCATTGGACGGCATCCAGGGGGCGCAAGGTCAACGCGGCAGGGGCTTGGCCTTGCCCTGCGCGGGTGCTCAAGCCGGCCGTCAGTGTTTGTTGGCCCAGGCTGTTTTCGGCACGCACCTGGCCTTCGTTCACCGACACACTGGTGGCGTCGTCGGCGACTTGCACGGTGAACTCTGTGCCGTCCACCATGGCATTCAAGTAAGGCGTGACGACCCCAAAACGTTTGCTAAAACGCGTCAGCACATGCAAGGCCCCCTGCAGCAAGCCCAGCTCTGAAGGCTGATCGGGTGCGAAGGCTTTCAGTGTCAAAACGGAGCCTTGGTCCAGTCGCAACAGCACGTCATTGGGCAGCACCACCGCGGCTCGCCCCCGCTGGCGCACGGCCACTGTGTCACCTGTGCACACGGCCTGCAAGGCGTTTGCTGCCTGCCAGGTGGCACCGCCAGCCGCGCGAATCTCGACCAGCCCCTCCATTGATACGAGTTTGGCAGCAGGCCCCTCGCAGGCCCAGACCGCATGAGTGAAGGCCCACAGGGCCGTGCCTGCCAGTACGGGCCATGCAGGGGTCAAGCGAGTCGGCCGCGCGGGTCGATAAGTGGCTCGTGAGCTCGGGGTCTGGTATGTTGTCATGCATGTTTGGCGCCGTACAAGCCGCCCCTCCGTATGGCGGTGGGGAAGGGCGGTGCACCATGGCGGGCCACGAAGTGCTCCGAACCCTCGAAAATTCAGGCCTCGCTTAGCATCGTCGATCAAGGCCAAAGGCACCCCACTCAGCGATGAGAAAGCGTCAGAAACTACGGGACAGCTTGGTGTACGTCTTCAAACAACAAGTGAGCGGGTGACCCCCTCAAGCCGATCATTTTAGATGAAGCCGAATCAATCGGCGCTCGCCGTCAGGGAGGGTCGAAGCGTTACCGTGAGCCGCTTCGCTCACCTGGTTGATCAAGAAGCGTGCGGGCCCGTCGTGTGGCCACTGTGCCAGCAGGCTGTCCAGGGCACCACGCGCTTGCGTCCATTCGCCCGCCTCCCAGGCGGCCAGCGCCTGGGCATGCTGCTCGCGCAAGTGCTGAGCACCGGCCGTGCCCAGGGGCTCCGCCAAGCCCACGGGCGCTTGCTTGCCTGCCAACAAAAAGTACCCCAGTGCCCGACATTCCCCTGCCGGCAAGTACCCTGCCACCACATCGGACACCAGTATCCTCGTGCCCAGTGCCTTGTTGGCGGATTGAATTCGACTGGCCGTATTCACGATGTCGCCGACCACCCGTTGCTCGGCGTGGGCAGCGTCGCCCACCTCACCCAGCGACACAGGGCCAAAGTGCAGCCCCAGGCGAGTGGGCGTGGCGGGATGGGATGCGCAAGCCAGGCCCTCGGTGGTGGTGTCGTTGAGTGCGGCGCTCAGGGCCCGGGCCGCAGCAACTGCCTGCTGACAGGCCTGAGCATGATCGTGCGCCGACAACCAGATGCACAGCATGGAGTCCCCAGCATGGTCCACGACATGACCGCCATGCTGGCGCACGATGGGAAACGCCTTTTCAAAATAGGCATTCAGCCAACGCCGCGCGTCGGCTGGCCCCAGCCCCTCGATGCGCCGGGTGTAGCCTTCAATGTCGGTGCTCAGGCAGGCCACATAGACCCTGTCATCACCGTCTCGCAGCGCTCGGGCCAAGCGGGCCACCTCTTCCCGGGGGCCATACCGTGACAGTGCCAGCCTCAAGCGATGACGCTGGCGTTCAACCTCACGCACGCGCAAGCCCAGGCCCAACAAGCCTGTCACGGGCCAGACTACGAACAGCGGCACCGCCCAGGGCCACCAGAGGTTGAGGTGGGTAAAGGCGCTGCTCACCACCGCGCCGTAAGCGACAGCCATCCCCAGCCAGCAAGGTGCCGCCCAGCGGGCTGAGGCCAAGCGCCAAGGCAGCAACCACAACATCGCCAAGGCCGCCATCCAGCCAGCCGCGGCCGCCCCGCTCAGCGGCCGAATGACCGAGCCGTCCAGGCGATTGGCCAGGGCCGTGGCCCCCAGTTCCACGCCGCTGACATCCAGCCCGTCGCGGGTGCTCCACGGGGTACGGTAGACATCTCGTTGTTCGGTTTGGCTGAACTCCGATGTTCCGACCAACACGCTGGCGCCGCGAAATACCTCCGCCTTTGCGCCCCCTTCGCGCAGGGCGGCCAGGGCCTGGTCGTAGGCCAAGGTAGTGATTTGTCCAGGCGGGCCGTACATGTTCAAGTACACCTCGTTGCTCGGATCCCTCAAGGCTTGTCGCCACTGGGTCGTTTGAATGACCTCGCCATCGGCCGCGTTGTCAAGCAGGCCCGGCTGGGCCCTGGCGGCCCGTCGCAGGGCGCTGAGCAGTTCACTGGCTTGGGTGGGTGGGTTACTCAGTACCTTGCCCAGCGCGCGCAAGGCCGCCGCGTCATGGTGGGCCGCCAGCACCCAAGGCAGGCTCGCACGCTCATCGCCTTCCGGGGCGAATGCCAGGTAGGACAACACCCCTTCATTCGACTTGACCAAAGCGAAAGCGGCTGTGGCCAGCGCGGCGTCGCCCAAGGCGGGCATCGGCGGCACCCAGTGATCGATTGCCACCACGGTGCTGCCCATGTTGTGAAGATCTCTGCGCAAGTAAGCGACCAGCACGCCGTTGCCCGCCTCACGCAGGGCCCGCTCCAACCGGGCATCGTCAGCCGCATCACGCTCGCGGTCAAACAGTAAATCGAATGCCACCGACCGGGCGCCCTGGGCGTGCAAGCGCTCGACCAACTCGGCATGCAAGGCCCGGGGCCAGCGGTCGGGCCGGGGTGCCACGCCCAGCGCTTGTGCCGCGGCCCCGTGCAAGGCAATGACCACGACATGGGGAGGGGCGGGGCGTGGGCCCCGCAGGGCATACAAACTCTCTAAGCCCCACGAGTGCTCCAGGCTGCTCAGGGGCCACCAGGCCAGTGCGGCCAATCCACCCACCAACGCGATCCCCCCCCACCGCTTGAGTCGCGTGGTAACCCGATATGATCCCGAGAGGCTGGCCTGAGGAGGTGTCATATGCAAGCATCAGAACGAGGATCAAGCTGCAACACGCTCGAGGCTCTTCGAGCGGTGCCGCTGTTTGCGACCTTGCCCCTGCCAGCGCAGCAGGCGCTGCTGAACGAGGCCCGGCAGCGCACATACGCGAAGGGAGCCATCGTGATCAACGAAGGTGACGCAGCGCATGGTCTGTTCATCGTTTGCTCCGGACTGCTCAAGGCTTGTCTGAATGACGACCAGGGTCGCGAATTGATTTTGTCAACCCTGGGGCCGGGCGATCATTTTGGTGAGCTTGCCCTGCTGGACGACGCACCACGCTCGGCCAGCGTGGCCGCCCTGGAAACCACCGAGCTGTTGATGGTTCCCAAAACAGCTTTCCAAGCCGTTTTACAAGCCCACCCGGATTGTATGTGGCCGATTGTGCTCAGCTTGGTGGGTCGAGTGCGTGATTTGACTGAGAACGTGCGCACCCTGGCTTTGGTGGATGTCTTTGGCCGTTTGGCCCGCCTGTTGACCACCCTGGCGGGGCAGGAGGGTGATGTGCAGGTGGTGCGTCCTCGCCCCACCCAACAAGACATCGCCAGTCGCATCGGCGCTTCACGGGAGATGGTCAGCCGCATTCTGAAAGACCTGGTGATCGGGGGCTACCTTTCTCTGGAGACTGATCGCATCGTGATCCATCGCAAGTTTCCCAGCCGGTGGTGAGCAGGCTTCTATTTGGCTGCCATGCGCAATGCGCCATCCAGGCGAATGACTTCACCATTGAGCATGTCGTTGGTGATGATGTGTTGAACCAGCTTGGCGTAATCTGCTGGCGTGCCCAAGCGCGACGGGAAGGGGACACTCGCTGCCAACGCGTCTTGCACAGACTGCGGCATGCCAAAGACCATCGGGGTGCCGAAAACGCCCGGCGCGATGCTCATGTTGCGAATGCCCCAACGCGCCAGGTCGCGTGCAATTGGCAGGGTCATGCCCACGACGCCCCCCTTGGATGCGGCGTAGGCCGCCTGCCCCATTTGCCCCTCATAGGCGGCAATGCTGGCCGTGGAGATCAACACACCACGCTCGCCCGTGTGGGCGTCAGGCTCATTGCCTTGCATGGCCTGGGCGGCCAGGCGGATCATGTTGAAACTACCGATCAGGTTGATCTGCACGGCACGGCTGAACAAGGCCAGGTCGTGAGGCCCAGATTGCCCCACCGTTTTGGCGGCGGGCGCAATGCCCGCGCAGTTGATCAAACCACTCAGTCGGCCCCAGTCCGAGGCCAAATCAACGGCGGCTTGTCCCTCTTGCGCTGAGCTCACATCACAGGTGATGAACCGCGCAGCTTGGGGCCCTAGGGACTGCGCCAGTGCTTGACCGGCGCCGGCTTGCACATCAGCGATGACCACCATGCCACCTTGGTCGACCAGCATCCGGGCGGTGCCTTCACCCAGACCTGAGGCCCCACCCGTGACGATGAAGACCTTGCCGGCGATGTCCATGTCAGCCCAAGGCCGCCAGTGCGCGTGAGGTGATCTCCTGAACCGAGCCCGCACCGCTGATTTTCGCGCAACGGGGGGCTGCGCTGTCGCCAGTGGCGGCCCAGCTGCTGTAGTACGCCACCAAGGGACGCGTCTGGGTGTGGTACACCTCCAGGCGCTTGCGCACGGTTTCTTCGCGGTCATCAAGGCGTTGAATCAGAGGCTCGCCGGTCTCATCATCCCGGCCCGCCACCTTGGGTGGGTTGTAGCTCTGGTGATAGGTGCGGTTAGACGCGGGGTGCACCCAGCGCCCAGCCACGCGCTCGATGATGGCCGCATCTGGAACGTCAATTTCGAGCACCGCGTCAATTTTGACGCTGGCCGATTTGAGGGCATCGGCCTGCGGGATCGTGCGTGGGAAGCCATCAAACAAAAAGCCCCTGGCGCAGTCTGCCTGAGCAATGCGCTCCTTGACCAAACCAATGATGATGCTGTCGCCTACCAGGCCGCCGGCGTCCATGACCTTCTTGGCTTCAATGCCCAGCGGGGTGCCCGCTTTGACCGCGGCTCGGAGCATGTCGCCGGTCGAAATTTGAGGAATACCAAAGTGTTTGCACAAAAAAGCCGCTTGGGTGCCTTTGCCCGCGCCGGGGGCACCCAACAAGATCAATCGCATGGTGGTCCTTGAAATGAGTCGCTGAATGTGATTTGCCCACCACGGATAACTGCGCCGGGGCTGACTGCAAAAGGACGTTGTAATTTTTTTCGGAAGTCGAGATTATCACGCGTGCAAAGGCCCCTGTCGTCGGACATGCCTCATGCCCTCAGATCAAGCCTCACCTCCCTGCATGCCATCTCGGGCCGCTAACCAGGCGCGCACACGCTCCAAGTCTTCGGGGGTGTCAACACCCGGCCCGGGGCGCTGGGTGGTGATATGCACCGCAATGCGTTCACCATGCCACAGGACGCGCAACTGCTCCAAAGACTCGATCTGTTCCAAGGGGCTCGGTGGCAAACTCGGGAAACGACGCAAGAAGCCCACGCGATAGCCATACAGGCCCACATGGCGCAGCGGTGCGGGCACCGGCAGAAACCCCTCACCCGCCGGGGCGTCGCGCCACCAAGGGATCGGCGCCCTTGAAAAATACAAGGCACGGCCCTTCGCGTCACACACCACCTTGACCACATGGGGATTGCGCCACTCGGCCGCATCATCGATGGGGTGGGCCACGGTGCTGACCACACAGTCGGGCTGGGTCTGCAGCAGCGCGGCACACGCGTCGATCAATGCGGGCTCGATCAGGGGCTCATCACCTTGCAAATTGACCACGTGGTCGTTCTCATCGAGCCCCAGCAAGTCGCAGGCCTGGGCCAAACGATCGCTGCCCGTGGGGTGGTCGCTGCGCGTCATCACCACTTGGACACCATGCGCTTGGCATGCGGCCTGTACCTGAACATGGTCGGTGGCTACCACCACTGTTTGGGCGCTGGACAAGCTCGCGCGCTGCGCGACCCGCACCACCATCGGCAGGCCACCCACATCGGCCAGGGGCTTGTTCGCAAGCCGGGTCGAGGCCAACCGGGCCGGGATCAATACATGAAAACTCATGCCCCTGGGCCTGCAGACTCGACACTTTCGGGCGCATTCAGATCGCGTGCCTCGCTCACCAGCATCACCGGGATGCCATCGCGCACCGCAAACGCCAGCTTGTCATGATGACAAACCAGCTCATGTTCCTCGCTGAAGGGGGGGCGCAGGTGTTCAAGGGGGCCCTTGCATAAAGGGCAAATCAACAGCTCAAGCAATCGGGTGTCCATGGCGTGATGTGAAGTGAAACGTTGGCGGCATCAACTGCGCCAAAGCGTCGGTGAACGAAGGATCCAGGCGGAAGTCTAGTGGCGCGACCCAAACTTCGGTTTCCCCGATGTTAGCGGTGCTCAGTTTGACAGCATCTTTCTCAGTGATGACCACGCGAGGCGTATGCTCTGGCCAAGGCATGTGGCCAGCAAAATCATAGTGATCGGGCAGGGGCAGGGGGGTGATGTTCAGCCCCGCTTGGCGTAGCAGGGTGAAAAATCGTTCAGGTTGGGCGATACCTGCTGCGGCCAATACCGGCGCATGTTGTGAACGTTCTGCGAGTTGGCGCAGCGCGTTCACATCAGCCGACTGCCCTTGATGCCAAGCCGCCCAAGCGACCAATCCTGCCAAGCGGCGCTGCCCAAAGTGCCCAGGCAAATGCGTCGATGCGTGCGTTGCGTTGTACAACACCAGTGAGCGAGCAGGACGTTGACGCGGAAGCGGCTCTCGCAATGGCCCTGCAGGCAACAGGAAGCCGTTGCCAACCCCCCGCTCATCAAACACCATGATTTGAACATCGCGCTGCAACGCCAGATGCTGTAGGCCGTCATCGCTGACGATCACCTGAACCTCGGGATGTTTGTGCAGCAAACATTGAGCGGCCCGTGCGCGGTCGCGCCCCACCATCACAGGCACGCGGCCCCGACGAGCCAACAGCAAGGGCTCATCACCCACCTCCTGTGCCGTGCTTTGTGGGGTGACTTCGCCGACCTCATCATGCGCCCGCCCATAGCCCCGAGAGATAACCCCTGCGCGCCAACCGTGCTGGGCCAGCAGCTCAAGCAAGGCCAGCACTACAGGCGTTTTTCCAGCGCCGCCTACCATCAGATTGCCCACCACAATCACGGGCACGGGCAGTCGCGTCGAGCGCCGCCAGCCCCACTCAAAGCTCCATTGACGCAGGGCGACTAAAACGCGATAGGGTAACGAGAGCGGCCACAGGACCAGGGCCCAGCCCGTTCGCTGCTGCCACATGCGAAGCAGGGCTTGCTCGCGGCCAGCCCGACGCGCAGCGCTCACGCTGGAGCAGTGATGGCGCGAAAGTTCAAGCGTGAGGCGCAGCCCAGACTCAACGCGCTTCACCCTGCCCAGGGATCTGCGCGGCAAAGGTCAATCGGGGCAGGTTGGCCCGGCGTGCTGCATCCAACACAACAATCACCGATTGGTGAGGCGCCAAGGCATCGGCAGAAATGATGACCATGGCTTGGTTCGACCCGCCCGATGCAGCGCTGAGCTCGCTGGCCAAGGTCTCCACCTTGCGACCATCCACGGCCTTCTTGTTGATCATGTACCGGCCATCCGCAGAGACCAGCACGATGATCTCTTTCGGGCGCTCACGAGGCTTGTCCGCCTCAGCCACGGGCAGGTTGATCTGCAACTCAGTGAACTTGGAGTAGGTGGTTGAAAGCATCAAAAAGATGATCACCACCAGCAGGACGTCAATGAACGGAATCAGGTTGATTTCCGGCTCTTCAGTGGGTGCTTTGCGAAAATTCATCGCCATGGAGGAGTCCCTCTACAGTCTGGGAGGTGGCTCAAGCTGGGGACTTGCCCGCCGCAGCGAAGCGAAGCAACAAGTGCGACACCAGGCGATCAGAGGCTTGCTCCAACTCCAAGGTGTAAGCATCCACCAAGCCCCGGAAGTAACGGTAAAACATCAAGGCGGGGATGGCCACGATCAGGCCGAAAGCGGTGTTGTACAGGGCGATCGAGATACCCGAGGCCAGCGCGGCGGGGTTGTTGCCCGTGGGTGCTTGCGAGCCGAAGATCTCGATCATGCCAATCACGGTGCCCAACAGGCCCAACAGAGGGGCGGCGGAGGCAATGGTGCCCAGGGCGTTGAGGAACCGCTCCAGCTTGTGCACCGCCAAGCGGCCGGCAGACTCCATGGCGTTGCGCAAGCTGGCTTCGTTGGCGCGGGGGTCGGCGATCACCGCGCGCAAGCCACTGGCCAACACGGAGCCCAACAGGGAGTTTTGGGCCAGCTTGTTCACCACATCGGATGCGGGCAGGTGCGAGCGTGTCACGGACAATACTTCGTCCAGCAGCTTGGGGGGAATGATGACCGCGGAACGCAGGCTGACCAGCCGTTCGATCACGAGCGTCACAGCAGCAATGGAACACAAGATCAGGGGAATAACGGGCCAGCCAGCGGCGTATATGATCGAAAACAAAGCTTCCCTTTCAGCGACAAAGCGCAGTGTTGAGTCGAAGTGCGAATCCAGTGGCCGTGCATTATGGCGTCGGAAGTGGTTCGTGCAATGGACTTTGATGCCTCAATCTCGCAACGCTCGTGATGGGTTGACGATTCCCTGTCTTGGTGCAATTCACCGTCCGTGTGGATAACTTTGTGGGTAAGCCACCTGAATGCGCCGCAAACGCCCGGAAAATCTGGCTCTGCGATAAATTGCTTAAACTTTGTGCAAATAAAAACCATTGAAAATCAACAACTTACGAGAACATGTCAAGCGGGTGACGTGGCAATGGCCTGCAAAGGCCCATTTCATCCCATCTGTGGAGTTCTCGGCCCTGGTATCACTGGGGCTCGCAAGTGATTGAGTCCGTGAACTCGCGTGTGTGGGGCGTGGCCGCCTTGGTGTTGGCGGTCACAGACGCTTTGGCGGTACGTTTTGCGGCCTGCACAGTGCAGGGCGAGCTGTCGGGCTTCTCGAAAGCGGCCAGCGGCCACTGCTATTTCAGCCTGCGCGATGCTGACGGCCACGACAACCTCATCCGCTGTGCCATGTTCAGGCGTGCAGCGACTTTGCTTGACTTTGTTCCCCGTGATGGTCAAACGGTTCAGCTGCGGGGCCGTGTGACGGTCTATGGGCCTCGCGGCGAGCTTCAGTTCGTGGTTGAGTCGATGCAGCATGCGGGCACCGCGGGGGCCTTGATGGAGCGCTTCTTGCGCCTCAAGGCCCAGCTCGAGGCTGAAGGCCTCTTTGCCACTGAGCGCAAGCGTGCGCTGGTGCCCTACCCGCGCCGTGTGGGCGTCATCACGTCCCTGGCTGGCGCTGCGTTGCATGATGTGTTGAGCGCGCTGGCGCGGCGTGCACCGCATGTCGAGGTTGTTGTCTATAACAGCCTGGTCCAGGGGCCTGAGGCACCTGCAGCGCTCGTGCGAGCCTTGCAGTGCGCGTCGGTGCGTGCCGAAGTCGATACCTTGCTCTTGTGCCGAGGCGGAGGGTCGCTAGAGGATCTGTGGGCCTTCAATGACGAGGCTGTGGTGCGCGCGATTGCGGCTTGTGTGGTTCCTGTGGTGTGCGGCGTGGGCCACGAAACCGACGTGACACTTGCCGACTTTGCGGCCGATTTGCGGGCGCCTACGCCTACCGCAGCGGCCGAGTTGGTAGCCCCTGCGACAGCGCACTGCCTCGCGGTTTTGCAGCAACATGCGCAGCGCCTGCACCAACGCGTGACGCATCGCTTGAGCACCCAGGCCCAGCGCCTTGATCACGTCGCACTGCGTTGGTCCAGACCGGCAGAGTGGGTCCGCCAGGCGGGTCAGCGATTGGCCGGCCTGGGTTTCAGGTGGATGACATCGTCCGCTCAGTGGCAGGAGCGCCAGCGCCAGACGCTGCAGCGCAACGCCACCCGCTTGCAGGCAGCGCAAGTGCGGTTGTTGCGAGAGCAGCACCAACGCACTCAGGTGCTGGCCTCGCGCTTGCAAACACTGGACCCCGAGCAAGTCTTGAGGCGGGGCTATGCCTGGATAGCGGACGACGAGGGCCAGCCGCTGCTGTCGGCGAAAAGCGCAAGCGTCGGCCAGAGCGTCAAGGCGGTGTTGGCGGATGGCCGCATCGATCTGCGTGTCGAGTCGGTGCACTTGGTTCAAACAAACACCCTAAAGTAGGGGTCGTCGCCTCGCGCGGTGCAGTCTGCCTACAATGGCAAGCTTGCCGCGCAACTTGCGACCTTGGCCTTCAAGGCTTGGGTCAGACTCACCTCTCAAGGATGACAATGGAACATACTCTCCCAGCACTGCCCTATGCCCTCGACGCCTTGGCTCCCCACCTGAGCAAAGAGACCCTCGAGTTTCACCACGGCAAGCATCACAACGCCTACGTCGTGAACCTGAACACCCTGCAAAAGGGCACCGAGTTCGAGACGCTCAGCCTGGACCAAATTATCAAAGCGTCGTCGGGCCCTATCTACAACAACGCAGCTCAAATCTGGAACCACACGTTCTTCTGGAGCAGCATGAAGCCCCAGGGTGGTGGCGAGCCGCAAGGCGCGCTGGCGGCGGCCATCGAGGCCAAGTTTGGCACCTTTGCGGCCTTCAAAGAGGCATTCACCAAGAGTGCTGTCGGCAATTTCGGCTCAGGGTGGACTTGGCTCGTGAAAAAGCCTGACGGCACCGTCGATATCGTCAATACAGGCGCTGCCGGCACCCCCTTGACGACGGCTGACAAGGCCTTGTTGACCATTGATGTATGGGAGCACGCCTACTACATTGACTACCGCAACCAACGTCCCAAATGGGTCGAGACTTTCTTGAGCTCACTCGTGAACTGGGATTTCGCCCAAGCCAACTTCGCCTGACGCACGGTCCAGCGCGGCGTGATGGCGCACGCGATCAAGGCCCCAACAGCCGGCGTTGTTTTTGGTTTTGATCGATGTAGCGCTGCAGTACGCGCTGGGTATCGGCGTTGAGCGACAGCACCTCACAGCCCAGGCGTACGCCCTGGGCTTGGTGATTGAAGGCCGTGACGTGGTGAAGATGCAGGTCCACTGTCAGTCGGGTGCTCATGTCGAGGACAAATCGCACGTCATTGATCTGAATGCCGGCTGGCAAGGCGGGTACGTCGTGGGGTAATAGAAGCGCGCAGCCGGTCAGGCTGATGTCCAGCACACGCAGCTCAAGCTGCATTTCGGCAATCATCGGATGCCTCATCAAGGCCTTGGGTTGGGTGCGGCTTAGCGGCTGTACCCTGAAGCTGTTTCGGCGCTGGAAGCGCAATACCTCTCGCGGGAAGGTGCAGTGCAATGCGCTGTCGACGGCACCCCGAACCAGCATCAAGTTTTGCAGGTCAAATTGGAGTTTGACGCTGTCCAAGTAAGCCACTGCGGTGGCTTCGTCCGATTCGATCAAGGACTGCAAGCTGGGATGCTCTGGGTCCACGCTAAAACTCACGGTGTCCGCGGCCTCGTCCACAGTCCAGACCTGCGCCGTGATCACAGGGCCATCCGGTGCGTACAGGTTGATGAGCACCGCGTGGTCGCGCAGTTGTTCAAGCAGGGTTGAGATCTCGCTGGCAGAGCGCAGACAAAACGTGCTAACAGTGAGTTCATCCGCCTGAGGTGATGCGGTTGACAGCGGGGTGTCCATGGGTCAGTGCAGCGTCTTGGAGCGGCCTGTCAAAATTCCGTCCAGGTCTTCCAGCCAAGGCTCAGCCAGGTTGCGAATTTCTGCATCGTTAATCAAAATGCGTTGCATGATTCTGGATTTGAGTTGCGCTTCCTCGATGCCCAAGGGGCGCTCGGAGGCTGCGTGCTTGAGCTGAGAGATCAGTAGGGCACATGCTCCCTCAAGCTTGACCACTTCATCCCAGTTGCCCTGCCGAGCAGCCTCCAGCATCGACTGGCTGGCGTGTTCGATGGCTTCGTAGTAGTTGAGCAGTGAGGCGTTCATGATGGTACGGCTTTATAAAAATTGGAGGTAGGGATACAACTCACTGAGTTGATGTGGCTTGCGCACTGGCAATGGCAACCCAACCCGCGCGCACTGGCTCAATCAAGCGCGCACACTCTTCCAGTGCAGCGGTATCGTTATGCAGATTGGCGTATGTCAAGCGCAAGGCGATGTAGTTGTAAAGCTGATGCAGGTCTTGCGCCAGTTGGCCACCTTCCTTGAGGTTGAGGCCCGCATTCAAACCTTCATCCACGATACGCACAGCGCGGATGATGGCGCGGCACTTGGTCTCAATGTTGCGTGAGGCAATGGCGCCACGCGCTTGCGTGACCGACTCCAAAAAGCCATCAAACAACATCAAGACCAGCTGGTGAGCTGAGGCGTTGGAGACGCCAGTTTCAACGCCGACCTCGCGGTAGGCGCTGGAGAAGTGGTTCTGCATGTTCCGAGGGGCTGCACTGGCAAACATGGGGCGCTGCTTTCTGTGTTGACCTGTTTGAAATATCGGCCTGTCAAAAGACGACTTGAGCCCCAGGTGCTTGACTTGCGGGTTTATTTGCTGTTGAGTTTTGTGCAGTGCAAAATCGTGGGTGCAAAAAACTTGAGCGAAATTGATCCGCGAGTGCACCAAAGAAAATGGCCGCATCAGCGGCCATTGGGATCGGTGCAGTTGCGCTATCGACCGTTGTTATTGTTGTTGCTAAATTGTTGAGTGACGTAGTTTTGCAGCCCATTGAGTTGGCCGAGTTGGGTGTCGAGTGCCGTGTATTGCAGTCTCAGCCGTTTCTCAACCCGGGCCACCTGGTCGGTCAAGGTCTCTTGTCTGTCGCTGTTTCGATCCAGGCTTTTTTGCAGACCTTGCGTGCGAGTGTTGATCGTTCCATCGATGCCTATGGCCTGGTCTGCCATGCGCCTTAAGCGTGTGGCGATGCCATCGTTGGATGCGGTGACGAGATCGCTGTTGCCGAACAATTTGCGCATCTCCGCGGCGTTGGCCAAACCAGCCGATAGCTTGGTTTCATTGAGCTTGATCGCACCGTCTCGTTGAACGTCAAAGCCCACCTCTGCCAAGCGGGTAAACGAGGCTGAGGCCCCACTCGAGCCGCCCAGAACGCTTCGCATTTGAGACCTCAGCGACACCGCAGCACTGTCCCCCTGGAGCCCGCCGCCTCTTCCACTGGCGGCGTTGTATTTGGTCTGCTCTGTGAGGATGGTGTTCAGGTCGTTGTAGGCCTTCACAAAGGTATCCAGTGACTTGCGAATGGCGGTGTTGTCCTGCGTGGCGTTGATCTGAACAGGGGTCGTCGTGACCTTGCCCAAGGTGAGACTGATTCCGTCCACCACATTGCTCAAAGTGTTGCTGGCCGAGGACACCGGGATGCCGTTCAAGGTGGCGGCGGCGTTGGCCGCAGCGATGGCCTGGGCCATTGTCAAAATGCCCGCTGACGGGTCGAAGGCCAATGCCGACAATCCCAGACCATCACTGTTGTTGCCATCTGAATCATTCACAGAGATTCGAAAGCCGTTGGCCACGCCCGTGGCTGTTGAGCGAAACACCAGACGCGCGCCGTTGGCATCGGTCAGCACGGATGCGGTGATGCCGGCATTGGCCGAATTGATTTTGTCGCGCAGCTGCGCCAAGGACTCAGCCGGTGGGCCGACCGAGATGTCAACCGCGCTGTTCATGGTGAAGGTGCTTTGGTCGTCTGACCAGGCGCCCAGCTCAATGCGCATGGTGCCTTCACCGACCAGCGATTCCGCTGAGGGATAGCTGATCGTGCTGTTGGATTGGGATGCGGCGAGTCGTTGAATCTCTAGAGAGTAGTTGGCTGGCTTGGTGCTGGTGGTGGTGGACACGGCGACCGCGGTGCTGTCGGACGTGGTGGCCGAAGTTTGTGACCAGGTGTCGGCACTGGTCAATGCCGCAGCCGCATCGCGCAGTGCGGACATGGAGGACTTCAATTGCCCATAGGTCGAAAGCTGCGATTGCAGGGTCGTTGCTTCGGTTTGCAGTTGGGTCAGCGGCTGGCGCTCGACGGCCAGCAGCTGCGTGATGATGTTGTTGACGTCAAGGCCGCTGCCAATGCCGGGTGATGAGATGGTGGCCATGATTTACTCCTAGCGTCCTCTTCGTTTCGGCACTTTTCTGAAAAACTTTAGGGCGCAACACGAGTCCCCCGCATCTTCCTGCCGGGGATCAGGGAAAACGCCAGTGTAGTGTTGCACGCTTGATGGAACAAATAAAGACGATGCGTTTGGGGTCAGGGCAAGGCGCAAACCACAGCGATACCTGTAGGTATCGCGAGGATTTGCAACGCCGCC
>JANMGB010000319.1:0-5904 GCA_031374415.1 Burkholderiales bacterium
GCGACGACGCGGTGGGCCTTTGCCCACAAGGAGGAGCAACGCCGCCAGCCGCCCCCAACGCGGCGCCATCGGGTGTGTAGCGCTATCACCCACAAGGTGAAGGTCGTCGTGCGCCACATTGTCAGCATTCATGCGGGCTTGCCAGCGGATGAGAGCGGTCAACTGCCGTTTCTAGGATGACGGGGCGTTGAATGTTGCAGCGCAACGAAGAGCCCTGTGTTTACCGTTCTTTTATCACGTTAGCTCGTGCTCACAAGGTTCAGAGTGAAGTCCATGGCATAGCCGAGTCGGGGGTCCAGATGAACCAGTCAGATTACGAAGTGTGTTTTCAATCCCTCTTTCACGAGGGGCGTGCGCTGTCTTTTCCTTGTGACCCACAAGGCCACGTGGACATGGATTCCTTGAGCGAGACAGCCATTGAAAACTATTTGTTTGCACGCGCGATGGTGGGGCGCGAGTACGCTGTGCCGGCCGTGGTGGTCGTCCATTCGCATTGAGCCTGAACCAGCACTGGCGAACGGCCTAAGCAGTTTGCTCGACGGCGCTGTCGGCCACGACGACTTCACCGCGCAGGGTGTGTGAATTGGCCGCCGTGATACGCACATCGACCATCTGCCCGATCAGGCGGGGCGGGGCTTTGAAGTTGACGCTGCGGTTGCATTCGGTTTTGCCTGTCAGCTCCAGGGGGTCTTTGCGTGAGGGGCCTTCGATCAACAAGCGTTGAGTCGAGCCGACCATCTCATCGCTGATGCGTTTGGCGTTGCCATCGATCACCGCTTGCAAGGCCTGCAGGCGTTTGAGCTTGACCGCTTGGGGCGTGTCGTCGGTCAGTGTCGCCGCCGGCGTGCCGGGCCGCGCGCTGTAAACAAAGCTGAAGCTCGCGTCAAAGCCAATGTCGGCAATCAAGCTCATGAGCTTGTTGAAATCGTCGTCCGTCTCCCCTGGAAACCCGACGATGAAGTCGCTGGACAGGCTGATGTTGGGCCGGATGGCTCGGAGCTTGCGCACGGTGCTTTTGTATTCCATGGCCGTGTAGCCGCGCTTCATGGCCATCAATATGCGGTCGCTGCCGTGTTGCACGGGCAGGTGCAGGTGGCTCACCAGCTGGGGCACGCGTGCATAGACATCGACCAGGCGCTGGGTGAACTCATTGGGGTGGCTGGTGGTGTAACGAATGCGCTCAATGCCCGGAATTTCGGCCACCACCTCAATCAGCAGGGCGAAGTCGGCGATGTCGCTGGTGCCCCCCATCGCGCCGCGGTAGGCGTTGACGTTTTGGCCCAACAGGGTGACTTCCTTGACGCCTTGCGACGCCAGGCCCGCCACCTCGGTCAAGACATCATCAAACGGGCGTGAGACCTCTTCGCCGCGGGTGTAGGGCACGACGCAGTAGCTGCAATACTTGGAGCACCCCTCCATGATCGACACAAAAGCCGTGGCCCCCTCCACTTTGGCCGGGGGCAGGTGATCGAACTTCTCAATTTCAGGGAAGCTGATGTCGACTTGGGGCCGCATTTGGGCTGCCCGTTGGGCCAGCAACTGGGGCAGGCGGTGCAGGGTTTGGGGGCCAAACACAACGTCTACGTAAGGTGCGCGGGCAATGATGGCTTCGCCCTCTTGGCTGGCAACGCAGCCCCCGACGCCAATCAACACGCCTTTTTCTTTGAGGTGCTTGATTCGGCCCAGGTCGCTGAAGACCTTTTCTTGGGCCTTCTCGCGCACCGAGCAGGTGTTGAACAAAATCAGGTCGGCTTCGTCAACATTGGTGGTGGGTTCATAGCCCTGTGCAGCGTGAAGCACGTCGGCCATTTTGTCCGAGTCGTACTCGTTCATTTGGCAGCCGAAGGTTTTGATAAAGACTTTGCGGGCCATGGGCCCTCCCTTGTGGAACGTGGTCAAAAACGGAAAAGTGCCAAGCCGCCACGCACAGCGTTGCGCATGGGGCCTGAGAGCGGAGTGCGAGCCCGGGCCGCAGCCTCAGGGCTTGGTCCAACGCTGGGCTGCGGGGTCAAACCGCCAGGCTTGGGCGTCGGTCAGGTTGTCAGGCCAGGGGGTTTTGGCCGCTTCATCGGGACGCAGTATCCAGATGTCTCTGACTTGGCGGGTCACTTCGTCTACCGTGTAATGCACCTTGGCGCGTTGTCCGGTCAGGCTGGCCGAGAGCACCACCATGTTGTCTTGGTTGCGGATGCGCGAGCCTGGGGACAACTGGGTGGCTTGACCATTGAGCTCAATCGCAGGTGGGGACAGGAAGCTGATCTGGCCGCGCAAGGTCATGGCAGGAAAATTACGCGACAAATAAAGCTGCTGGGGCATGGTTTGCGCGCCAGCGGCACTCGCGAAAGACAAGGCCAGTGCGGCCAAAACACAGCGATACATGGTGTTCATCCAGTGGCTGTTAAGGTCTCACAACAAAAAGGTCAGCGCCTTTGAGACACACGGCGTTGCCGGCCGTGCAAGAATTGACACCGCCAAGCGCAAGTGTAGCGGGCTGCGGTCGTCGTGCCTGTCAGGGTGCCGGGCATGCTTCACGTTTCTTGGAACGAAACCCTCGTCAACTCTATGAACTTGTCGGCATTGAAGTGGGGCGTCATCGCCACGTTGGCATTGGGCGTGTTGGCCTACGCAGGCGTGTTGGCCTGGATGTACACCCAGCAAGAAGCCTTGTTGTTTCGCCCCACCCAGCTGCCGCCAGACCACCGCTTTGACTTGCCCGGAGTCAGCGAGGTGAAAGTGCCCGTCGAGGGCGGGCATTTATCGGCAATGCATTTTCAGCAGGCCAACCCCAAAGGCGTGGTTTTCTTTCTGCATGGCAATGCCGGTGATCTCAGTATCTGGCTGACCAGCACGGCGTTTTACAGTCGGGTGGGGTTTGATTTGTTCATGATCGACTATCGGGGCTATGGCAAGAGTCCCGGGCGCATTGAGAGCGAGGCGCAGCTGCATGCTGATGTGCGTGCCGCCTGGGACTGGGTGGCCCCGCAGTACGCCAGCCATAAAAGAGTGATTTATGGCCGCTCGCTGGGTTCAGCCTTGGCCGCGCAGCTGGCGGCCAGGGTGCCCTCAGACTTATTGGTGTTGGTCACACCGTATTCCAGCGTTCTCCAGGTGACGGCGGAAACCTACCCCTGGGTGCCTTCGGCGCTATTGCGCTACCCGTTGCGAACGGACCTGGGTGTGGCGCAGGTGAAGGCGCCCGTGCTGATCCTTCATGGCGATCAGGACGAGGTATTTTCGATGTCCCACGCCGAGCACTTGCAAGGGCTGAACCCAGGCGCTGAGTTGGTCAAAGTGCCTGGGGCCCGTCACGGCGATATTCATACCTTTTCCGTCTACACGCAGGCGTTTGCGGCCGGCTTGGAAGGTTTGTGAAACCAGGCCCTGATCAGCCCTGACGCAGGTGCTGGTTGAAAAATGCCAGCGTGCGCTCCCAGGCTAGTTTGGCTGCGGCCGCATCAAAGCGAGGCGTTGTGTCGTTGTTGAAGCCATGTTGCACGCCAGGGTAGATGTGCGCTTGATAGCGGACCTTGGCTGCTTTGAGGGCGTCTTCATAGGCAGGCCAGCCGGCGTTGATGCGCTCGTCGTCACCCGCGTAATGCAGCAGCAGCGGGGCTTTGATGCGCGCGACGTCTTCTGCCTTGGGTTGCCCCCCATAGAACGGCACTGCGGCAGCGAGATCGGGCAGCCGGGTCGCCAGGTCGTTGGCGATGGCGCCACCGTAGCAAAAGCCCACCACACCCACTTTGCCGTTGCCTTGCTTGATGGATTTGAGAGCCATGGCGGCGGCTTTGAAGTCGGCCTTGGCTTTGGTTTGATCGAGCTGTGCAAAGAGTGTGCGAGCTTTGTCTTCATCGCCGGGGTAGCCTCCCAAAGTCGCCAGCGCGTCGGGCGCGAAGACGAGGAAGCCATCGACCGCCAGCCGCCTGGCGATGTCCTCAATGTGGGGGTTCAAGCCGCGGTTTTCGTGCACTACCAGCACGGTGGGCAGCGGACCTTTGACGTTGGCGGGCAGGGCCAGAAGGCCTTTGACCGTGCCGTTGCCTTCGGGCGAGGGCTCACTGTGCGAGGTAACCACGATGCGCGGGTCGCTCGGCGTGACTTGCTGCGCTTGCGCAAAGTTGGGGCTGAGCTGGGTCAGCAAGAGCTCGGCCCCCACCACGCCAGCCGTGTACTGGCTCGCAGACTGCAAAAAACCTCGGCGGCTGATGAAGCCGTGGACATAGCGATCAAACAACTTCAAAACTTGGGGGTGGAAGTCGGCCGCGGTTTTTGAGGTCATGGGGAGGCGTCAGCGTGGTGGTTGAGAGCGCAGTTTATACGCGGCTTCTTCGGCGCGCGCGTCGTCGATCACGCTGAGAACGCTGCCCAGATCCACCCCTTTGGTCGACTCCTTGAATCGGCCCGTGAGCGGCGTATCCGGGCGCAGCGTGCCGCGCTGGTAGTGATCCCAAATCTCGGGCCCATACTGCGAGCTCAATAGATCGGGTGCAAAGCGAGCGAAGAAATCGCGCAAGTTGCCGACGTCCCGCAGCAGCATGCGTTGAGCATGGTTGTTGCCAGCTGCATCGATGGCTTGAGGCAGGTCAATGATGACGGGGCCCGTGGTGCCCAAGAGGACGTTGAATTCAGACAGATCGCCATGCACGACGCCAGCGCACAACATGCGCACCACTTCCGTCAGCAGCCCACGGTGATGTTCGCGCGCTTGCTCGGGTGTGAAGATGACGTCGTTCAGACGGGGTGCCGCTGCGCCGTCGGCATCCGTCACGAGATCCATCAGAAGCACGCCGTCACAGAAGTTGTGGGGGCGGGGCACCGTCACGCCGGCGGCCGCCAGGCGGTACAGGGCATCGACCTCGGCGCTTTGCCAAGCGGCTTCGGTGGCTTGACGCCCGTAGCGGGTGCCCTTGGCCATGGCCCGCGCCTGGCGGGTGTTTTTAACTTTGCGGTTTTCGGTGTAGTCGACGGCTTGCCGGAAGCTGCGCTGCTCGGCTTCCTTGTAGACCTTGGCGCAGCAAATCTCGTTGCCGCAACGCACCACGTACACCTGGGCTTCTTTGCCGCTCATCAGCTGGCGTACGACGGAGTCAATGAGCCCTTCATCGATCAGGGCTTGCAATCTGGGTGGGGGTTTCATCTCCGCATTTTGCACGCTCGGGTTCAGTGCGTGGGATTCAGCACCCGGGGTCGATGCGTGGCATATGCTGCCTCGTGTCCTGTAGCGTCAGCGCGGTGAGTGCCTACTTGTCGACCGAGCCCCGCATTCGTTGCGCTATGCTCGCCCGGATACTTGTAACTTGCGCTGAGGCGCTGCATGTCCCCTGCGGATCGACCGACCGTCACGGTGTTCCATGGGACACCAGCGGACGCGAAACCACCGCATTGGAGCGCGGTGGTGTGAAAACGCGGTGGACTGCAAATTTGGTGGCGCTTCAGGGATTCGAACAACAGGCTGTGAAGCCGGTGAATGCTCAGTGTAGCGGGGGAGGTCGGGATGTCATGCCCCCAGTTGTTCCCCCGCCTCTCGTCTCACAGTTTCAGGGCACCCGTGACGAATGTTTTTTGATGCCGACGCACGCCTGCGGAGATCGCGTCCCAGACTTGACCGGGGAAGTTGCGCGCAAGGCGTGATTCCACCCGGGTCAGCGCGGCCTCTACGTCGTCGATCATCGACAGCATTGCATCCCAGACTGGTTGGCCCCCTGTCAGGTGGGCCAGTTGATGCCAGTGGCGGGGCTGAATGTTGCCGAGGCTGTAGTGGGAATTTTTGGAGCGCAACGCCATGGCCAGACCAGCTTCCTGATAGGGCAGTTGGCGTGCCCCCTTGCCGATCACCGGCCACGCCGAGAGGATGTCGTAGAGAGGCGTGGGTCCAAAAACGCCGCCTCGCTTCAAGAAGATGGA
>JANMGB010000325.1:0-25147 GCA_031374415.1 Burkholderiales bacterium
CTCGCCCCCGCCCCGACGCCGGGAGCGGGGGTGTCCGAGTACGCACGCGCGGCTACGTTCTGGGGTGCATGTGCGTGGTCTGGCGCGGTTGCGGTTGCATTTACGCTGATTGTAGGCTTGATGAGCTGGAGCGCAATTGGCGAGACGGGAGGCTGTGCTTTGTTGCGCGGTGCGCTTGTTGACGGTGCGTTGCGCGTGACCGTGACGTACGGCTCGCCGCCGCGCGACGTTGACGCGCTAGTCGACGCCTCGCTTAGTGCTGTTGTTGTGCAACCAGCGCTTATTGCCGAGAGCCGCTCATACGACGCCGTGAGCGGGCGCGACTGGCTTCAATTTGACGGCTCGTTTCGCCAGTCTGTCATTGTTGGGACGCCTGATGCTGTGCAAGACGCCGCGCTGCGCGCGGCAAGCGCCCAGATCATACTTGGGCTTGGCCCCGAGTCAAGCCTGTGGTCGCGCTGGCGCTGCGCGCAGCTTGCGGCTACGGACGCGCGCCTGTGTCCTGGGCCGTGCAACGCGGAAGACTATGACGCGGCGTACGCATGCGACGCACTACCGGGCATCGGCTTGCCTGCGCCGCTGTGCACGGTCAACGGTGCGGCCTTTTTTACGCCAGGCGCGGTTTTTGTGGCAGACGCGCCTCAGTACAATGCGGTTGTATTTAGCGCGGCAGCGCTTGCAGGCGACCTTGACGCCATGCCCGACGTTATTATCGGGCCGTTGCACATACCGCCAAGTGCGTACGTCAATCCTGCGCGCACCACGCCCTGGCTGCTTGCGCCAGGTGACTCGGCCGTCCCCATGCGTGCGCTGCTTGCCTACGGCCTTGCGTTTGATTCGCAAACGCGCGTATTGTACACACGCGCCGCCGAGATACACCCGTTTATCACGCTGTACACGGCCGCGCTGGCCGCGCTTGCTGCACCGCTGCTTGTCTGTCTGTACTGCAGCGACGACGGACATCTTGGACCGTTCCAGCCGCCCGAGGCGCGTTTGCACCGCGCAACGCGCGCAGCGCTTGGCGCAACGGTAGCGTACGCCAGTGCGGCAGCTATTGGTGCGCTTGCAACTGCGCGCCTCTGGGAGTTGCACATGGGTGCTGCAGACTATGCGCTGCTTGTGCTGCACGCGACCGAAGCCCTGATTGGCGCAGCCGCGGCCGCTGCAGGCGTGATTGGCGCAAGCGCACTGCGCTTTCCCGGACAAGCGCTTGCCGTCGAGCTGGCAATATGGCTTGCACCGTGGCTTGTGTTGGCGCCCTATACACAGGGCGCCTGGACGTCGCTCGTGTCAGCGGGTCTGACTGCTGCCGTGTCCGTGCTGCGCCTGCGCCGTGCCGAGCTTTATCTGGCCGTGCGCCGCGCAAACACGCTTGCGTCACTTGTGCCCGCGCGTCGCGCCGCACTTGCTGCCGTGCGCGTACCGTGGTACAGCGCAGTTTACATATACGGCGGTGCCGTGTTACACCTTACGCTTGCCAGCTACGCAGTGTACGCCCCGCTGATTGACGGTCTCGTGCTTGCGCCGCCACCTGTTGCCACGCTCATCGCGGCTTGGCTTGTGCTCATTGCCGCCATATTGCTTGCAGGTGCGGCCGAGCGCGACCTTGCAACGGCTTGGGCGCCACAGCCTGCCGCGCCGGACAAGCGCGCATGATTTTGTTGCCTGCCTGCTTGCCTGCTCCCACGCGCGCGTGCGCTCGGCTACTTGGCTAGCTAGCTGGCTAGCTAGCTGGCTAGCTAGCTGGCTGGCTAGCTAGCTGGCTGGCTAGTTAGCTAGGCAGCGTGTCCATGCCCGAGAGCGCGGCTTCGAGTGCCTGCGCGTCAGCGCTGGCAGCAAGTGCGGTGCGCCGAGGCGTTGCCGCCGGCAGCTGTACGACTGCGCGAGGCGGCGCATAAGTTGACGGGGGTAGCGTGATACCACCGCGCGCCGCCGCAGCTGCAAGACGCTGGCGAAAGTGCGCAACGTACGGAACAAGCGCAGAGGCAAGATCAGGCGTGTGCACTGTTGGCAAGCGCGAGGGCACAAACGGCTCACCGGGCAGCAGCGGCAGCGCAAGTCCTGCCTGCTCGACGTGCGTCGAAAACGGTGCCTTGACAAGGTGTGAAGGCGTGCGTGTCACGCCAACATCAATGCGCGGAAACAGCGCGCCAAGCGCAAGGCGTTGGCGCTCGTACAGCGGCAGCTGAGCCAGCAAGCTTGTCCACAGTGCGCCTTCGTCGACCTGGCCAACGGCTAGCTCGGATTCAAGCCACGCGCGTGTACGCTCGCGCACGCCTGCGTTTGCAATGTGCCCGAGCGTAGCGGTGCGAGCGTCCGCGCGACTCAGCCAGCGGTGTGTGCGCGCCAAGTCAGGCCCCGCAACCCAGAGCGAGTCCGGCGCGTCAGGTGCTCCGAGCACATGCGCAAGCACGGGCGGAAGCGGGCGCGGCACGTCTCCGAGCACAAGCTTGGTTGAATCGGCAACTGATTTGGCGCAATCCAAATCGGCAGACGCGGATGCCTTGATAAATATGTGCATAATGCTGCCGACAATGTCATGCAAGGCGTGCGGTGCGCCGCCACCGGGTGCGGGCGTGGGCGTGCCACCGGCAACAAAGCCGCGTGGGTCAAGCAGCCAGCCGTGCACACCGCGCCGTCCGGAGAATGCCCAAGTCAGCATGTCCGCGTCCAGGTCCGGCAGCGCGAGGTAGCGTAACACGCGCTCAATCACGCGCATGGCAAGATCAAACAGCGGCGCGCACGTATCGCACAGTTGCTTGCGATCCCCGCAGCACACGCGCTCGGCATACACGTCCGCGTCAATGTCAAAGCGCAACACGGACGCCGCAACGCGCTGGTCGCGCGTCGAAAGTGCAACCCAGTCGCGCGCCTTTGCACCCGGACGAACTGGCTTGGCACGCAGCGCAGCAAGCTCGGTTTGACGTGCGTCGCTAATCTGGCGCACACTAAAAACACCGCCAATTGTGACATCGTCGGCACCCTGCGTTGTAAGTGCGCGCATGGCTGAATCAATCCAAAGTGGCCGCTTCATGCCCAATCCATTGACACGAATTGCCAGCTCGGCCGAGTAGCCCGGGCCGCATGAGGCGGCCATCAAGCGCAGCAAGTCGTGCAAGCACTGTGCCACGCCTGTTGCGCGCGCTTCACGCCAGTACTTACGACGCGCCACCGTGTGCGCATCGGGCTTTTCTACTGGCGCATCACGCCGTTTTGCCACGCTCGCTTCCGCAACGCTTGTGTCCGCCGCGCCGCGCGCGCACTTGGTCACGTGCTTGTCCGACTCGATAGAGACGCGCTTTACGCCAATCAGTGACGGCGCAGCAGCCATGACCGAGTCAAGTGTGTGCGTCTATGGTGACTTGGAATAAAACAAATATAAATTTAATATATTACATATTTTTGGGTGTTAAGCATTACGTTGGCGCGCGCGCGCGCGTGCGTGCGTGCGCGCGCAAGTCGCGAGTTGGCTGCATGCCTTGCAGTGTGTTCACGCGTATATGCGCAAACGCGCGTGCGCTCAGTTTGTACACGCCCAAGTTTATAGGCTAACACTGCATGGCATGCCGCCACCTTGCACCTTGCACATGTTTGCGCGCACTGCGTCGTGCGTGCATGGTGCGCACTGCGTCGTGCGTGCATAAGGGCGCGCCATGTGCACTATGCCACAAGCGCGCCCAGCCATGTCGAGTCGACAGCCGTTCCGACGGCCTCCTGTGACAAGCGTTGACACGCGCGACCCGCTGTACGACCCGTTGTACGACTCGCGCAACAACGTTCCCGAGCGTCGCGCAAACGGCATGTCATGGGCAAAAATTGCGCTGTTGCTGTGCACGTGTGTTTCTGTTGGCCTGATCATTGCAGTGCTTGTGTTGCTGCCGCACTTGAGCAGCGGTCCGGCGCACCCGCCTGCTCCTCCCAACTTTAACATGTCCGATTTGTATCCGCCGCTGCTTGAAATGGGCGCGCCGGGCCCAGCGCCAACAATTGCACTTGGTGACGCGCCCGCTTTTTCGTGCGACGCTTTTGTCACCAACCTGTGCAACGGCGCGCCGGAAGGCTGCCCGGCGTTGGTCGAGCTTACGTACGGCCTGTGCGTTGAAGGCACGCCCACGAGTGCCGCGCAGTACAACGGACCTGTCGCGGCGTGCTTGTGCGTGCTGCCTGCTAGCTCGGTATCTGGCGTGGACGTCTCCACGCCGCCCGAGCCTGAAATTGCGGCCGGCTCGGTGTACAACCTTGGCTTTACGCTTGTCGAGCCCGATCTGCTCGATCTGCTAGAGCCGTCAAGCTTGGCGCTTGTTGCTAGCAATGCTGACGCTGCCGCGCCGGTGCAGGCCATGGCGCGCCTTGCGCCTCACCTGCCCGCGCGCCTTGTCACGCTCAGCACAAGCACGTTCTTTACGCGCTCGGGCGGTGACGATCGTGTGCTTGTGCGCCGCGTGTACGACGACGAGGACGACGACGGCTGGTCGTGCTCCAAGTCGCGCTACGAGTGCGGCACGGGCGCGCTGCTCGAGCACATCCGCCGCGCGGTCTGCAAAATCGGCTGGATCCCCGACCGGTACACGCGCTGCATCTGCCCGCCTGTCGCCAGCCCGCCGCCGCCGCGCCAGCCAATCCCCGCGATGCCGCCGAGCCCGCCCGTGGCTGCGTGCTCGCGCAACATCTCCTACCCGTTCCTCGCCGGGCAAACGCAGAACATTGGCGCTGTGACCATCACGCAGACGGGTGAGTGGACGTTCACCGTGTCCATTGCGCTGACCAGCTCGCGCCTGCGCTCCGTCGCCATTTACGCGGGCTCGGCGCTTGCGCAGTCCAACGCGCCCGGCCAGTTCTCACCGGCGCTCACGCTGGCCCCCGCGCCCGCAGGCTGGACAAGCTACGCGTTGCGCGTCGTTGTTCAGCCCAATACCGCGCCTGCACTGCCAAACTTTGCCTACCTGACGCCGGCCAACGCGCTTGTCACGCCCAGCCAGTGGAACAGCGTTGGCTCTGGCGCGTGGCCCCGCCCGCGCATCGCGTGCAACGGCACGCTGTTCTTTATCGTGCACGCAACCGTGGGCACATCTGAGCACAACACCGAGTCGGCCTACGCGCTCGGGTCCGTCCCATTTGGCAACAACAAGTGGGGCTGGTCAATCGCGCGCCGCGTGTGCTGCAACGAGACGCGCACGCCGAGCCCGCCTCCGCCCGTTGTGGTCAACTCGCCTCCGCCACCGAGTCCTCCCCCGAGTCCTCCTCCGAGCCCTCCGCCGAGTCCTCCCCCGAGTCCTCCCCCGAGTCCTCCGCCACCCACGCTCTACGCGTATTGCAAGTGCATGTTTACATGTGTCTACAACAGCCCTATTCTGATCAAGAACGTTGTGACAGACCCCGGTCAAGTTTACATCAACAGCAATGGCGGTGCTTGCTCTACGCAGTGCGCGGCTTTTGGCGCGACTTGCATGCCATCGGGCGGTATCAGCGTGATCTCGAGCGGTGTAGCCGAGTCGTCGACAAATCCGGGCTTGGCCACAGAGTCGTGCCTGGACGTGCTGGATTACTGCCGCGCCACCGCGCCCTCGCCCCCGCCTCCAAGCCCGCCTCCGAGCCCGCCTCCGCCCTCGCCGCCGCCGCCCCCAAGCCCGCCGCCGCCGAGCCCGCCGCCGGTCCCCACGGGCGCGTGTCGCACAAACTGCGCGTGCGTCGATAATGTGCCAGCAACTTCTTGCGAAGAGTTCATTGAAGGTGCCACGTGCGCCGTGTTCGACTCTGACGGTGACAGCGTTCTCAACGTGTGCGATAACTGCCCGAACATTGCAAACACGCTACAAAGCGATTCGGACGGTGACGGCATTGGCAACGCGTGCGACAACTGCCCCAGCAATGTTAACCCGCTCCAAGAGGATTCCGACCAGGACGGTGTTGGCAACGTGTGCGACAACTGCCCCATGACAGCAAACAGCGATCAGGCTGATGTTGATGAGAACGGAATTGGCAACGCGTGCCAAGCCGTTTGTTGCTCGTCAAGCGGCTCTGCCACCGCGTACAACGTCGAGTCGGGATTGTGTGTCGGCACGAGCTTCTTGGGCGCCACGGTTGCCAACACGGTTTGCACGATCCCGTGCTGCGCGGGCTACAGCGCGTCAAGCGCGGGCATCTGCACGGACGTGTCGCCGGACGCGTGCGCGGCCGCCGGCGGTGAGCTCAGCGGCAACGGCGGCGTCGGCGTGCCGTGCGGCACGCTCGGCCTGACGTGCCCCGCGGCGCCTGAAGACCAGAAGGGCGCGTGCTGCGACTCGGTCAGCCACACGTGCACGTTGCGCATTGCGCAGAACTGTGTGGGACCAACCAAGACCTTTGCAGGCGTCGGCAGCACGTGCGCAGACTATGACGGTGACGGCGTGGCCGACGTGTGCGACAACTGCCCCATGACGCCAAACTCGGGCCAGCTCAACTCGGACAGCGACACGTTTGGCGACGCGTGCGACTCGTGCCCGTACGTTACCAACCCCAACCAGCTGGAAACGTCGGCGTGCCACGCCACGTGCTGCACGGCAGGCGCGTGCACGGACGTTGCGCTGGACGCGACTAACTCCAGCGCCGCCTGCACCAGCGGCGGCGGCGTGCTTGGCGCGCCCGGCTCGTCGTGCGCCACCGAGCCCGTTGGCATATGCAGCTACTTTACGCTTAATGCGCTCGGCGTGCCGACCGGCAGCGCGTGCGAGCTGCTGACCGCGTGCGCATGCTCTGGCCTGCCCGCCGCGCAAAGCCCTCTCTGGCAGGCTGGCACGACCTGCCCGCCGTCGGGCTTTGGCTCGTGCTGCGGCATGTCAACGTGCGCGCAAGTGCTGTACCCTGACCAGTGCTCTGCGCCGGGCGCCTACAGTGCCAACACGCTGTGTGCCAACCTTGACTTGGGGTCGTGCGCCCTGTTTAGCTCGCCCCCACCCCCGAGCCCGCCCCCGCCACCGTCGCCGCCTCCGCCGAGCTCGCCCCCGCCGAGCCCGCCTCCGAGCCCGCCTCCGCGCCCGCCGCCAAGCCCTCCGCCAAGCCCGCCGCCCATGGCAAATTGCCGGTGCACGTATACTTGCAATGTTGGCGGTCGGCAGTCCACGTTTACTATTTCAGCAGGATCGTGTCGCGCTAGTGACTGCCAAAATCCGGTACTTGCCGCGTGTGGATCATTTGCGACAGGTGGAACTTTTACAGCGACTTCTGGAGCATTTGTTCTCGCTGCTCCAGATTGTCCTTCTCTTACGTGCCCGGCACCATCCCCGCCTCCTAGCCCGCCGCCGCGCCCGAGCCCGCCTCCGCCTCCCAGCCCGCCTCCGCCAAGCCCGCCTCCGAGCCCGCCTCCAAGCCCGCCTCCGAGCCCGCCCACGCTTCCGCCGGTTGGTGCGTGTGTCATCCCCGGCACGGTTTGTCCATCACCGCCACCTGTGGGTTATTACTTTGCCGATGCGCCCGGATCTTCAGTCGAGCCGCGCAATGTCCCCGGCGCGTCCGGCGCCGCGCGCCCGCCAATCCGCACGCTGCCGCACGTCGACAGCGCACAGCGCAAGGTACGCCGCGCCCCGTAAACACACCAAGTTTGTCAATTTGACAAGTTTCTTTTTCACTTGCGCGCCGCGCGGCGGCTCTCGGCAATCGCAATGGCCATTGCCTGCTTGCGACTGTGCACGACTGGCCCGTGCGCCGAGCCGCTGTGCAACGTGCCGTGCTTGTACTCGCCCATAACGCGCGCCATCTTGCGTGCGCGACGTGCGGCTCGAACACGTGCCCGCGCGCCTAGCGTCGACCCGTTGTCACCCGACGAGCTAGCGCTTGCACTGGCTCTGGCACCCATGCCCGGGCTGTATGGCTGATGGGTGACTGCGTTGGCAACGACCACGCCCGTGACAAGGGGGCGCCGGCGGACTGCAAGTATGCCGACAGGCAGCGGACATTCGGACGTGGCAAGTGCGCGTCCGGGTTCGTACGCCCAGACTGGCGACGGGCACGGCGGCGGCAGCGAGGGTGGCGCCGCCGCCGTGTCTGCGACAGTTGAAGCGCTGAGCGACATGGCACTTTGCGCGCCAAGTGTGTGCACGTAGCACAGTGCAGCACATTATATGTGTGCGCGCGGCACTGCACTTGACTTGAGTTGACACACACACACACACACAAGCTTGCACGCGCGTACGCATGGCTACCACGACCACCACCAACACCACCGGCGACGGCCAATGCGACGACGTGAAATGCGCGGTAGACGCACCCCCTAATGAGGGTGCTAGCGAGACTGTGCGCATTGGCTCGCGCATGTCAAGCACGAAAGCTAGCGCAGATGCTGGCGCAGATGCTGGCGCAGATGCTGACGCGTCACCGGTGCGACAGTACACGCTTGCGCTTGTGTGTGAAGATGACATGCCCGTTTTATCACATGAGATGGCAAAGAGTACCATGATTGCCATACGCGACCATTTATCCAATTTCGGTATTTGCGCGGGAAGCGTGTGCGTGCTGACTGCGCCGCTACACGAAATGCCGACGAGCATGCTTGCACACATGCTTGGCCGCTACGCGCGCATGCCGTGCATCATTTTTCACGATGACCCGGCACAAGTTCTACGCGGCGCGACGCACGTGCTGCGCTTGCGCTACGGTGTGCAAGATCCTGACACTGACTCGCGCTGGGGCGCGCTAGTTGCCGCCTCCACTGTGGCAACTGTGCTAGAGCTTAGGTTGCCCGAGACTCCGGTCAACTACAGCATAGAAGGCGTGTGCACCGTGCAGTAAAATGGCTACTGCGCACGCACGCTCGCACGCACGCACGCGAGTGCAAGAGCGCGAGCGGCCGCGCATTTACAGCGAATAAAACTCTGCATTAAACACGATGAGAACGCGCATAGTGTATCTATAGCCGACCAGACGAATTGCGCAATACGCAAAGCCATGCGACGCCGAAAGCGTTCCACGCGTTGCCCGCGAAATTGGCATGTCAGGCTGTACGTCCACCAGCGTACCGCGAAATTCCGCGCGTATAGCCTCGACAAAGCGCGCGCGGTCTGCTTCGCTTGGAACGTGTCCGCTTGTAACTGCAGCACCAAAATGCGTGCAGCAAAAAGCATGCACACGCTCAAGCAAGCCAAGACCACCATAAACGCCAATGTTGTTGTACGCCACCGCGCACACGGGCAATATCGTACCGGGGCGCGCGCCTAGCTCAAGCATGGCGAGGCCTAGCGCGCCGCTTGCTCCGCCTGTACGCAAACGCTCGCGCATGGCCTGTGCTGGCAAGAGCTGTGCGGCCACGGCAGCGGCTACGGCAGTGTTGGGCGTTGCGTACACGGTTTGATCAGCGACCAGCGCCGAGCACACGCCACAGGCTGCACGCACTACGCGTCTGCGTACAAACTCGACATGTTGCGTTGCACATGAAGCACACACCGAGTGACCGCAGGCGGCCATGCGTGCGCCTGTCAGCGGATTGTAGCAAATGGCGCAGTCAAGCCCTGGCACGCTGTCGGGCGCGCCTTGCATGTACGCGCGCATGAGCGCCAGAGTAGCGCCGTGGTCGTCGGCGACATCTGTGCCAATGGCGTGCTGCAGTTGCCAGGTCACATGAACCGGCTGTTCGTCGGCGTCACCGCCACCGGCGCCACCGGTTGTCGCGGGCGCTGTAGACTGTGGCCAGCGCACAAGGCGCAACTCGGGAGCGGTGCACTCGATTGTCAAGCAAAGCAAAAAGCCATCTGCATCCACAAGCTCCACGCCAAGTTCGTTCGCGCCTAGAACAGTTGGCATTGATCCCCACGCGGCTGGCGCGGCGCCGCACGTGTGCACGCGCACCAAAGCCAACAGCGCGCGCAACGCGTCCGTGTTGGCGGCAATAGTGGCAAGCGAAGCGTCTGTCGCGGCCATGGCGGCCAGCACGGCAATGCGCACGGCGACAATTCCAGGTGGCCTGTCCCCCCACTCAATACACTGAGGGGCGACGCGAGAAATGCACACGCGTGCCGTGGCGTTGTGGCGATGCACAATGTCAGCAATGTTAGTGCACGGTGCAACACGCGCCGATGCGCGTGCGCGCTCTGTGTCACCAAGTGCGACGTCCACGGCCTCTTGCATGGACCAGTTGATGCACGTGTGCACAGGCGGCAGTGCCGCGCACTGCGCACACGCTGCGCACACCGTTTCTCCGTCGGGCGCGCTCAGGGCGCTTGCAAGCGGGAGCGCGCATACTGGGCAGTGCAACGCGGCCGTAAGTGCGGGCGCGCGTGCGCCGTCGCCGCCGCTTGCTTGCTCGCGCGCCGCCATGGCCTCGCGTGCGCTCTTTTGCGCCGTTGTGTAGGCTGCAACGTGTGGCCCGCGCGCACGCTTGCGTCCGCGCGTGTCGTCTAGCGCAGCGTTCGCACCTGCACCTGCACCTGCGCTTGCATCCGTGTCCGTGTCCGGTGCGCGTCTCTTGCGCGTAACGCGAGGCGCGGCCTTATCGACTGCGCCTGTAACAGCGCGTGGTTTGCGCGGCATTTGCGAGCCAAGTGTGACTGTAACAGACGCGTCTGTCCCATGCACTAGCTAGCCGCGGCAGTTGCGCTGTGCCTTGTTCCATGGGTTTAAATACTATTAATTTGTAATATGTGTAATATTATGAATTACGCACATGACAGGATTAAAATAATAAACTATTTATAATTTTCCGACATGTACGCGTGTTGCACACAAGCGAGTTCGCGCACGTGAACGTGATTGTGAATGGTTTACGTGCAAGGTTCGGTTAGCGCGATGCTTCATCGGTAGAGCGGGCAAGATGCGCGTACAGCACGGCAGGCGTGCAAAGCTCACCGCGCGTGGTTGCCAAGCGCGCAGCAGTGACACCGCGCCACTCGTTGCGCGTGAGCGGACCGTAATGCTCGGCCAGGAGCGTGCGCGCGTTCGGCTGCAGCAAAAGCAGGGCGGCGTGCATGGGTGCGCGCTGGGCGGCAAGCGGCAGCTTGGCCAGTACGGCGGGTGCCGTCGCGGCCAGCACGCCGCGCGTCGGTGCGCCGGGGTGCACAGCGCCAAGCAGCGCAGAAAGCGTTGCGCGGCTCAATGCGGGATGCGCGGCCGCCCAGCTCGCAGCAAGGCTAGCACCGGTTGCACCGAGGTTTGCGCGGCGCGCAAGACGCGCGTACGCGTGTGTCTTGTGCGCGCCGGGCAGGTAGTGCGCAAGTGCAAGCAGTGCAGCGTCCGAATGCCGCACACCAGCGGGCAGGCCGACGGCAAGGCTGAACGCGGTCACGGGATCGGCCAAGTCGTGGACAGCCTTTAGTGGGCGCAGCAAATGATTGTACTTGATAGTCAGCGCGTGCACTTGCGACGCCGCAGCTGGGGCAGCCTGCGCATCAGCGCACTTGGGCGCGACGTCCAGACGAGCCACGCGGCGTGGCGCGCCAAGCATGACTGCGCCAAGAGGCGCGCTTGCGACAGTCTCGCCATAGCTGGGCGGTAGAGCAGGCGCAGGCGCAGGCGCAGGCGCAGGCGCAGGCGCAGGCGCAGGCGCAGGCGCAGCAGGCGTTTCGCGTGTGACTTGCACAATCTGTACAGTGGCCGCCCTGCCAAGCATGACGTCGTCTGCGTCGCTAGAGCTGTCAATCTCGTCGTACCCAGACCGGCTTGCGCCAAGCACCTGTTCAGACGCGTTGCCAAGGCCAACAAGCGATGCTACGCCGGCTGCACTCGTTGCGACAGTGTCAAGGGCGCCGACCACCGCGACCGCGGCAACTGCCGGCACTGCAGCGGGCGCAGAGGCGACGTTGGCGGCAGTCACAAGCACGGGGTCCGCAAGTGTGCCAACGCCAGCGCTAGCCCCAGCGCCAGCTCCGCCACAAGTGCCACACGTAGAGCGCATGCACTTGGTGCCGCCACCACACGTGTCGCATCCAATGCTTGCCGACAGAGCCGGTGAGCAGTTGATAGCACACGCAGCGCACTCGCGCTTGACGCCGCCACAAACTGCGCAGCCAATGTGCGCGGACCAGTCGCGAGGGCTGAACGGTGTCGTGTCAAGCGCATCCAACAGCTCGGTCTCATCTTCATAATCCAACTCGTTGCGCAAGAGCTTGACGAGAGCGACACCATCAAGCTTGGCCAACGCCGTGTAAACCTTTTGCGCCTCTGCGGCGCTGGAGCTGGCTTGCTCGGAACCAATGGGCACTGCGCCAGCCGTGGCATCAGCCGTGGCACCGGCGAGAACGCGGCGCGGTTCAAGCTGCTGCACGTGCTGCACGCATGCAAGAAAATCGGCAACGGCGCGTGGCACTTCGCCGACGGCGTTGAGCATGCGCGCGCGCTGCGCCAGCATTGCGTCTGCCGCAGTCGCCGCGGTAGCGGGCGGCACGCGCGCCAGCGTATGCACTACGCGCGTGGCGGCTGCATGTTCGGGCTCGCCAAAATCGTGCATGACCAGCGTGCTGATGTACAGGGCGCCAGCGTGGCCGCGCAAGGGCGAGCCCACGGCGCCAAGCTGGTCAGCAAAGCGCGCCAGATCGGGCGTAGCATCGACGGGCGCATGCACGCGCGCCAGCAACTCGGCCCAAGCAGCTTCGCTCGTCGGCGGCGTTCCCGTGGGACGCGGCAGCGCGGCGCCGGCGTGCGCAACAACTTGATCGCGCAACACCGGGTCAATGCAGCCAAGCAACTCGGCACGCAGCTGCTCGTTGAGCGCGTGCGCAGTTGCACTCGCGCCACGCTTGGCGGCGCAGTTAGAGTCGTGCGCCGCCGCAGTGTCAATCGCACTTGTACCCGTCAACGTGGGGGGCATGTGTGAGTGTGTGTGTGTGTGTGTGCAGTGCGTGCGCGCTGTCCTTATGCCGCGCACGCGCTGTACGCATGTCAGGTCGGGGCTCAGGTTAAGCGTGTTGCACACCAGTTGATTTCGCGTTGAGCGCTTGGTGCCAGCTCACCCAGAGCAACTTCATGCCCGTCAGCATAGCGCACGCGCGCATCTGGCGCTAGGCGCGCGCTGCCGGACATGGCACCGTGCACGCTGACAATATGTGCTGCCAGCTCGTGCGTTGTAATGAGCGCGGGCGGCACGGCACGCGGCAGCCGAGCTGCTACGGCGGGCCAGTCAAAGTGCAGCACGTACTTGCCGGACGGATCTATGCCGACGGCGCGCGCATGCCCCCAGCCGGGCACGGCGCACAGCAGCGGAACATCTAGCGCGACATATGCGTGCGGCGCCATGCGCAAGTCTGGTGCCTCGGGCGCTAATAAACCGTAGCCGTGCGTCTCACCGGGGCGCGCGCACACAATCTCGGGTACAAATGCGCAAGTCGACTCGAGCGGTGCAGGCGGTGCGTCACCAACGTCGCGTGATGACAGCGTACCCATAGTCATGTGGCAACATGCGGTGTGCGCTCTTATGGGCCGCGCGGCACGCATGCGGCACTTAGCTACTTGCACATGGCCACCCCTGGCGACGACGATGACGGCGACATCTTGCCCGGCATGCCACGTGCTGCTGCACTTGCGCTCGCGACAGTTGCCCCGCAAGTCGGCGACGACCAGCTCGCGCTTGCCGAGGCTGCTGCTGTGTCTGTTTTGTCGCTCAAAATTGACCTGACCGAGGATGCAGGCGCTGCGCGCGCTGGCTGGATTGAACGCGCGCGCGAAGCTGTCGGCCCGGCGGCTGGTCTGAGTGCCGAACAGACGTACCAGCGTATCGAATTTCTGCGCAGCTTGACAGCCTCGATTGAAGGTCAAATGCCCGCCCGGCGCGCTGCAGTGGAAGAGGCTCGTCGTGCGCTGGCAGACGCGCAAACGCCGTTGGAGACGGAAGTGCGCACGGTTCAGCTGGCGCAGCTTGCCGATGAAATTGCCGATTATGAGGCAAGCAAGGCAGAGCTGCGCGACACGCTTTCCAAGCTGCGCGCGGCCTATGACAATGCTCTGTACAGCGTTGACGTGGCTCGTGCGCAGATTACGGTGGCACGTGACGCGCAGGACACGCTCGAGGCGGCGTTGGAGCAACCTGAGCGTCTGGCCGGTGCACGCGCAAGCATGGACGTGCGCGCAGGCGCGGGCCCTGTGCGCATTGAGCTACCGCGCGTGGCGCTGCCCGGCACGCTGCGCGTGTACGCCTCTTGGCAGCCGCTGAACGTACTGGCCTTTGCCGAGCTTGAGCAAGACGGTGCTGAACTGGATGAAAATGACGTCGAGAGTGTCGCGTTTAACGCGCCGCTTCAGGCCGCGCGCGCCGCCCGCATGGCGCAAAATGAGGGCACGTGGGCCGAGCAGGGCGTGCGCATTGACGGCTTGGCCACTGGTGAGCAACAGGCTGCCGCGTGGAGCCGCACGGGTGCGACGCTGGCGCCGGGCGCGTGGCCCGTGCTGGTCATTGCGCAGCCGCGCGACATGCACACGGGCATTTGGTCGTTGCGCGTGCAGGACACTACGGCTGCGGCAGCCGAGCTGCGCGCCAACACCAAAGCATGGCTTGGCGCCGCGACAGACGAGGCGGCGACGCTTATCACGCGCGTAGTGCGGTACGGCTTGGCGCGCCCAGCATCTACCGAGCGGGCGCTTGAGCCGAACGCGTTGGGCGCGCTTGACATGCTGCTGAGCGACAAGGTGCTGGCTGATGCGCGCAATCCCGCGGCTCTTGATGCTACCGATTTGGCCAATCGCCGGCAGGTGTTTGCAGACAAGAGCATCGAGCTGCGCGACCTGGCGCTTGACACGGATACGCCGCAAGCTGTGAACGCGTTTGAAGCCGCCACTGAAGAACTGGTGCAAGTTGCGCGCGACGGCATTGCGGACAATTCACTGACAAATGGCATGTTGGAACTTGCCCAAAACGCGGTGCAAGCAAACGATCAAGTGGCGGTTGCGCGCAATGACCAAGAAGCGGCGCGCACCGATCTGCAGCAGTACGATGCCGCTGTCACTGGCGCGACCAACAACCCGCCCGCGCTTGCTGCCGTACTGCGCGACAATGGTGCAAGTCGTGACGATGGAGCAGCGTCCGAAGATCCGATTAAGCGCATTGAGGCGTCGCCCGCGCTACTTGACGATGTGATTGATCCTCGCGCCAATCCACCTGCGACCGACGTTAACGTTATTGCGGCGCGCCAAGCCTTTGTGGGCGCCTTTTACGCAATTTCCGACACGAATGCTGTTACGGCGGAAGAACAAGACACGCTGAACAAGGCTGCAAAAAACTATGAGAATGTCACGAGCGAGGAGCAGAGGCAAAGTGTTCTTGACGCGCTGAACGCTCAGCGTTCAGACGTACAAGGCAAAATTACCTATTACGAAACACTTGCCGGTATGGCGCCTCTGGCAGAACTGTACGACACGGTCGCCATAGCCGAGCTGATCGAGCAATTCCGCGCGTTGCGTGCTGTCGCCGTCGAAGACGCCACAAGCAAGTACGAAAATGCGCAAGCCGCCAAGAGTGCCGCTATTGACAAGTTTGAAAACGCACTTCTGAACGCGCCGGAACCCGTGAGCGCGAAAAAGAAACGCTCAAATGCAGCGGGCACGGCGACTGCGCCCCCGCCCCCGCCCCCGTCTCCGCCCGCGACTGCGGCTGCGAACGCGGCTGCGGCTGCACCTGCGCCCGCGGCGGCGGCAGTGGAAAGTGACGAGGACAGCGACGTAGGCGCGGCAAGTGGCGCGGCAAGCGACACCGATGCAGAGCGCCGTGTCAAGGCTCAGCAGATTGCTATGCGACGTCGCGGACTGCGTGCGCCATCAAGCTTTCGCGAGCTTGTTCAGTCGCTTGTTGATTCAATCAACGCGCTTTTTGTTTCTCTTACCGCCAATGGCCCAGATGTTGACCAGCAAGCCGACGAGGTGCGCATGTATTGGACGGAATTGCGCCGCGCGGCCTTTGTGACTGCCGCTGCCAACGCAGATATTGCCAATGTGAACGTTGCACTGAGCACTGTTGACGAGTCTGCGCGTTACACGGACGTTGCGCGTGAGTTTGTTGACGCTGCGCGCGCTCTGCTGCGCGGTCAGCCTAGCACTGCGCGCACGGCCACGCTCGGTCAGCTTGCACTGCTTGGCGGCAACCCCGTGTTGGCAAGCGAGGCCTCGATTCCGCGCGCGTATCTGTACGTGTTGCCGCTTGCGGCTGATGATCAGCTGAGCGCCGCCAGCGTGCGCACTGAAGATCAAGTGCTGGTTGACATGGCTACCGTGTACAACCTTGATTCGACTGTCAATTTGCGCAATGCCGCGCTCCTGCCAGACTATGGCGCGGCGCAACGCGCCGTGTTCAACATTTTGGTGCGCGGCAATCCGATGGATGCCGACGAGCCGCGCACTTATGCGCGCTACGCTACTGTGCTGAACACGACGCCGGCCAACCTGCCTGCTGGCGCAGGGTTCCCTGCGCATGCGCTTTGGCTAGCGCTGCCTGTGCCACGCCGCACGGATGCTGCATGGGCCGCAATCGTGACGCACATGCCTGAGCGCGCGACGGTCGAGTTTGCGCTGCCGCCGTTTGAGATTGCTGCAGGCGTGCGCGTGCTGCGCACGTGCGTGCGCGACGGCACCGAGTACGCCGAGCTGGAGAATACGCGCGACGCCTGCACGTGGGCGCTTGCGCTGACGAACGACGAAGCGCGCTTTGTCGCACAAGCCGATGCGCTGGCAGCCACGGAACGCGACGCGCGAGAGCAAGCAGCAAACGCGGCCGCGTACACGCGCGATTTGGGCTTGGCCGACCTGCTCGCCGAGCAAGCTGACTTGCTTGCCGAGCTGGGAAGCGCTGCATTTGTTGCGGCCGAGGCGCGCGTGTATGAGGCGCGCCTAGCGCTGCAATCCACTGATGTGCAGCGCGCAGCGCAAGATGCAGCACAGCAAGCCATTGATGCGCAGCGCGCAGAGCAAGATGCTGCAAGCAACTTGCAGATCGCAGAGGAAGATTTTGGAGTTGCGTTGCTATTTGACGATGCCGCAACAACAGCGGAAGACAAGATCAAAGCAGCGCAAGAGGCATTTGAGGACGCGCAAGCAACAGCCAAGCAAGCCACGCGTATTGCGCGCGTGCTGGGCGAGCGCGCTGACACATTGTCGCGTGCAATAGGCGAAATGGAGCGTGCGCTTTATGCAGCCGTTCGTCATCCAGAGTACGTGCGCGCGGGAGAGGCGCGTGCACGCACGGCACAGCTTGCGCAGCGTATTGCCGCACATCCGGCAAGCGCGCTGAATGCCACTGCGCAGACGGCGATGCGCGCAGCCAAGGCAGAGCGAGATCGGCTGGTGACGCGCTGGGCTGTGCTATGTGGCGGCCAGAGTCTCGAGAACGCCGCAGCAAGCGTGCGTGGCCAGCGGAGGATTGACAGCGTGCCCGACTGGCGCGGGCGGCACAGCGCGACGTACCGCATGCCGACACCGCCGCGCAACTCGGCGCCTGCAGACCGCGGCGACGTGCCGCTTGTGTTTGCCTCGAGCGCGCCCTTGCTTGCGCGCACTGCTGGCAATGGCTCGTCGTACAGCGTTGCGGACAGGCGCACACTGCTGGCTGAGCAGGTGCTTGCGCTGGCCGTGCGCGGCATGCCCGGCACGCTGCGCGAGCGCGGCGCCCGTGCTGAAGTACTGGCGCTTGCCGCGGCAAACGCGCAGGACGCGGCAGGCCTGCGCGCAGGCGTGCGCGAGCACCATGCATACATGGCCGCGTCGGCCAGCCTGCTGAGCGGCGTGCCCGCAGCGGCGCCCGCGGCGGCACCCGCAAACCGCAACTGGTCTGGCGGCGCATTTGTGCCGATTGGCGCTTACGCACAGAGCGCCGTGGCGTGCGACTTGTGGAGCACAAGCGAAAGCCCAGAGCACGGTGAAGTGACTGACGAAGCGCAGCCGCTTGGGTGTGGCATGGGCGGCCATGGCCTTGCGCCGCTGTACGCAGACGCGGCTTGGACCGATAATGACGATGACAACAACACGTGGGGCGTCGGCCGTGGCCTGGGCGTCGGCGTCGGCGCCAACTGGTCTGACAGTGAGAGTGACGCAAGTGACTCGCTAGACTCGTGGAACTCGTGGGACATGCCTGCCGTCCCGCCGCTCGGCGTGCGCGCTGTGCAAGCCGCACCGTCGCCGCTTGGCGCGCTTCCTGCACCGGCCGCACGCACTACGAGCCCGTGGTCGCGCGCGTACGCCGCGTGGAATTCGGCCGCGCGCAGTGCCAGCGTCTCACCAAGCGCCGAGATTGCCGAGCAGTGGCACAGCGCCGTGCAGACTGCAAACGCGTCAGTTAGCGATGCCACCGCCGCGCTGCGTGCCTCGCCCGTGTTGTCGCGCGCCGGTGTCAGCACGTGGCTGGAAGCCGCGCTGGCGCATCGCGACAAGCTGCGCAGCACTGCCGGAGCGCTCAGCGCCGCCGTTGCTCAGCAAGTGTAGGCGTGCAAGTGGCAAGAAACATGACAAATTCAAGTAAATTGGCATTTAAAGACATTTTCTAAAATTTGGTCACCGTTCACCCCGAGGTGTGCGCACAACGCTAGATTGGTACAGTTCAAGTGATATTATGTGATTACACTAATATACATATATAAGTATATATAATCTATAGTTAACACGATTTAAAGCATACGTGCTTTGCGCAATAATGTGGTAAACCATATTTAAATAATATAATTATGTGCATTTAAACAGGTGTTTTAAAATTTGGTCACCGTTTACCCCGTGCATGCGCACGACGCTAGATTGGCACAGTTCAAGTGATATTATGATATTACATTAATATATGTATATAAATGCATTTTGCATGTGGTTTACGCGATTTAAGTTGCACTGGCAGTTGAAATAAAATGTATAAAATAACAATAACATGGATATAAAACAGGTGTTTTAAAATTCGGTCACCGCTTACCCCGTGCATGCGCACAACGCTAGATTGGCACAGTTCAAGTGATATTATGTAATTACAATAATACGCTGATAATATGACATTTTAATGTATTTATCATTCATTAGTTTTTACGTGGCGCGTGTTATTCACAATATAATCATGATAATACGAACGTAAATAGTGTACATTAAACAGGTGTTCTAAAATTCGGTCACCGCTTACCCCGTACACGCGCACGACGCTAGATTGGCACAGTTCAAGTGATATTATGTAATTACAATAAAGCATATATTTAGAGTATATATCAAATAATTTTGATGCATTTCCAATGCGCATAGTGTCTGCCTAAAATAAGTACAATTATCATAATATGTACATTAAACAGGTGTTTAAAAATTAAGCACGTGTCCACCCCATGTTGCGCAGCTACGCTAGATTGGCACAGTTGAAATGATATTATGTAATTACAATAATACAAGCATATAATTCCTTATTTAGGTAATATTTATTATTTACCACCTCACGCGCGTACGTGATTAAATACTATAATTATGCATAATGTGGATGTAAACAAGTGTTTAAAAATTACGCACGTGTCCACCCCATGTTGCGCAGCTACGCTAGATTGGCACAGTTCAAGTGATATTATGAGATTACAATAAAGCATATATTTAGAGTATATATCAAATAATTTTGATGCATTTCCAATGCGCACAGTATCTGCCGAAAATAAATACAATTATGCGTAATGTGGATTTAAACAAGTGTTTAAAAATTAAGCACGTGTTTACCCCGTGTTGCGCAGCTACGCTAGATTGGCACAGTTCAAGTGATATTATGTGATTACAATGAAACATGTATATAAATTATTATTTATGTTTTTTTTTACGTGTGCAGGTGCGGGGGTATTTTGATGTATGGCAAGCGATGCGCTTTACGACATGTGCAGGTTGTAGCCGGTCATGAAAGGCCGGTTGGCAGCATGCCGTACGTGGCGCATGAGAAAGTACCAGAAGCCATAGGCGGCGATGCCGCCAACAAAGGGCATGACCATGCCGATCCACAGGTCGCCGCCGTGCGGGATGGACACGCCCGAGCGCACGTTGGCGGCCAAGCGGATTGAGACTTCGTAAAACGGGTCAAAAGCGGCACCTGACACGCGGTAAAGGCCAAAGCCTAGACCGGCGCGCAGCAGACCAATGGCAAAATCTTGACCTGGCGTGTTGCACCAGAGCAAAATGGCGAGGACGAGCATCATCGGGCCGACAATTTCTGCGAGCACGCGAGCGCCCGTGCTAAAGGCGTACACGTTCGGGTCGCCTGCACTTGGCGAGCCAAGCGGCGCAGCCAGCGCAAGCGCCGTTGCCGTGTCTGTGCCAAGTACGAGCAGCGCAGCAAGGATCCAGGCCGCAAACTGCACCGCAAGGATGCAAATGTGCAAAAAGTGCATGCACGTGCCGCCGCACCAGGACGAGAACCAGTGCAGCAGCGTCAGCACGGGGTTGAAATAGTACGCATGCACGCCAAGCAGCGAATAGGCGATCGCCAGCCCGGCACCATAAGCAAGTGGGGCACCAATGTTCTGAAAAGCGGGCGTGGCCGCAATTGAGATAACAATGGTAAGATAGGCAATGCCGAACACGCCTGCAAACTCGGAGGCAATCGCCAGCCAGAACGACGTTTTGACAGTCTCCACGTGAATCGCCTGCACAGTACGTGCAACCATGCCCGTGGGCTCGGTCACCAAGACCTTGACACCAGGCACTGCTGCGGAAATCATGGTGCCTGTGCGGGTGTGTATGTGTGTTTACGCGCACGCGCGCGGCCTTATGCGCGGCCTTATGCGCGCACACGCGCGCACACGCGCACACGTGTACGCACGTGTACGCACGTGTACGCACGTGCACTGATTAGCGTCACAGTGCTTGACGCCAAGGTCACACCTGGCGGCGCGGCGGCGCGCATAAGGCCCCACGCGCGCATGTGCGGACACACTTGCGCGCGCGCGCGCGCCTGCGTGCCTTTGAACTTGCATCTACCAAACCGCCAGTCATGGCCGTGCCGCAAGATACAAGCTCGCCCGCGCTGCTTGACAGTCTTATGGACGAACTGCACACGCTTCACCGCGACATTACCCGCGCGTCCGCGGACCCATCACCGTTTATGTACACGAGCATTGTTGAAGCGTACGCGCACGTACACGGTGTCGCGGCTGCCGTGTGCGCAGCCGCCGACCGCATGGCTGACGACGGGGGACGCGCTGCACAGCAGTGCCGAGCGCTTGCGCGCGCCGCGCTTGCGGCAGGGCGGCAGCCGCCACCCGACGCAAACACCGCAGCGACACTGGGTGCGCTTAGCGCCTGGTGCGCCACGGCCACGGATGCTGCATGTGCGTGCGACGCGGCCGCGCACATGCGCGAGCGACTGTGCGCTGAATTTCCCGGCTTGCCGCTGGCCGCGCTGCCGCAACCGCCGCGCATGTGGTACGTGCCTGCGCTCGATGACGGCGCCGTGCTGGGCACGTGGCACGGCGCTACTTAAGGCACATGGAATGCGCGTGCGTACACACACCCACACACACACACACATTCATGGCAGCGCGCTACACGGCGTTGCCTATGGACGAGGCGCGGCCCGTGCTTGCGCCTGCCGTCGAGGCGCGCGTCGCCGCTGCGCGCGAACGTTTGGCGCGCGACAGCACGGGGCCGTACGACCCTGAACGTCACGCGTTTGCGGAGACCGTGCTTTTCTGCACCATTCACACCAACAACTGGACCGAGGAACCCACCTGGGTTGACTGGTTGGCCGCGCGCTTTAGCGGGCCGAACATGCATTGCGAACTATGGGGCGGCAACAATGGCGCCATGGGCGATCTGGCGCTATCATCCAAGCGCGGCACACCAGTCGCGCTTGCAACCGGCAGCGCGATGAACCCGCTTACCTGGCCGCGCAAACTAGCCAAATGGTGGAATCCGACGTACGACAAGGACCATGGCACATTCCTCACGCCGCGCACGTTCAACAAGTTGGGCATGTACAACTACGCGCATTTGAGAATGACCCCGGCCGAGAAAGACCAGATCATGGTGCTCGCAGCCGAGCGCGCGGGGCTGCCCTTTGCGACAGGTGCCATGTACCGCTCCAGCATAAGCTGGTTGGCCAAGGTCACCACGTCCGTACCGATAGACCGCAGATCTTACTTTTGCTCCGAGTATGTGCACGACGTTTTGCGCCACACACTTGACCAAGCTGGGCGCTCGGTGCTTTATCGCCTACTGCCGCCCGGGCATGAACTTGTCACGTGCAATTCGGGAGCTGTTTCGCCAACGGCTTTGACCAACGCGTTGCTAGCGGAAGACGCAACCACGCGCGGCGTGCAGCACGCAATCAACCCTAACACGGGCACTGCCGAGTTGCACAGGGCTGTCAGCGCATACTATGGTGTTGCGCCAGTTGCGCCCGCAGCCGCCACACTGGACACTACCAGCTCTTTGGTGGGGCCTTGGGCGCGTACGCACTAGCACAGCGGCGCCCGATGCGCACGCGTGCGCGCGCAGTTGCAGGCTAGAAAGACATGCCAATAAACCGCACATGACCTATATGTGAGATTAAGCGCATATATTGTGTATTTTTCTTAATTTTACTTGTTTTGCACGTGCGCGCGCTGTCACTCTAACAAACTGGCGGTCATGTGCTTGTCGAGTCTGGCGTTGAGCTTAAGCGCCTCGAACAGCTCGGGCACGTTTGCCGCATCTGCCGTGGCCGCAGGCGCGTTGCGCGTTGAAGCCAAGTCCAATGCCCATGCATTTGCTCGGCTAAGCAGCTCTGGCGACACTGTAATCCGCACAGTGTCGCCGCCGCGGGGCACCAGCGCATGCAGCCGAGCGTGTAGCAAGCGTGCGACCCAGCGTGCAAGAGCACGTCTTACGACAGGGCCTGCGTCAAGTGCGCTAAGCGCTTGCCAGTCGGCACGCGCGGGCTCGGCAGCGGTCAGCATTCGCGCCAGCGGCGCTTGCAGCGCGCTCCATTGCGCCCTGTCGGCTTCTGTGCCTTTCTGCCACACGTTGACGACAATTTGGTGCGCGGCACGTGTGGCAGTGTGCGTGCTTGGAAGAGCAGCGTGCAGCTCGTACGGCAAGTCCTCTTCGGGCAGCAGCAGCGGGGCAGGCAGGCGGCTGGAACGACGCGCCAGCGCTCGCGCAACCAAGTCGCGTATGGTGTGCGCGTTAAGCCCAAGCTGCGCACGGTATGCGCGCGTGATGCGCATGCGAATGAATGTGCGCCGCTGGATGACTTCACCAAGTGCCGCGTTTAGCGACGCGGCACTGTCAATTGTAACCCAGCCGTCTGTCTCTGCTGTGCTGAGTGTAGCAGCAGGCGCGCTTGCACTTGCACTTGCGCTTGCGCTTGCGCTTGCCATGGCGCTTGCGCAACAATTACGTACATGGCTTGTACACGCCACATATGCGCACCCTGTGCAGTGTGCTAGCGTGTGCGCGAGCGCGCGCGCGCGCTTGCGCGCTTGCGGCAAAGTTGGCTTTACGCTCGCATGCTGGCAGACGCATTTGGCTCGCTTGGCGCGCTGGAAGCACCGGCGGTGTGCGCCGCGAGTTGCGTCACAACGTCTGTCACGCGCGTGACAGACTCAATATCTAAAAGCTGGACATCGTAATCACGCGCTAAATCTTCGGCGTCGTCATCGTACCCTGCTTGCTTGATTGCAAGACGCGAGCCAAGCGACTTGCGCGCGCCGCGAGCGCTGGCGTCAAGTGCAACGTCTAGATCGGCGCTTACTGCGCTAGCAAGTACGGCGTCCAACTCGGCGCGTGCGCTGACTGTAGCAGACGTTTCTGGGCGCGTCAGCACGTACACGTACGGCACGTCACCGATAATGCTCGCAGTTGGTGGCACGGTATTCACCGCACTTTGCGCAGTACGTGACGCTGTCACCTCTGCAAACAATGCATCGCGTTCGCGCATGAGTGTTTCTATTTCTTTTGTTGCCTGTTCTGTTTTTGCATTTGCTGTTGCTAGCTTGAAGACTTGTACATTGTTTTGTTTGCGCGCGGTTTCCAATGCCTTGTTCAGATTCTCAATTGTCACGTTGAGCTGCGCAATAGTTGCATCAGGTTGTACGACCGACTTGCGCAGCTCCTCCAGTTCGGTGTTCAGATTCTCAATTGTCTCGTTGAGCTGCGCAACAGTTGCATTGTTTTGTTCGCGCGTGTTTTTCAGGTCTGTCGCTGCTGCTTCAAGCTGCGCAACGATCACGCGTGCATCACGTAGTTCGTTGTTCAGATTCTTAATTGTTGCGTTGAGCTGCGCCATATTTGCATCGGGTTGTACGACCGACTTGCGCAGTTCCTCCAGTTCGGTGTTCAGATTCTCAATTGTTGCGTTGAGCTGCGCAACAATTGCATCGTTTTGTTCGCGCGCGGTTTCCAATGCCTTGTTCAGATTCTCATTTTCATTTTCTTTGATTTGTAGCTTTAGCTCCAATGTTTTGTAATTTTTTTTAATAGACGTCATGCGCAACGTGTCTGGCGCAATGCGCCGTTAAGCGCCATATGCACGTGCGCGCACCTGGCGCGCGCGCGCCATAAACGCGCCGGCGCGCGGCGCGCAAGCTCGGACGCAGCCGGAGCAACTGGACGCACGCACACTCAACTCGTTAATTGGACAGGTTTATGGCATCCGTCACTCATGCGCTTCCCGCGCACATTATGCAAGAGTACACCAAAACCATTGCGGCAATCTACGCGCTATTTGCTGGAAACCAGCTTGAGGCGAGCAGAGCACTGCATGCGGTGGCGTCCGCACGGCGCAACGAGTTGCTGGCAGAACTTGGCGCGTGCATGGACGCGGACATTTGCATTGAGCTTGGCAAGCAGATCGCAGACGAGACGCGCGCTCTCAACCAGATGCGCGCGCAAGACGCCACCCACAAGTCGCACGTGAACTTTATGAAACACTTGGCGTCTGCGGCGTCACACCTGATCAGTGCCGTTCTTGGCGAGCCGTCCAATGACGTGCGCGACATGTACACGCTGTCGTGTTGGTTTGCCCAGGCGCATGTGAGCTTGGGCGTAGCGCCGTTCGCCGACAGCATTGGCCAAGCGCCGCAGCGCGCCACGGGCAAAAAGCGCGCGCGCGCTGCCGCGCCATCAAGCCACTCGGCCAGCGACGACTCGGACCGCGAGGCGTCGCGACCACGTACAAACGCGGCCGACTCGGCGCGCGCGCCACCTGCAACTGCGCGCCGTCCGCGCAAGGCCCCCGCGCCCGCGCTCGCGCCCGCGCCCGCGCCTGAGCCCGCGCTCGCGCCTGCGCCTGCGCCTG
>JANMGB010000338.1:0-21583 GCA_031374415.1 Burkholderiales bacterium
TCCTCCGGCAAACATTCGACCGACCTAAAGGTCGGTGTGTAGGCTGTTGGAAGGGGTTTGCATCCCCTACCAAAGAGTCGCCCCTTCGGGGCTCTCCGGCCTGAAGGCCGGGGTTTCAGACCTATTTCAGTTTTTTGATGAACACACCGCCCCCCAGCCAACCCCGCAACCCCCTGCACGGGCTGACCCTGGAACACATGGTCACGGCCCTGGCGGCCTACTACGGCTGGCCCGGTCTGGGCGAACGCATCCCGGTACGCTGCTTCCAAAGCGACCCCAGCATCGCCTCCAGCCTGAAGTTTTTACGCAAAACACCCTGGGCTCGCGAGAAAGTCGAGAGCCTGTATTTGTTCATGTTGCGAGACCAGCGCCGCCGCCCTCCCGCCTGAGCTGCTACCCCGTCTCAGGGCCTGCTCAGAGCAAATCCGGTCCATAACCCTAGAAACGGCAGATTCACTTTTGTGCGCGTTTGAAACATAGTGCTCCGACAGGCACTGGCCGCCACGCTGCGCTGCGACCTCACGCGCCACCTCAATGCCCAAGCGCTTACTGTCAAGAACGCATTGGCCGCACCAAGCGCCCCTCACGATGCGCGCACCCGTCATCCCTGCCTGCGCCCGTCATCCCTGCCTGCGCCCGTCATCCCCGCCTGCGCCCGTCATCCCCGCCTGCACCCGTCATCCCCGCCTGCACCCGTCATCCCCGCCTGCACCCGTCATCCCCGCCTGCACCCGTCATCCCCGCCTGCGCCCGTCATCCCCGCGCAGGCGGGGATCCAGGAGGGTGCCTGAGGCGCAACAGGCCCGCGCGCACTCCATTCCGGAACGCTCTGCCTGCCAATGCGCCACCTGTTCGCTTTGGCGAATCAACCGTTCAAATTCACTGAGACGGGGGACTTGGTTGGCGACAATTACCTTGGCGCCAGTCGGCTCATTGCCCAGTACGAAAAAGAACAGGGGACAAAGGCCATACGCAAGGGGTGACCCCACGCATCTTTTGCTTCGCCTTCACCTTCCTCGGTGCTGATCTCCCCCCGTGAATACGTACTTTGCAGCAACCGCCCCTATGCCGGGTAGGGGTCGGGTGTGGCATCGACTCAACGGAGTTGATCAAGCAGGCCGTTGCGGTGGAGGAAATCGCGGGTCAGCGTGCCCTTGATTTCACGGGCGATTTCAGCTTGAACCTGGGGACCGAGGGTGCGCTCCGCGTCAGCGTCATTTTGCAGCCCGATTTCTTGCAGGCGAGCTTTCAAGCGGTTGGAGAACTCATCCCCCATGGCATCAATCAGATGGTCCTGGGTTTGCTCGTACTCCTGTGGTGCTTGCCGTTGCAGCATGGCCTCCCAGGGTTGCCACTCGGTGGCCAGATAATCGATAAAGCCCCTTTGCTCTTGATCAAGAACCTGATCAAGAGCTGCATTCAGATCTGTTTGCAAAAGGTTGGCGAAGCCAAAGTAACGCATGTCTGTTGTGTCCAGCGGCAGATTCAGGGGTTCACGCAGCCCCACTTGGAGGCCCAGGTAGACCTCTATTTGATCCACATTGGGGTGGGATGCGATGTGCTGGCGTGCGATGTTCTCCAGTCGGTCCAGGCGGAACATGCCGCGTGCGAGGGTCACCAACTCGGGCAAACGCTGGTCGTAAGTGCCGCCCCTGACGTCTGAGGCCAGGCGCAACTGGCGCATGCTGTTGAGGGTGTGAGAGACGCGGTCCTCGCAAGTGGCGGTGGCGCCCTCGCTCACGGCAAAAGACTCTGCGCGCAGCTCAGGGTTGTGCTCCAGGTGGGTCAGCCACTCGAGGGTGCTGCGTTGAAATTCTGGGCTGTTGAAGTTGACCGTCCCGCGAAGGCGGTCAAGGAAACCGGCGAAAGCAGTTGCACCGGGTTCTGAAGCAAAACCTTGCCACACGTGTGCGGTCGGGACAGCACGGGTCAGCAGCGGGGGTCTCCAGGCGGCAACGGATGCGCCTAGTCCGTGCAATGCTACGGGTGCTAGCGCTGGCGCTACTGGCTCTGCCCGTTGCAATGGCTGCGCTGCCAAGGCACCCTGGGCAGCTCGCAAGTACCAAGAACTGAGGATTCGCCTTACAGAGCCTTCTTGCAGCTCCGCTCCCATGTGATCGAGATCCTCTGGAGTGCCTGTTTCAAGCAGCGTAATGATCGCGCGTTGGGCGTGACTTGGCAATACCAACCCCTCCCACCCATGGGTTTGATAACGCGCATAGAGCTGATCGCGCAGGGCCGCGATTTCGCTGTTCTGCAGCGTGGCCGCCGGGGCAGCGTTGTCTAGCGTGCGTAAAAACTCATCGATAGCCACCTGACCATGATTCATGAGCGTCAAGCGCCACGCTGTGGATGACCGCCAGCCTTGGGGCTCGAAATCGGCGGGGTTCGGTGCCTGGGCGTCATCGAGCTGCGGTGGGTCTGGCATATCCGCTGCCTGGGCTTGTGCCGGTGCTTGGGCGGGCGGTGCGGGTATGTTCTGCACCGGGGTTCGGGTGCTCGCCAGATGTTCAGTGATCAGGACCGGTAAATCTGTGTCGACCATCGGGTTTCCCGCCACCCAAGCATCCCGTCGCATACTCAAGAAATTGGCAGATGCTTCGGGGCTAAGCCTTGCCAATGCATCCCGCATCAGCGATCCCACCAAGCCAGCAGGCTCGGGGGGTTCAGCGGCTGCGCTTGGCACGGCTGGTTGGGCCGGCCCGACATGGGGTTGTGGCTCAGCCGGCCGCGCGGGGGGCAACACCTCTTGCCTCTGGGGTCTTTGGGCCTGCCCAGCTGGTGCGTCTGCCCGGGCTTGCGGTGGCAGTGCGATGTCTGCCTGGAAGTCGGCTGGGGAAAAGAGGTCGTGCAGCAGCTCAAGTGATGCAGCGTCGTCCATCGGTGCGCCCGCATCCGCAGCGTTCTGTTGGATGCTTCTGAAATACGCCGCATCGCGGTGGCTCAGCCTCGCCAGCGCATCTTGCATCATCTGTCCGGCCACGCTCACAGGCTCAGGGGGTTCGGCCGCTGCGCTTGGCGCTGCAGGTTGTGCCTGGGCGACAGGGGGTCGTGGCGCGGTGGGTCGCGCGGGAGGGGGCATCTCTGGCGCCGGTGGTCTGTGGGGCTGCCCAGCTGGTGCGTCTGCCCGGGCTGGTGATGCTTGCGGTGCCACGGCCACAGGGGCAGGCTCAGGGCGGCTATAGAGGATGGTGGGGCCTTGATAATTGCGCGCGCCGAGGATTTGGTCGAGGCGGGCAAGGGTCCGGCGCGAGAGGGGATTGCCCGTCAAATCGATCTCGGCAGATTGACTCATTTGGGCCAAGTGGCGGATGACCGCTCGAGGAATATCGCGCAGTTGGTTGTTGCTGGCGTTGAGTCTGGTCAGGGTCAAGGGCAGGTCGTTGGGTAGTGCGGTGATCTGGTTGTTGTTAAAAGCTAGCGTCCTCAAATTGGGAGGTAGATTGTTGGGTAGCGCCCTGAGCTCATTGTGGCCAACGGTGAGTGTATGCAGGTGACGCGGCAAGCTTTCCGGTATTGTGGTGAGCCGGTTGTTGTCAGCAATCAGTTGGCCAAGGCGATCAGGCAGGTTACCCGGTAGTGCACTGAGCTGGTTCTGACTGACCCGAATTGAATAAAGGGATCTGGGCAAGTTGTCAGGCAGGGTGCGCAACTGATTGATAGCCAGGTCGAGATCGCGAAGACCAGCAGGCAGGTGGCTCTCAATCGAGCGTAATTCGCAACCATACAAAGAAAGCCTTTCCACCCCTGGAGGAAACAACCGGGGGAGGGTGCGAAGCGACAAATCGTTGAGGTTGAGGTAAGGGTAAGACAGATTGTCCCAATTCACAGGACCGCGATTAGCTGAGAAGTCTCTCATTCGAGTCTCTGCTTCGCGACGTGACTGGGCGAAATATCTGCCGTCGTCCATGACCCATTCTCGAACAGCAGGGCGCCACAATCCGAGGTTACTTCGAAGTTGTTGGCGCCCCTGAAGAGGGGCCTGGGTGGCCTGCCTGGCAGTTGGTTGGTCAGCCGCCGGCTGTTGTGCGTCTGAGCCCGGATCGGGTGCGGCAGCTCTGGCTGCGGGTTGAGCACCGTTGGGGTTGGCTGTGGGGGGGGTAAGACGAGTACGATTTGGATTGATCGGGTACGGCATGGTGCGACTTACAGCGTAGTCATTGTGAGTAGAAAAGCAATACACGGGCCAACCAGTTCGTCAGGAGCCCACTGCAAAGACATTGGTCCATCAGCCCCCGTGGAGGGTCGACTCATGGCGCCAAACGGGTGTTCGCTAGTGAATTTGAAATCAGGTTGAACGGCATGTTGACCAAGCGGCGCCCAGTCCTTTGATTCTAGGGCGTGTCAAAATATACACGCGCCCTGCGCCATGGGGGACACCCCATACTGCTCGTTTTGCGTGCTTCGCGGCACACCAAGGGGTGACCCCGTCTATCGCCCTTCACGATTCGGCGCAGCGGGTTGAGCGGCCAAGCCCGACCACTGGGCGCCCAAGAGATCGGAGGCCAGGTAACCTCGATTCACATCGAGCCCAGTGAGGTGCCAAGCATGCGCGGGCAAACGCAGGGGGTGCACCACGGTTTCAAAGAACCGCATCGGCCACATCACACCAAAACGGCGCTCATGCTCAAAGGTATCAACTTCAGCGACGGCACCCTGTGTGCTTGGGTGACCTTCCAGGGTGAAGCGCAGGCGCCGGGTGAGGCCCGTTGTGCGGTCGATGCACAAACTGAGTCGGTCCATGGCGACACGGCCTAAACCGGGCCGCAGCCACACATGCACCACCTCACAAACCCCTCCGTCGACACGCTCTTTGCCGCCTAGTTGCGTCACCAAACCGCGGTCCACGACCCACAGGGGCCCCAACGGAAACAAGCCGTAGCACTCAGCGACCAAGGCAGACGCACTGAGCACCGCTCGATCGTTGCTGGGCTGATCGTTGTACCAAACGGCGATGTCACCCAGATTTGCTGAGTCTCGGCCTCTTTGCCAGGCGACTTGCTTGTGCCCGGCTGTGCCGGTGTAGCGCTGCGAAACAATGCCCGCCGAGGGGATCAAACGATCTTGCGATGACCCCCGAAACGACTTATCAACCACCACGGGCTGTATGCGATCAATCAACGCTTGCCATTGCCCATCGTGGCTGATGTTGATGTCGCGCATGCCGCGGTAGGCCTCCAGACCATGAGCCTGGGCACTCTCGCGCAACAGACGTTCCGCTTCAGGCTGGTGGGCCGGCGTGCCACCCTGCAAAGACAAGGGGGTGCCGCAAGCACCCAGCCAAGGGAGCGAGCCCAGCGCGCCAACGCCCAGAAAAAGACGGCGAGACAAAGGGACGTCGCTCAATCGCTTTGATTCATTCATAGATGCCTGAACAAGAATTGGTGGCCAGTGGCGCCGCGCCAAGGCAAGCCTGCGCTGCACTTCAGCAGAGTCTGAGGATACACGCCTACACGCGGATGGGACCTTGCAATTGGCAAGGCTGGGCCAGGGGGGTTTTCCTCACCTTCGCCGCATCCGTTGCCACTCAGCTTCATCTCAGCTTCATCGGTGTCCTCGATCTGATCCCATTCGATGTCATCGGGCCCCGGCCCCAGCCTTCCGTACGCAGAAGATCGGACAGCGCCCATGCCGGGCGCAACGTCGGCAATCCCAACGAGCGGTCGCCTTGGAGACATTTTTGGGTTAGGGCCTGTTATCAACGCGCAAACATCACCACATGGTCCAGGGCAGCCCGAATGCCGATGGCCTCACCCAGGTGGTGATCATGGTGGCTGGGAACATGGGCCATGAGCTGCTCGCCCGAGACCAGCTGCAAGGTGTACAAAAACTCCGAGCCGCGAAATGACTTTTCTCGGATCACCGCCTTCAATGGGGCGTCGTCATCGTGCACGATGTCATCCGCCCGAAACAACACATCGCACTCGCCTGGCGCGGTGTCGGGTGGCACGGCCAACGCACCCAGGGCCGTGTGCACCACCGCCTGCCCCCCCTCCAGCACCACTCGGCCGGGCAAAAACACGCCATGCCCAATGAAGTCCGCCACAAACCGCGTGGCAGGCTCGTGGTACAGCGTGTAGGCGTCACCCCATTGTTCAAGACGCCCTTGTGACATCACCCCAATCACATCCCCCAGCGCAAACGCCTCCAACTGGTCATGGGTCACGAACAAAGCGGTGGTCTGGGCCTGCTTCAAAATCAAGCGCACCTCTTTGGCCAGTCGTTCACGCAAATCCACATCCAAGTTAGAAAACGGCTCATCCAGCAACAACAAGCGCGGCTTGGGGGCAAGGGCCCGCGCCAAAGCCACGCGCTGCTGTTGCCCCCCCGACAACTCATGCGGGTAGCGCTGCTCGCTGCCGTCCAAGCCCACCCAGTTCAACACCTCGGCCACCCTGGCCATTTGCTGAGGTCGCGCCCAGGCGTACAAACCAAACGCCACATTGCCCGCCACCGTGAGGTGGGGAAACAACGCATAGTCCTGAAACACCATGCCAATGCGCCGTTGCTCAGCGGGCAGCTGCCACTGGGCACTGCTGACCAAATGGTCGTCGATGTGAACAGCACCCGAGTGCACAGGCTCCAGCCCGGCGATGGCCCGCAACAGCGTGGTCTTGCCGCAGCCTGAGGGCCCAATCAACACGCCCATCTGCCCGGGCTGCAAATGCAAACTCACGCCAGCCACCGCGGCGTGGGAGCGGCCCGGGTAATGAATGTGCAAATCAGAGACGATGACGGCCATGACCGAATTGTAGGTTCGCCCCCGCCTACAATTTCATGTGTTCACGACCCGCCCCCTTCTTGCCCTGTTGGTGCTCTTTCTGGCCCTGCCTGTGATGGTCGTCATGGCCTCGTGGGCGCAGTGGGATGCCGAAAGTGCCAGCGTGTTGCAAGGCATGGTGCAAACCGTGTTGCCCGAGTACGCCCTCAATAGCGTGCTGCTGTGTGGCCTGGTCAGTGTGGGCGTGATCAGCATGGGCAGTGTGTCGGCGTTGGCGGTCACGCTGTTTGACTTTCCGGGCCGGCGCACTTTGGAGTGGGCCCTGCTCTTGCCCCTGGCCATGCCCGCCTATGTGGTGGCCTACGCCTACAGTGACTTCCTGCAATACAGCGGGCCTGTGCAAAATGCCTTGCGTACTTGGTTGGGCCTGCAAGGCGCGCTGTGGCCCGATGTGCGCAGCCTCGGCGGAGCCGCCCTGGTGCTCAGCGTCTGCCTGTACCCCTATGTGTACCTCTTGGCCCGCACCGCCTTGTCCGAGCGGGCGGTGCATTTGATGGAGGCTGCCCGCCTGATGGGGGCGGGCTTGCCACGCCGGATTGCGCGGGTGGCCTTGCCCCTGTCACGCCCGGCCATCGCCGCCGGCACCGCCCTGGCCCTGATGGAAACATTGTCCGACTACGGCGTCACCAGCTACCTCGGTGTTCAAACCTTCGCCACGGGCATCTTCAAAGCCTGGCTGGTCATGTACAACCGCGAGGCCGCGGCCCAGCTGGCCACCGGCCTGTTGCTGCTGGTCATGCTGATGTTGTGGTTGGAGCAACGCGCCCAGTCCAAGATGCGCTTCGCCAGTGCCCGGGGCCACACAGGGGGCACCGACAGCCGCCCATTGCGATTGCGTGGCGCCCCGGCCGCTTTGGCGTTCACGCTTTGTATGTTGCCGGTGTTGCTGGGTTTTGCCATGCCGTTGTTGATCATGCTGCGCGCCCTGGCCTTGAGCGGCGAAGACACCGCCCTGCCTTGGCAACGCTTTGCGGGCTGGGCCTGGAACAGCCTGTCGCTCGGGGTGCTCACTGCGGGTTTGGCGCTCATGTTGGCCTTGCTGCTGGGGGCGCTACAGCGCCACCGCCCTGCGGGCATGACACGGTGGCTGGTTCGCCTGGCCAGCTTGGGCTACGCCGTACCGGGGGTGGTGATTGTGGTGGGCCTGTTGCTGCCTGTCAGCCTCATACAAGCCCACTGGCCCCAAGCGCAAGCGGGCGGCTGGTTAACCACCACCATCGTCGGCTTGATTTGGGCTTACTTGGTGCGCTTTGTCGCCGTCGCCTTGCAAGCCATTGACAGCGGCTATGCGCGCATCCCCACCAACCTGGACGACAGCGCCCGCATGCTCGGGGTGACCGGGCCGAGCTTGATGCGCAGGGTCCACTGGCCGCTGCTGCGCCGCCCCGCCGCAGCAGCGGCCTTGCTGGTGCTGGTGGATGTTGTCAAAGAGCTTCCTGCCACGCTGATGCTGCGTCCCTTCAACACCGACACCCTGGCCGTGATGGCCTACCAACTGGCGCGGGATGAGCGCCTGGGTGAGGCCGCCCTGCCCGCCTTGGCCCTGGTGCTCGTGGGCCTGTTGCCGGTGATCCTGTTGAGTCGGACCTTGCGTCGGTGACCCGACCCCTCCGATCCTCCAAAAGCCCAAAAATACAAATAGGAATCATTCTTATTTGCTATCATTGAGGCATTCTTCAACTGCAGAGGGCTTTTCATGCGCTCACTTCGACTCACCTCACTGTTCACACGGCACACCCTCGGGGCTGTGCTGATGGCCGCCATGGCCACCACCGCCCAGGCCGAGGAGGTGCTGAACTTGTACTCTGCCCGCCACTACCAAACCGATGAGGCGCTGTACAGCGATTTCACCAAGGCCACGGGTATCCGCATCCAGCGTGTTGATGCCGATGACGCCGGCATCTTGGCGCGCCTGAAGGCCGAGGGGGCCGCCTCACCCGCCGACGTGGTGTTGCTGGTCGATGCCTCACGGCTGTGGCGCGCCGAGGTGGATGGACTGTTTCAAGCGATTCGATCAACCACGCTGGAGGCCGCCGTTCCGGCGCAGTTGCGTGCCAAGCCCACCGACACCGGGGCCAGTGCCTGGTTTGGGCTGTCCACCCGGGCACGGGTGGTCGTGTATGACAAGGCCAAGGTGCGCCAGGAGGATGTGGACACCTACGAAAAACTGGCTGAGTCCCCCGTCAAGGGAAAGCTGTGCATACGAACAGGCTCACACCCCTACAACCTGAGCTTGTTTGGTGCGATGGTGGAGCATCTCGGGCCCCAGAAAACAGAAGTCTGGCTCAAGGGCTTGGTGGACAACATGGCCCGCTCACCCAAAGGGGGCGACACCGATCAGATCAAGGGCGTGGCTTCGGGTGAGTGCGGCGTGGCCGTGACGAACACGTATTACCTGGCCCGCCTGATGCGCTCCAGCAACCCCGACGACCAAGCGATCATGAACAAAATTGGGGTGGTGTTCCCGAACCAATCGAGCTGGGGCACACACATCAACATTGCCGGCGGCGCGGTGGCAAGACACAGCAAAAACGTCACTAACGCAACCAAGTTCCTAGAGTACCTGGTCAGCCCCGCGGCGCAAAACCACTTCGCCAACGGCAACAACGAGTGGCCCGTGGTCAAGGGCTTGAGTTTTGACAACCCTGCCCTGAAGGCGATGTCAGGCGGGACGTTCAAGAGTGAGCTCGTGCCCGTCAGCGCGGTGGGCCTGAACCAGATCAAGGTTCAACAAATGCTGGACCGCGTAGGGTTCAAGTAGTCAGCGCAGCCGGGGGGTCATGCCCTCAGGCAGCATCCAGGATCCCCGCCTGCGCGGGGATGACGTGCTGAGGGTTGTGCATGTCATCCCCGCGCAGGCGGGGATCCAGCGGCCTGCGCACGACGCCATTGGCCGCTTCACGCGGCTTGTGGAGAAATGCGGAAGTCAAGACTTCATCAGGCCGGATCAATAGCTGACGCTTCCAGGTTAACCCCAAAGCGCAACGGGTTGACCCGCCACACGCGCCAACACCCGGCCTGCTCGCTGCGCACCATGACCCAAAGTGGTAGCCAAACGGCGAACCAACTCAAGTGCAGCCTCCAGCAAAGCTTTGACGTGCGGGTTGTTGCCCTGACACTGACCCCGCGGGATCACCAGGCCAAACTCAGCCGCCTGCTGACCATCAGGGAACTCCACGACAACGTCAACAATGACCACTGAGGGCGTCGTCAGGGACAGCTGGACCGGCACGTACCCGTCAGCAGGCAACCGGCTCACGACAAGGCGTGGTTCGAGAGATGGACGTTGTGTGACTTTTTTGTGCATAGGCCATGGTAGCCACTGCGTCCGACATTGCGGGTCGGCATCAACCCTGATGCGCTGTAGGACAACAGGCAGCCGAAATTTCAAATCCGTCGGCCGCGGCTCACCCGCGCAACCTGCAGCCGTTGATTCAAACTCAGCCTGGCCCTATGGTTTAGCCGTGGTGTCCCACAGCTTGAACACCAGCACACGCCGATCACTCGGGCAAGTGCGTGACACGGAGCGCCCGACATGAAGGGGGTCTCCGGCAATCTTCATCACGCGGCCAGGCCTCGGGATGACCGCCGCGGTGACTTCGTGGTGCTCGTCAAAAACAAGGGTTTCACCAGCCCAGGCTGCATCCCATTTGGCATTGCAGTAAACCAACACGGTGTGGTGCCGCGGCCGGGCTGGGACGTAGGGAATGTCGTGGTGCAAGGTGCCTTCGGTGCCAAAAGCGTTGGCACTGAGCATGCACTCGTACAGGCGCACGGGGTGCGGGTAGGTCGCTTTGATCAGCTCCCAGCATTGGCGCACGCATTGCAGCTGCTCATCGAGGGCCAGCAGCTCGGGCTCGACATCGCCTTCATCAGCGTTGTCCGAAAAGGCAATCGGGTAGTACCAATGGATGTCAAGATCGTGGGTCTCGTAGCGCTGGCGTCGGTTGAGAAAATGCACCGGCATCCAGGCCATGACCTCCGTCAACTGGGTCTTGAGAGCCTCTGGCAGCAAGCTGTCGAGTACTTGAACTTGGGCGTTGATGAGCATGATGTCTGCGGATGCTTGCATGGCGGACAAAAAAGAGTGCCTGAGCCCTTGTCGGCCTCAGGCACCGGTCTCGCTCAACGCGAAACCGAATCGCCACCACCACCGGAGCTCAGGGGCAGGCCCGCCTTGTGCGGCAGACGAATGCGCTGGACAGAGGTCCAGCGGCCGCTGGCGGTGGTGGGCTCTGCGGCTTCTGCGGTCTCAGTGGAGGTCTTGATCGGTTCGCTGATCTTGACCAGTCTTTTGGAGGAAGTTTTCGCTTTCATAAATCACCTTTCTGAGGGGTTGAGGAAGTCAGGGAAATGGATGAGGCAGTAGACCACCTCGGTGCACTTGGGCCCCCATACCCAAGGGTTCTGTTTGGTAACCAAATGAAATGGGCAACAGTCCCGGTATCAATACCTTCACCACGCTGAGCGGCGTGCGACCTTGGTCGACGGCATGCAGGCGCGGGGTAATGTCAACGGCCAAGGGGCGCAGGCCTGCACCCTTCAATTTTTGCAAGATCTTGGGCAAGCTGTTCTGCGTGAGGGGGCGGGGCCAAGCGGTGGTCACCTGGGCTCGCAAAGGGAACAGCACGCGATCAGCCCGGCGGTAGTAACGCTTGAGGCCATAGAGCTCAAAATGGTGTTCTGTGGTGCTGACTTGCTCAGGCTGGGTCACGTGCCCTTGGTGGCCATGCAGCCAGGCGTAAACGCGGGCTTCGGCTTCGTCGAGGGCGGCCTCAGTGGCCTGAGTGAAGTGGTGGCTGGCCGCCATGCCCAGCGTGGTGAAGTGTTGGGCCTCGTGTTGCACGGCGACCATGGCCACGTGCAGTGCGGGGCTGTTGAGTTTGTGCAGCTCAACTTTGCAACCCACGGCGACCAAGGCTTGCAGGCGCTTTTGGATCGCACCAGGCCATTGGGCTGCGGGCACCAGCTGCCCTGGGGTTTGCGACAGCCAATGCTGCATGAAGGCATCACGCTCGATCACCTCACGCAGAGCCCGCTCGGTGGCGTCTTGCACGGTCGTGCCCGCAGCACAGCCGGAGGAGGTGACTTGGGTGATGGGGCGTGAGACATCGTGGCCCTGTGCGGCGAGGCTGTCGCGCGAGAAGACAAGCTCGGCCAGCACGTGGGCGGGGTCGCCCGTGATGAGGTCGACGGCCGAGGCCCACGCATGAATTTGATCAGGCTCAAAATGCCGATAGGGGAAGCCGGGTGTGTTGTACTGGGCTTCGCTGTAGCGAATCTGTGTGCAGGGGTCAATGGCGCCAGGGATGTCGGCCAGGCGGCCTCGTTGGATACCCCGCGGTTGTGTGTAGCCCTCGCGCTCGATGGCCTCGGCGACGGCTTTGCGCATGGCAAGCCAAGGGTCGGTATCCCGGCCCCATGTGTAAGGGCGATCATTGGCTTCGGATTTGACTTGGGCACGCGCCATATGAAAGCCCATGCGGTACTGGCCTGAAGCGCCTGAGACCCAGCAGAAACCGAGTTCGGGAGAGCGCGCCACCGCAGCGATTTGCTCGGGTGTGGCCAGGGGGCCAAAAATGGCGGTGCCTAGGACGAGCTCTTGGGCCTGCAGGCCGCACAGATGAGCAGAGGCCTCTTCAAAGTAGCCGCCGATTGTGGCTTGGCCCAGGCCCAAAGCCGGCGCCGTGAGCGCCATGTTGTGCAAGGCGGCACCCGCCTCCATGAAAAGGTATTGCAGAGAACGGCTTCGATACCGCAAAGCCCCGACCGTGGGATCGGCTGCAATGAACACAGCTCCGGTGGCGTAGTGCAGTTGCCAGGGCTTGCTGAAGGCCAGGGGCAAGGCCGTGAGGTCAGTGTTGACGAGAGTCAACGCGATGCGACGCTCGCCGGGGTAATCCACCCGGTAAACGCCCGGCCCATGCGGGCCCACCGTGCGACGCAGCGCCACGTAAACAGTCAGCAAATGCATGCCGCCGGCTGAGGCCAAGGTGCGCTGCGGCATGACGGTGTCGATGCGAGGATGGCGCACACTGACCACCCCTGCGATAGACCACAAGAGTTGGTGCAGCACAGAGGCACCCAGGGGCCTGTCGTCAAAGGTGTATTGGGTGACGCGCTGTTCAAACAACCCAGCCAAGGGTGCTGAAGGTACGGTCGCTGTCCCAACAGGAAGCACCTGGGGGGCCTGTTCGCAGTTCCAGAGAAACCGGGTACAAACTTCGTGGGTCAGTGTCGTGGCAGCAGCTTGACCAAACGGACTGAACTGAAAGCCGTAGCGTACCGCTTGGGCACAAGCCAAGTTGGCGTCAATCAGGGCCCCTTGGTCGAGGAGGAACTGAATGAACTCGGCCAACTCCTGACGTGTGGATTCAGTGGGTTGCTGAGCCAAAATTTCGTTGATGGTGCGAGTTCCGTCGCACTGCTCAAAGACCTGATCAAGCAGCGCTTTGGGGGCCTGCACTTCCAGATCGGCATTCACCGTACGCACCACCAGCAGCGCTTGCCCGCGTTGGGGGCGAATGCAGCTGGCACCCGCCAGCATGGGACACAGGCGGTCAGGGTCATGCTGGGCGTCGCGCAGCGCATGCGGAATGGCGCGGTTCAACACCTTCAGCGGACGACGCGGGGCTTGGCTCATGTGCCGGTGCCTTGTTGGAGGGGGGCGCGGCCTGGCATGGCTTTGGCCGCCGTGGCAAACGCCCCGGCAGGCGTTTGCGCTGGCGTACCAAACAACGAGGCCATCATCGCAAAGTAAGCCGTCGGGGGGCAGATGGGGTTGGAGTTGAGCTCTAACCACCAAACTTTGCCAGCGGCGTCCAGCACACCGTCCATGGAGCACAGAACCGGCGCTTTGACATCGCTCTTGACAGCGAGCTTGAGCCACTCGCCAGCTTGGGTGATTTGGATTTGCACCTCGTTGGGCAGCCGACGCCAGGCGTTGTCCTGCGCCTCGGTGGTCATGGCTTTTGAGGTGAAGCAGCGGCCGTAGCGGTAGTCCAGCCAGGCTTGTTGGCGTCGGGGTAAACGGGTATTGAGTGTCAGGCCCTGGAAGCTCAGGCTGGTGAGGACGGCGTCGCGCTCGGGGTAGGTGGCCCAGTCTTGGTGAGCGTCTTTCAAGCGTTGGGTCACCAGGGCACGCACGGTTTGCTGCCCATCACCTTCGATCAGGGGATAGGGCTGGCATTGGGTGTGCACGGGCTGGCCGTCCCAAAACCAGACTTTGAGGTTGCGGCCCGGCACAAAGGCTTCCGCATAGATCACGCCCCGAGCGTCGGGGCCTGTCATGGCGGCGGACAAGTTGGGCAGGGTCTGACTGGGATGGAACGGGCCGGCCAGTTGGTAGCCAAATGAGCCCATCGAGCGCTTGAGAATGAAGTCCGCTTGTGCGGCGTCGGGTGAATCCCAATGCGCCGGGGTGGCCAAGCCCGCCTCACCGAGCGCATTTTTGAACAAGAGTTTGTCAGAAGACAAAGTCAGCCGCAGGGGCTGATAGGGGCGCCAACCAATGAAGCCGGTAACGTGGGGGGTGATTGCAGTGACATGCGACAACCGACCCTGATCTTCACAGAGGAACTGCGGGTAGAGGCGGTAATACCGATTGCGCGCCTTGACCTCCAGCACAAAGCTGGACATGTCCAGCGTGGCCTGCGCTTGATGGGCATCAGCCCATGCCTTGACGGCGCGCATATGGTTCATGGTGATGGCAATGAACATCGTTCCAACAAACGGCTTGTGAGAGGAACATCATATCGATCTCATGCCTTGGAAAATAGCCGAATGGGCGCTATTTACCCCCCGTCTTGGGGGGGGTTGGGCAAATCACGGAAGACGGCCGATGGCCTACCGGTGACGCTACACCGACCGGCTTGTACTCTGCACAGCCAACTTGGCGGGCAGTGTGATCACCATTTCGAATGGCCGGTAGCCGGCCGCAGAGTCCGCCGCACCAGCACTCAGGAAGCACAGCTCGATGGAGCCACCCTCAAGCTGCACAAAACTCTTCACGGCATCCATGCCCACCCCATGCCCTGACACCTCGGTCAACTGGGTCGCCGTAGTGAACCCCGGCTTGAAAATAAACTGTGCCATTTCCTCTGGGGAGAGCTGCTGGTCTTCGGTGATCAGGCCCTTCTCCAGCGCCTTGTTGCTGATCAAATCGACTGCCAGCCCACGCCCGTCATCGCGCAATTTGAGTTGCAGATTTTCCTCGCTCAGGAACAGTTCAAGTTGAATACGCCCTGCGGGCGGCTTGCCCCTGGCCAGACGCTCTGCAGGTGTTTCAATGCCATGATCCATTGAGTTTCGGTAGAGGTGCATGAAGACGTTTCGCACCAGATCAGCCACCTGATTTTTGATCACAATGCCATGGTCTTCGATGATGCTGAGAGGGGCTTCTTTGCCCAGCTCTTTGGCCAACGAGGGCAGAGAGCTCACCACGCCGGACAGAATGTTTTCGATGCTTTCCGTGCCAATCGTGATCAGGCCGTTGTGCACACGTGCCACGGCATCGCGCACCGCAGCGATGTTGCTCCAATCTACCCGCTCCAAAATGTCCAGGGTCTTTTGGACGTGGTCGACTTGGACCATCAGGAACTTGTCAACGCCACCGCGACGCCCAGGCCCCTTGCGACCCAGCTTGGTTTCGTTGATGTGCGCATACTCTTCGATGGCCGCGAACGTGCTGGCAAGCTGGTCCTGCAATTTATCGTGATCCCAGATGGCCTCGGGATCCTTGCGAAGGGCGTCATAGGCCTGCTCGGCCTCATGCACCATGTTGGTCAAGTGCAGCAACCCATAGGTGCGCGCATTGCCTTTGATGGTGTGCATGTTGCGGAACAGTTGGGTGATAACTTCGGGGTCCGTCGCCCCTGCGGCATCCTTGCCTACCTCATTGATGAGTTGCTTGTTCTCTGACAAGAACTTGGAGGAGCTGTCGACGAATTCGTGGAACTTCTCTTGGTTGATGGCCAGAATCTGGCCAATGATCTCCAGCTCACGCTTGTGCGCACCGGCCTCTGCGGCAAGTTTCTTGATCTCGGTGACGTCGCGCGCACACAGCATGATGCGGACCACGGTATCCCTGTCGTCGGTCATGGGGGACCAACTGAGGTCGAGGATCTTGACCCGGCCATCGGCCATCCTCTTCTCAACCTCGCGCACCAAGAGGTGCTCGTTGAACTCGAAGTTCATGGCGTCTTCGCCGATGCTGGCCCCAATGGCCGCCTCGACCTGGGACTGGATCTCGGCATTGCACTCGCTGTTGCTGAAGATCAGGTCCATCACATCGCGACCGGCGATGTCCTCGGTCTCCAAAATGGTCTGAAGGTAGGCAGAAAACTCGGGGTGGATTTTGTGGCCCTCTTGGACGGTGAGGATTCCCTGGGGGATGTATTGCATCATGGCCTGGATGTCGGCCGTCTTTTGCTTGAGCTGGGTCGAGCTTTCCTGGATTTTTCCGATCATCGCGTTGAACGCCACGATGGACAGGCCGATCTCGTCCATGCGCTCCACGGGGACACGACGGGAAAAGTCTTGGCTGGTCGCGATTTCGGTCATGGTCGTTTGCATGCCGGTGATGGGGCCGGTCACGCTGGCAGTGATGCGCCAGGCAATCAGGGCGCCGCCCAGCAGTGCGACCAAAACCAAAATGCCAACAGTCGTGAAGACCTGGCGCTGCAAGGAGAGGACGTCAGCGCTCGCCGCCTCATTGATTTTGGCTTGCATGTCAATCAACTGTGTGACCTTGGCGCGCACATCGGCTTCTGCGGGGCGCACGCGGTTGCTCAAGGTCATCACCGAGCCCACGATGTCCGCATCCATCGCTTTTTCCAGCGCGTCGGCCGTTTCGGGGAGCAGCTTCTTGCCCGCCTTGAAAATCTCGGCGATCAGCGCGCGTTCCTCGTCCGTTCCATTGGCGCCTTGCACCATGGCGCTGAGCGACTCCTCGGTCTCGAGGAAGGATTTTTCGGCCTGCTGGGCCGCTTGGAACTCAAGATCAAGTTGCTTGTGGTCCATGTCTGTGAACAGTGCAGCCGAGCGCGCACGAATTCCCAGATCGTTGATTTGCCCCATCAACTGGCTGGCCATCGCAGTCTTGATGTTGTTGACCTGCACGATGCGTTGCACCCGCTCGCCCTGCAACTTCAGCGCATAGGAGCTGGTGACCGCCACGGCGACCAAGAGGACAAGAATACTGATAAAACCCAACGAGAGTCGGCGGGCCAACGACATCGTTTCAAAGTAGGAACGGAACATATTGAGCCTTTTAGTGACGGTCAGCGGCGCTGTCATTCGATAGAAAGTGCTGCTGGGTACTGCTGTTTCTCGTATGAACTCCTGTGCTGGTCGGAGCTGGTGAACCACCTCGGTGGGGGCTCACAGGGCAGTCTCAATTTTCGATCAGCTTCTTGAATGTCGCAAGCACCGCTTCGCCCTTGAACGGCTTCACGATCCAGCCCTTGATACCCGCGGCTTTGCCGCGTTCCTTCATGATCGGGTTGTTCTCGGTGGTCAACATGATGATGTGGACGGCCTTGTTGTTCAGCTCACCGCGGATGTTCTCCACCATCGTGAGGCCGTCCATATTGGGCATGTTGACGTCGCTGACGATGAGCTTGACTTGGGGGTCACCACGCAGCTTGGCCAGGCCATCCCTGCCGTCGACAGCCGTGGCGACGTCCAGCCCGTTGCGTTTGAGAAAGCCCGCGACTTCATCGCGGACGGTACTGGAATCGTCGACAACCAGAATCTGTGCCATGGAGAATCTCCCGTTTCGAATGTGAGTGTGATCAGAAAAGCTGAAGCTCGCCGGACTCGAACAGGTCTTCGACAGAAGACTGATTCTCCTTGAGGTCGTCCGGTGACCAACTGAGATTGAAAATGAATCGTTGGTAAATGAGCGTCGGCGGTAGATCGGGGCGGTCGATATTTGTCAGCGTGTACCGAAAACACAACTGCGGGTCTTGTGATCCGAAAGAGATGTAGCTGTGGAGGTGATTGATCACGATCGGAACCTGGGTCAGATGCTCGTTCGTGTCGCCGTGCGAGATATAGCGGTTCTTGAAAGCGCCCCAGATCAGGTTTGTGACCTCGCCAAATGTGTTGTTCAGGTCACGGAAGTCCAGCCCTGAACGCGTCGGATTCGATGCGTCCCCCAGGCCGAGCAGGTGGCGCATCTCGTCCTCCTGGGCTTGCAGCATCATGTAGCCGCGGCACCAAGTGCTCTCGAGGGGGATCAGCGTGAACATCTCGCCGTGGATGAGGCGGTCGCGCACGATGTAAGGTGTCTCCCCTTCAATGCGGACATGCTTGAAGTGCGACTTGAGCGCCGTGACAGTGAGCTCGCCAATGCCGCGCACCAGCGCGTTGGGGTACACAAGGCAGAAGATGGAGGCTGCGATGATCGGTACCAGTGCGTCGATGTCGGTTTTTGTGTAGACCGCACGCACGACACGCAAGTCGGCGTCGGAAAGCTCACCGGGTGCTTCGCAGCGTAGAAAAATCGGCAGCTCAGGACGCACGGCTTGGATGGCGTGCGCGAGCGCTCTCCCGGCGGCCCTTGTGGCGCCGAATTCGTCGGCGAGGAAGATGCCGCCAAGATCAACGTTCGATTTCAGCACCGACATCACGTTGTCCGGTTGCACCTTCAGACCGACGAGGTCATGGCTGTCACAGAAGCTTCGGAGCTGCATCAGGCACTCGGGATCGCGTTCAAGGAGCAGCACTTTGCTGACCAGTGTGGCGTCGTCGCTCATGGGGTGTACGGTCGTTTGGGTTGGGGGTGGTGGGCTGGGGAACATGTGGGCTGGCCTCAGAACATCTCAAGTTCGCCGACGTTCGCGTCGTCCTCGACGATGGGATCGATATGAAAGTCCACCGTACCGTAGTCAGCCACGCACAGGGTCGCGTACATCGTCAGGCTGCCTTCAAGCGTGATCATGTAGTGCTTGGTGAGCTCGCATCCCAGCAGGCCGACGTAGCGCATGCAGTCCTTGTCGATGATGTTAGGCGTGGACATGCCGACATGCGGGAAGTGCGAGCCAAGGCCGCGGTTAAACGCGCCACAGCAGACATTGCCGCACTCAGCGACCCGGTCGTAGAACTCCGCGTCGGTGAGCTCGGGTGCGTCTTCGGCCGCGTTGCGGTTGAAGTAGGCGCGGGTCGCCGCATCGGGCTTGAAATAAATGATCACCATCGCCCTGAACAGATAAGACGACACGGTCAAGATCACGATTTTCTTTTCCTTGATCTTGTTCAGTTCGGCGATAGGTTCGACCGCGACGCTGGCTCGGTCGACCGGCATGCTGCCTTTGATCGACGACACCAAAAGGTGGTCGAAGCTCGACTTTCCGCGTTCGGTGATCATGTGTTGCCCTCCTCCGCGGTCAGCACCTTCTTGGACTTGTTGTTGATCAATTCAAGTCCGATCACTGCACCCACGATCATTTTGCCGCCCGCCTGCAGATCTTGAAAGGTGGTGGTGGTGATCAGGTCGTTCTTGTACAGGTTGGCGCGGTAGTCCTTCGACAGTTTCTCGGCACGGCCGGCCAGCGTGCGGATCTCGTTGGCGACGACCGCAAAACCGCGGCCATGCTCGCCCGCGCGGGCGGCTTCGATGGACGCATTGAACGCGACGATCACGACCTGCTCGACGATGGCTGAGAACTCCTCGCTTTTTGAATGCATCTCGCGGTTGTGTGCCAGCAGGGTGTGCATTTCGGCGTGCCAGCGCTCGAAGGTCTTCACGACGCCCAGCAAGCGGGTAATTTCGCCAGCCAGTGAGTCGCAGTTGCCCAAGGCCATGTTTTTGACCTCGGCCATGTTCTCGCCGAACTCGCGCAGCAACTGCTCGTGCTCGCGCTCGATTTGCATGGCCCGCGTGTTGCCTTCGCTGAGCAGCCGGGCGGTCTCGGCCTGCTGCGTGCGAAGTTCCTCCGCCGCGTTGCGCAAGATGGCCTCATGGTCTGGTGTCTCAATGGGCACTGCCTGGGCAGCCTGGGTCACGCTCGGGAGCGCACGGCGCAGGCGCATCCAGGCGATCCTTGCGATCCCGCCGACGCAAGCTGCGCCTACGAGCAGGCCGACGCAAAACTCGATCATGTCAGCTTCCCGTGCAGGCCGTTGCGCGACGGGCCGAGCGCCCGCCTCGAGGACCACCTTGGTACCATGGCCATGCGGGTGAGCTGTGAAGGTTGGACCCCTCCGACGCCCCCCCCTCCACGGACACGCGTTCCCATACCGTCACCGACCAAGCTGCCTGGACTCACGCTGACCTGGCCCGCGGCTGGCGACCACAAGCTCTGCTGGAATGGATGCATGAGGTTGTCGGATTGCGCCCACGCCGCAGCGCAAGAGCAAAGAAACAACACTGGCGGCAGGGGATGAACCGGAAGCGACACGACGATGCCTCTGTCAATGTGGGTTACGCACTGGACATCGGCTTCTTCGGGGGGAACTTGATCTTTGCTTGCCTATTTTGGGCAGAACCTGACAGAGATCACACGCACGCAAGGGCACGCACCAGTCGAGTCCACATCAAACCTCACCGGCAGGAAGTTCTCGATCACGCTGGCGTTCGTTGTGGCATGTTCAGTCATCTGGGTGCAGGTGAAGGACGCCTCACCGCCTCGTTCCCAGACAGCCAGTGCCAGCGGCAACATCCACTGATCCGCCAGATGTTGGCCCAGCGCACCCTCGCTCGCTTGATACGCCCTGATCTCTTTGACCAGGGTGCCCGCCACCTGCTCTGCACTTACGCGCTTCTCGCCGAAACAGGTCGCGACTTCGGTCACATGCGCGTGGGCCAGGGTAATCATCAGCGCGTTGCCGGGCCCCTCGTTCTGCCGCACGGCGGGCGTGCGAAGCTGTTCCCCCGACCAACCCAGCGCGCGCCCCAGCGCCGCAAGCTCACGCACCGCCACTGCGCTCGGCAAGGCCGGTGCAAGGCACTCGGCGTAAGCCTCGTGCGCCGGGCCGCGATGGGTCAGGTCGAAGGGCTGCAGGCCCGCAGTGGCCGGATGGACGGCAGCCACAACCTCGCCCCCGCCAGCCGGGTAAAAGCCCAGCCGACGCAGCTCCAGCTCCAAACCCACCCCGAGGCGTCGCAGCAACGGCGCGAAGCTGCGCTCCAGGAAGTGGAACGGCGGCGCCATCGGGTTGTGGGTGCCACCGCTCAAGCACACCCGGCTGGACTCGGCGCACAGCATCAGCGCCGGCAGCACCGTCTGCAGGACGAGGGTGCAGCTGCCCGCCGTGCCGACATTGAAAGCGTAGTCACCTGCGCGCACCGGGCCAGGCTCGAAGACCAAAGTTTGCGAGCCAAGTTCTGCGCCGTCCACCTTCGCGCCACAGACGGCCACAGCCGCCTGGACACAGGTCAGGTGCTGTCGCATCAATCCAGGCTTTGGGCGCTTGGCCCGGATGCGTTGGATCGCCATCGGCCGCCCCGTGCACATCGACAGCGCCAGGGCCGTACGCAAAATCTGGCCACCGCCTTCGCCCGCGGCGCCATCCAGTTCAATCAGTTCCATTCTTCTCTCGTTCATTCTTCAGGGCCGGTCAGGTCGAGACAAGTCCTCCACTGTCTGCGCCAGCGCTGCAAAGCGCATCGGAGGCACGCCTCGCCCGTCGCGGATGCTTTTGAATGGGATGAAAGCCACCTTGGCCTTCACCCCTTCACCCCTTCACCCCTTCACCCCTTCACCCCATAACCCCATCAACCCATCAACCCATCACACACAAGCCCCGCGTAAACGGGTTGACGACCACCCCCAAAAACATCTTCGCTTTCATAAACGC
>JANMGB010000374.1:0-1202 GCA_031374415.1 Burkholderiales bacterium
GCGAACAGCGCTGCCTCTGGGAGGTCAACGAAACAGACATAGACCTACACTTGTCCACAGCCGACCATCACGTGGTCGGCATCCATCCCCGGGTCAATATTGGATCGGCGCGGTGGGTCAAATTTAGATCGGCGCCGACAATCCAGGCGGGGATCCAGTGCAAAGCGATGTTCGCTACGCAGCCACGCTTGCGCGTATTCAAATGAAGGCGCCAAGTCTGATCGGAGGTCGGCCGGGTAGAGAGCCCCGACTTGGAGGCAGGGGCCCAGTTCCGGTGCATCCAAGTGAACCTCGATGGCAGGTCGGGCATGCGATCCAGTCCGTTTTGCAGCCATAGTCCCGGCTCAACCTACCTTGGAGCTTGAACGGTTGCCCAAGGATTTCAGGTCTTGCAGCTTGCGCCCCAAAGCATCATCACGCGCAACGACCTCCATGTCTTCATCAAGACCCAGCACGCGCAGCGCTCGCAAGTACGTTCCTAGAGAAACATTCGGGTCGCCGTTTTCCAGCCGCTTGAGCGTGTTTCGGGAAATGCCCACCCTCTCGGCAAAAACCGTGGTCGACAGCTCACGCCGGCAGCGGGCGAGCTGAAGCCGTTGCCCCAAAGAGTGGGACAACTTGGCCAGTACAGGCACGAGTGGCAGATGGGTCCGAGGCATGTCAATATATTGATCAAAAACTGGCAATTTTTTTATTCTATAGACAAGGTCCGGCTGAAGATGCCGCTATTTTCATATTTTGAACAAAAATACCTATTTTTGCTCAATATATAGAGCAAAAAGGCATATGACTCAGACGCGATCGGACGGAAACCATCGACAACAGGCGCGGCAACACCTGCCGACAGCAAGAGCGTGGCGCGGCTTCTCACGGAGGCCAAGGCCTCTGTAGGGGGTACGGCGCAATGCCCGCCGCTCAAGCCTTGACTTCGACCACCTGTTTGAATCCGCCGAAGATCATGCGCTTGCCGTCGAAGGGCATAGGCGGATTGCCGGGCGTGGACGGATCCATGCGGGGGTCCTCCATCATCTTTTTCATGGCGGCGTCGCGCGTGGCCTTGTCCGGCCACCGAATGCGCGGGGGGCTCCATCCATTGCGGTAGGCCGCGAAGCGGCCCAGAGGCGAAGCCGACCGGATTGGGTGGAGGGGGATAGCGCGCCGTCCGCAGGACGGCTTCAGTTGTCGGGGCGATCCTGCTGCTG
>JANMGB010000045.1:0-3719 GCA_031374415.1 Burkholderiales bacterium
CAACTTGCCGATGGCCACGTGCGTGTAAATCTGCGTCGTGCTCATGCTCGCGTGCCCCAGCTGCACCTGGATGTAGCGCAGGTCAGCCCCCGCCTCCAGCATGTGCGTGGCGCAGGCATGGCGCAGCGCGTGACACGATCCGTGCTCGATACCCAGGTTGCGCAAGTGCCGCGTCACCATGTCGCTCAGCCGGTTCTTGTCCATCACTTCGCCATAGTCCGTGATGAACAGCGTCCACTTTCCGGCCTCACTGCTCGCTTGGCGCACCAGCATGGGCCGCACCTCCTCGCAATACCGCGTCACCCAGTGCACCGCGCTGGCCCCCATCGGCACATATCGATCCCGCTTGCCTTTGCCCAGCCGAATGAACACTGTTCCCTGCACAAGATCAATGTCCCCGAGTTGCAGCCGCATAACTTCGCTGCGCCGCATCCCGGAGCCGTACAGCAGCTCCAGAATCGCCCGGTCTCGCAACCCCGTCAGCCCCGCAATGTCCGGCTGGCGCATCAGCTGCGCCACCTGGGCCACGCTCAGCAGCACCTTGGGCAGGGTGTGGGGCATGCGCGGCAGGATCAGGTCGGCGGCCGGGTTGGCGGGGATGTGGCTCTCCCGGCTCAGCCACTTGAACCAGCCTCTCACGGCCGTGATGAGCGTCTCCTGACTGCGCAAGCTCAGGGGCTTGCCGTCGCGCTTTCTGGCCAGGTACAGGTGCCGCTGATATGCCTCCAGAATGGCGCGGGTGAACTCCTTGGGATGCTGCAAACCCCGCTCATGCGCCCACATCACCAGCCTGGCCAAGCCCCGCTGTCGACCCTCCAGGCTCGTGACCGACAGTCTCGTCACCTCGGCCCAGCGCAAATAGTCCTCCACCCAGCGCGCCAGTGGCAGCTCCGTCCAGCCAGAGGCCGCCACCTCGCCCACGCTGCGCTTGGCTCGCAGCTTGCGCTTGGCCCGCCGCAGGGGTGACGCGAGCGGCGGTGGCAGGCCATCTTTCATTCTTGCGTGTACGACAAGACCGGCTCAAGCGCCTCTTGTCTCTCTATGTGCGTTTGCACCAAACCCGCGACTTCTTCTTGCTCGTCTGCAAGGCCCATGGATGCTGCCTCAGCGGCTAAAGGTAGAGCCCGCGAAGTGGCCGCGACTTGTGCGACTTCTCCCCGCGAGTCATGCGCGACTTGGAGGTTGGACCCCCGCGACTTCTGCGTCATAGCGACAGGCTCCACCAACTCCGCAGGGTTCACCAAGCCCGTGAGCCGACACTCCCCCGCCGCGTTGACCTCGCAGCGCAGCGTGTAGCGCCACTGACCACCCGGCCCACCACGCTCGCTGCTGAGCAACTCCAGCTCCACCAGCCGCTGTAAATGCAGCCGCAATTGCGTGTCACCCCAGCCGCAGCTCTCGCGCAACTCCCTTCGTGTGAACCTCAGCTCGTCCTTGGCCAAGCCTTTCAGGCTGGCTTGCTCCGTCACGTAGCCGCTGAGCATTTGCAAGAGTTTTCGGGTGATGGGGGGCAGCTCGTCCAGACTGCGCCCCAGCACCTCGTGCGCAATCCCGTGCGCCGCCTCGATGTCGGCCCGCGTCACCTCGATGTACTCAATGACCCGGGCTTGATTGCGCGCCTGCTGAATCGGCCTCTGATGCTGATGCAGCAAGGTGACCGCATCAATCAGGCTCAAGTACTTCTCATGATCGCGGCGCGCCCGGGCTTGGCTGGCGTGGAAGCTCAGTTGATCCGCAAAGGGGTTCACCACCGCCAGCGGACGCAGCAACCTTTGCGCGTGTTGGTGCAGGGCTTGAATGTCTTGCTTGCGCTGCCCCGCCATCAAGCCCTCCAGCGTGCGACGGCTGCGCTGGCGGGCGTGAATCGCCCGCGTCTGCTCGCTGCCTTCGTCCACCGTCAGCACCAAGCAGCGGTTCATCAGCTCATCATCGATCTCGATGGCCGTGGTGGTCAGCATCAGCATCACCGGCCCCTCCACGTGATATTCCTGCGTCACCAGGTTGCCGCTCACCGGGTCTTTGCCCGTGGCTGCCATCGTCAGCTCACCATCGGACTGCAGGAGCTTCAAGGCATAGCTCGCCCGCGCCGCGCCTTCTTCCTCGGCCAGCGCCAGGATGCGGTGCTTCAAGTCCGTTTGACCCATGTAGTACAGGCTTTGCCCCGTCATCGCGCTGTACCGAATGCGCGACTCCTGCGGCATGAACGCCAGCACAGCATCCATCAGGCTCGTCTTGCCCGCCGCCGAAGATGACTGCACCAGCACCGCCAAGGGGTTGGCCAGCAAGCGCGAGACACAGGCCAGGTAGGCCGTGAGCTTGTTGGTGGCTTCGCCCACCAGGCCGCAGGCATCAAAGTCGGCAGCGATGCGCTCCAGCAAGCCCGGCGCGCGCAGCCAGGCCAGAGCGGCGGCGTGCTCTTCCTCGCTCATCACGGGGGCGAAGACCTTGGGCGCGTGGGCCGCACGCTCACGCTCCGCAATCACTTGCTCAACGGCCAACAGCACCCGCCCCAGCTCGCGGCTCAAGGCCGCCTGCAAGTCATCCCGGCCACCCAACTCACCCGCCGCCTGCGTGCAGAACACCGAGCGTGCCCGGGCGCTGTACAAGTCCACGCTGTCCACGTGCAAAGCATCGCCTTGCACCCTCACATTGAGCTTCAGGCTCGCCCCAGGCGGCCCCTTGGGAACCCCGCGCACCTGCCACACCCGCGGGCCACACACCAGCTTGAGCATATCGCCCTCCAGCTCGAACTCAGGCTGCGGCACCTCAACCATCACGGCCTCTGGCGTCTCTTCTTTAGCGGCTAAAGAGGAAGCTGGAGCCGCACCCTCGCGACTCGGTGCCACCCCCTTACCCAACCACGCCGCCTTGCGGATCAACAGCCCCAGGCTCTTGTCCGCAGGCTGCACCTTCTGCGCGTACTCGTTCGCATCCATCCCCTTGGGGAACTCAATTCGCCAGCACTCCATGCCCGCGGCCATCAAGAGGGGGGCCACCTTGTCTGCACCGCGGTCCCCAGCCTCATCCCGGTCAAACGCAATCAGCACGCGCCGCACACCCCGCTGCTTGAAGACCTCCAACATCTCCTCAGTGAAGCCCTCCACCCCATACGCGCTCGTCACACTGCGCCACCCCGCGCACCAGAACGTCAGCGCATCGATCAAGGCCTCGCACAGAATCACCTCTTCACCCAGGCCCCCGATGTTGAACACCCCCCGCCCAGCCTGCACCCGCGGCAGGTACAAATGCTTCGGCGTGCCCGGGCGCAAATCCTCCCGCAGTTTGCGCCCATACACCTCCAGCACCGCCCCGGCTTCGTCCAAGATCGGCACCACCAGCGAGCCATTGAAGTGCTCGTGGCCACTCTCACGCAGCAAACCCAAATGCTGCAAACGCGCCCGAATTTCGGCGCCCGCCTTGCGCGTTTTCTCCGGCAACCTCAGCCCCAGCGTGCGGTCCCCCACGCCCAGATGAAAGTGATCGATCAGATCCGGGTGCGTCAAGCCACGAGCGGCCAAGTACGCCTGAGCTTCCTGCGTGCAGTGCAGCCGCTCATGGTAGTAATCCATCGTCTGGCGCAACAAGGCCGCATCATCCGCATCAAACGACACAGGCGCGGCCAGCACCCGCACGGTCGGCCCAGCGGCTAAAGAAGAATCCTCACGAAGCAACTCCACCGCGTGCCGAAACGACACCCCTTGCTTCTTCATCACCCAGTC
>JANMGB010000048.1:0-12352 GCA_031374415.1 Burkholderiales bacterium
GGTTGGAAGCCGTGTCTTCATCCGCCATGCGTCGTTGCAAATCCTCGCGATACCAAAGGGTATCGCTGCGGTTTGCGCCTAGCCTGACGAATGAATCCATCGACTTCGAACCTTTCAAATCCACTGAGACGGGGTACTAGCGCACCACAGGTCCGCATCCTAACCGGGACTGCCGCATCTCACCAAGGTGCTTAGGGCGCTTGCATACCGGTTTCGAAGGGGATTGTGAGTCTGATCACGGTCCCGAAGCCTGGGGCTGACTCCACCAGGCACTGGCCATTGAGTTGTTTGGCGCGGTGTTTCATGCTGGCCATGCCGTGCCCTCGGTCCAGCTTGGCGTCAGATTCGACGGGAATGCCCGCGCCATTGTCCTGAATGCAGATGCTGAACTCGTGCGCATCAAAGGTGCAGCTGATCGTGCACAGTGAGGCCTCGCTGTGCTTGATTACGTTGCTCACAGACTCGCGCAACACCCGCGTTGTTTGCACATACATGCGAGCTGTCAGGGCCTGTTCGGTGTCGTCGTTGGGGTGGCGCCAATCGGCTTCAATACCGGCTTGCCCCAGACGCATCACCACCTCCGCCCGCCAGTCGCCCAGCGCATCCATCAATCGCATGGGCCGCCCAGTGAGGCCGCGCACCGACAGGCGCATCTCTTCCAGTGCCTCGCGCGCGAGTGACGAGATGCGCTCGCTCTCGCTGGTGTGCACGATGGTCAGAAGCTTGGCGCCCAGGTCGTCGTGCAAATCACTGGCAATGCGCTTGCGCTCGGCCTCGGTCACTTGTTCGACACGGGCATCGGCCATTCGCAAGTAGTTGTGCTCCATTTCGGCCGAGTGGGCCAGGGCGTCTTGCTCGATCCGGTCGCGTGCCAGCTCTGCGGCTCGCAAAGCCCGGGTCAAAGCCAGCAGCAACATCAGACACAGCGCCATCAACAGCAGCCCTGGTGCCAAGCCAACGAGATAACGCGAGGGTTCAATGGGCTCGAGGCTGTACTGCGTGTGCAACTCGATCCCCATGACCGCGGCCCCCAAGGGCAGCAGCACCGCCATAGACCGAAAATCAGTGCGCTTGGCGATGTAAGCCAGCCAAAGGTAAATGCCCATGGCTGCCACGATCTCGGCGGCTATCAGGGTGTACCAAGTCCTTGCGACAACAAACAGATGGCTCGATTCGGCCAGTGTCAGCGTCACGGGAACCACCAGGCATTGGATCAGCAAGACGGCCTCAAACAGGCGCGAACGTACGCCGCCATAGCTCAACAAAAATTGCACCGAAAATGCCCCCACCACCGGGCACGAGGCCGCAAGCAGCAACTCATAGCGACTCGACTCCAGTGGCGGGCTTTGCCACGCCAAGCCTGCGGCCACCACCGCCCAAGAGGCGCTGAGCAGGCCAAAGTACAGCCACGATGCCTCGCGCCGGCCCAAGATGCACAAGGCGATCATCAAGCCCCCGAACACCGCCAAGATCATGCTGCTGGCGCGTTCCCAGCTCACGCCCCAAAAGCGTTTGGATTGGTGGGTCGATACGAGCTCATCCGGCGTACCCAGCAAAATAGGCGACAGCCCCGCAGCCCGTTGCCGGCTCGCCACGCTGGCCAGCTTGGTTCCCTGTACCTTGATGTCCAGCAGGTTGTCTTTGCCTTCCAGCATGGCCGCGGGCAGGGCCATGAATTGCGAGGCATGACAGTTGCGGGTGACGGGCTCTTGCATGCGGCCCCCGGTGTGAATCAGTTGGCCATTGAGCTGGACTTCAAGGTTGCTGCACACCCGGTCGATGTAGATCACCAGCAGCTCATCGGGCGCAGTATCCAGTGGGCGGTCCAACTTGACCCGGTACCACACCGGGCCCGTGTAATCAGGGCGGCTCAAGGCCCAATCATCCGGCAGGTGAATGGTGTGTGACGGCAAGTGGGCTGGAAAGTGCTCGGTGTCGCTTTGCACCGCCTCAGCCTGGGTCAGAAAAATGGGCGTCATGGCCCACGCCTGCAGGCCCCAAACGGACAAACAGACCCACGTCATGATCATCCCCAGCCGGCGCAAGCCTCGTGAGATTTGCCAGCATTCAGTCGCCGGAGCGGGGGCGTCAGCGGGTTGTGGGTGTGAAGGCCTGCCTGCATTCATGGAGGGCGATTGTGCAGTAGGGCACTGACATCCAGACATCGGGCCACCCATCCCATCATGCACAAGGGCCACAATACGCCCCATGTGTGATTTTCTGGGCGCTCTGACGGCCCGGCCCTGCTGTGATCCTGCGCCACGCTTTTATTCCCATCGACAACCTGCGTCTGGCCCACCTGTGTGGTGGCATGGAGTCTCACCTGCGTGACATCGAGGCTGCATTGAGCGTGCGCATTACCCGTCGCAACGAGTCTTTTCGGATTGAGGGCCTCAAAGCTCAGGCCCAATGTGCGGTGGCTCTGTTGCAAACCCTGTATGCCCAGGCCCGCAAGCCCATTGCCCCCGAGACCTTTCAATTGACCCTGGTTGAAGCCCTGGCCAGTGCGCAGCCCACACGGCGCACGGCCGAGGTCACCCCTGTGCCCGACGACACCGTGGTCTTGCGCACGCGCCGCAATGACCTGGCGGGGCGCACGGCCAACCAGCACCGCTACCTGCGCAACATCCTGGATCACGACATCACTTTCGGCATTGGTCCCGCAGGCACGGGAAAAACTTTTCTGGCCGTGGCTTGTGCCGTCGATGCCCTGGAGCGCAGTGCGGTACAACGCATCGTCTTGACGCGCCCCGCGGTCGAGGCGGGCGAGCACCTGGGCTTCTTGCCAGGCGACCTGGCACAAAAGGTGGACCCCTACCTGCGCCCGCTCCATGACGCTCTGCACGACCTCATGGGGCCGGACAAAGTCACTCGCGCATTCGAGCGTGGTCAGATTGAAATCGCACCGCTGGCCTTCATGCGCGGCCGCACGCTCAGCCATGCTTTTGTGATTTTGGATGAGGCGCAAAACACTACCCCGGCGCAAATGAAAATGTTCCTCACCCGCATTGGCTTTGGCAGCAAATGTGTGGTCACGGGTGACGTCAGTCAGATCGATCTGCCCAAGGGCACGCTCAGCGGTCTGGTCGATGCGGAGCGTGTGCTCAGACGGGTCAAGGGCATCGCTACCACCCGCTTTGAGGCGGTGGATGTGGTGCGCCATCCGCTGGTGGCACGCATTGTTGAAGCTTACGCTGCGGCGCCCTCGGGGCCCTGAATTCTTGGGGTCTTGTCATGACTCAGACGCATCACGCTGTGCAGTTGTCTTTGCAGTTTGCCCGCACGCCGGTGTGCCGCATTCATCGTGACCACCTGCCTCGCGGGCAGGTGATGCGGTGGTTGCGGGCAGCATTGCCTTTGCCCGCCGAAATCACGGTGCGCATTGTCAGCGAGGCTGAGGGGCGGGCTTTGAACCTGGACTACCGCGGCAAAGACTACGCGACCAATATTCTCACCTTCGACTATGAGAAAACCCCGGTGATTTTGGCCGACTTGGTGCTGTGTGCTGAGGTGGTCGAGCGCGAAGCCCAGGCGCAAGGCATCACCCTCGAGGCGCACTACGCCCACTTGTTGGTTCACGGTGCTCTGCACGCACAAGGTTACGACCATGAGACCGATGAGCAGGCTGCCGTGATGGAGGCCCTGGAGAGCGAGCTGCTGCAGTCCTTGGGCTTTGCGGACCCTTACCTGGACCCCAAGTAGCGCTTGCGCCAGAAAAACAAGCTCAATGTCGTGCCGATGAGCAGCATCAAACCGACGATGATCCAAAAGCCGCGCAGGCTGTGAATCAAAGGCAGACCCTCGAAGTTCATCCCGAAAAAGCCGGTCACCAAATTCAAAGGCATGAAAATCGCGGTGATCACGGTCAGGGTGCGCATGATGTTGTTGGTGCGGTTGCTTTGCTGCGAGAAGTGCATCTGCACCGCCGACTCAGCGGAGGTCTCGAGCCGCCGCACATGACCCAATACCCGCTCAATGTGCTCGAGCACATCGCGTGAGCGCAGGCGCAGCAATTCACGCTCGCGCCGAATGGCGGCATCCGCAGTGTCGGGCCATTCATCCAGGGCATCCATCCATTCCGTGACGGCGCTGCGCTGGTCTTCACAAATGTCTTCCAGCAAGTGCAGCACATTGCGGGACTCCAGCAATACAGACCAGTTGTCAAACCGCCCCTGGGGGTTGAGCAGCAGCTGCTGCAAGTAACTCAACTGACGTGTCAGCAAGCGTCGCAATTCGAGGTAGCCATCGACCATGTGGTTGACCATGCGCAGCATCAAGTCAGCGGGGCTGGTCGGCATGCGTGCCGCGCCACGGGCGTCCGGGCTCTGGCTTTGCTGTTGCAACCGCGTGGCAAAAAACTCGCGCACCAAACAGTCGGTGGGGTGCACCGTCAAGAGCACGCCGTCAAACAGGGCAAACCCCACGGGGCTGGTGTCGATGGCATTGAGCGCCTCCCGCGCGGTGCTGGCCGTGCCCTTGCTGTCATCCAGAAACAAAGGCGCAGTGCCGCTGCCGGCCGCCAAGCGCCGGAACACCAGCAGGTCATACCAGGAGGTGTAATCAAAATGCGAGGGCAGCTGATTGTTCAGCAAGTCGGCTACGTGCAGATCGACCAATTGCCCGCCCGTCCACTGCTGCAACGAGCCCTGCAAGTTCGCCGCATGCACCTCAAACTCACGACGCGCGCAACCCACCCACAAATAGCCCAGCGTGGGGCGCTCACTGGGCAAGCTATCGAGCTCGGTGAATTGATCTCCAGTGATGTGGAAAATGCGCATGGGAAGGCCTCAGGATCTGGACGTGATCACGCGCGGGCCAGCAGCGATGCGGCTTGCAGGGCGGCGTAGGTGAGTACGCCGTCCGCGCCAGCGCGCTTGAAGGCCAACAAAGACTCCAGTAAAACCGCGTCATGATCAAGCCAGCCATTGGCTGCGGCAGCCTTGAGCATGGCGTACTCGCCGCTGACTTGGTAGGCGAAGGTGGGCACTTGAAAGGTCTCTTTCACTCGCCGCACGATGTCCAGGTAGGGCATGCCCGGTTTGACCATCACCATGTCAGCCCCCTCCTGAATATCCAGGGCCACTTCGCGCAGGGCCTCGTCGGTGTTGGCGGGGTCCATCTGATAGGTTTTTTTGTTCCCCTTGCCCAGGTTCGACGCTGAGCCCACCGCCTCGCGAAACGGCCCGTAAAACGCGCTGGCGTACTTGGCGCTGTAGGCCATGATTTGAGTGTGGATCAGGCTGTTGGCCTCCAAGGCCTGGCGGATGGCCTTGATGCGGCCGTCCATCATGTCGCTGGGGGCCACAATGTCCACGCCCGACTGGGCCTGCATCAAAGCCTGGTGTGTGAGTTGGGCGACGGTGTCGTCGTTGATGATGTCGCCATTGGCGTCGAGCAAGCCATCTTGGCCATGGCTGGTGTAGGGGTCGAGGGCCACGTCGGTCATCAAACCCAACTCGGGGAAGCGTTGCTTCAAGGCCTGCACCACACGAGGCACCAAGCCTTGCGGGTTGAGCGCCTCTTGACCATCGGGCGACTTGAGTGCGGGGTCGATCACCGGAAACAAGGCCATCACGGGAATGCCATGCGCCACACACGACTCGGCCACCGGGTAGAGGCGATCCAGGCTCAAGCGCGACACGCCCGGCATCGAGGCCACAGCCTGGCTTTGACCGCTGCCATCAAGCACAAAGACGGGCAAGATCAAATCCTGGGCTCGCAAGTGATGTTCTTGGACGAGCGACCGAGAGAAAGCGTGGGCGCGCAGGCGCCGTGGGCGGCTGAAAGGAAAGGGGGCAGGTTGGGGGGAGAGGTTTGCCATGGCGTGCTTGCTTGGGTGGCCTGCCTGCGGGCCCAGAGGAAGCCGCAAAGCAAGAGCTAAAATGATCGAGCCATGATAGTCGCAAGGCTCTCATGGCCCTGCTTTTCCTCCCTAAGCAGGCGCCTTTTCGCGATAAACGCGTCAAGGCTTTGCGGCCCTGGTTCAGAAACCGGGGCTTTTTTTTGTGGGGTGTGTGTCGTGGTCGTCTCTCCGCAAGGCGGCCTGCTTCAAGCTCCTGGGTTAATAATCGGGCCATGGACAGTCTTTACCTTGGGGTCAAAGCCCTTCACCTCATCGTTGTGGCAAGCTGGTTTGCGTGCTTGTTTTACTTGCCGCGCTTGTTCATCAATTTGTGTTCCGTCCCACCCGACTCGCATGCCGAGCGGGAGCGTTTGTTGTTGATGGCTCGGCGCCTGCATCGTTTCGCCAGTTTATTGATGTGGCCTGGGCTGGCTCTGGGCGTGTTGCTGTGGTTGTATTTTGGCGTGGGCAAGGGGCCGGGCAACGGCTGGTTGCACGCCAAGTTGGCCGTGGTCGTGCTGACCATTGGCTATCACCACGCGTGCCGTGGCATGTTGCGGCGATTTGAGCAGTTCACCAACCGGCGCAGTGAGCGTTGGTACCGCTGGTTCAATGAGCTGGCCGTCGTGATGTTTGCTGCGGCGGTGATCTTGGTGATCGTTAAGCCTTTCTGAGCCGTGATCCGCTGGCGCCGCCGTACCGAGCCCCCGCCTCAGCCGGCGCCCGCCAGGTACCCCAGCTCAGCGGGCCTGTTGGCTCTGGCCTACGCTGGTTTGGTGGTCTATGCCAGCTTGTACCCCTTCGTGGGCTGGCGGGTCGGTAGCGCAGGTGTGTTGTTGTTTTTGGTTCAGCCGCCTCCCACTTACTGGACCTTCTTTGATTTGGTCGCGAACTGGCTGGGCTACGCCCCCTTGGGCTTCCTGTCGTTCATTGCCTTGATTCGTCAGTCTTGGCGGTCCCCGGTGGCGTTCGTGGTGGCGACATTGCTTGGCGCCACCCTGTCATTGACGCTCGAATTTTTGCAAAACTTCCTGCCCCAACGCGTGCCCTCCAATTTGGACGGCTTGCTCAACACGGGTGGCGCGCTGATCGGTGCTGCGATGGGTTGGTTGTTGCACCACCGAGGGGGCATTTCCCGTTGGCAAACTGTTCGCGAGCGCTGGTTCACGCAGCCCAGTGCGGGGGGCATGGCGCTGCTTTGTGTCTGGCCTGTGGGTTTGCTGTTCCCCTTGTCGTTTCCGTTTGCCATGGGCCAAGTGGTCGAGCGTATCCGCGAAGGCTTGGTGGAGTGGTTGAGCGACACAGCGTTGGCCGATTGGGCTCTGGCCTGGATGCCCCCACCGGTGTTGCGTGCACTCACGCCCACGGGCGAGTTTGTGTTGATTGCGCTGGGTTTGTTGGGCCCCTGCTGCTTGGTGCTTGCGATTTCGAACGCCGGTTGGCGTCGCCGCATTTTGCTGCTGGCCATGTTGGTGGCGGGTGTCTCGACCACGTCAATGTCGAGCGCATTGAGTTTTGGCCCAGAACACGCCTGGACCTGGGCCACCCCGGTGGCTTGGTGGGCGGTGACCACCGCCAGTGTGCTGGCGTTTTTGTTGTCGTGGGCGTCACGTCGGGCTGCAGCCGCAGTGGGGTTGATGATGTTGGCGGCTCTGGTGGCCTTGGTGACGCAGGCGCCCAGCGACCCTTACTTTGCGCTCAACTTGCAAAGTTGGGAGCAGGGCCGCTTTATTCGCTTTCACGGTGCGGCCCAATGGGTCGGTTGGTTTTGGCCTTTCGTGGCCATGGCCTACCTGATGAGCTTGGTGGCAGGGCGATACCCAGGGCGTGGGCCGACAACGCTGCAGCGTGGCGATGCAACCCCAGGCCAAGCAGCCTCCCAGACATCAACGACCCCGACTTAGAATCTGCCAATGAGCTACTACAAACGTCATATTTTTTTCTGCCTCAACCAACGTGTGGGTGGCGAAGACAGCTGCTCGCAGCACGACGCCCAGGCGGGGTTTGACCATTGCAAAAGCCGCATCAAAGCCGAGCAATTGAGCGGCGCAGGGGGGGTGAGGGTGAACAAGGCAGGTTGTCTGGACCGCTGTGCAGGCGGGCCGGTGGCTGTGGTCTACCCCGAAGGGACGTGGTACACCTTCGTCGATGAGTCTGACATCGATGAGATCGTGGACTCTCACCTCAAAGCGGGCCAAGTGGTTGAGCGTTTGCTTTTGCCGCCCCACGTGGGCCGCTGACATCACTGACCCGAGGGTGACCGACCCCATGAATTCAAACACTGTTCGTCAGTTACTGGCTGGCCCCGCCGGTGCCTTGGATTGCGCCCTGGACACGCCGTCCTGCACGCCTCAGGGCGTGGTCGTGATCTGTCATCCCCACCCGCAGCATGGCGGGACGATGGACAACAAGGTCGTACAAACCATCGCCCGTGCCTTTTTGCAATGGGGTTGGCGCAGCGTGCGTTTCAATTTCCGCGGTGTAGGGGTCTCTGAAGGCGCTTGGGACGACGGCCGTGGCGAAGTCGACGACGCTTTGGCCGTGATTCACGCCCAGCACGACCCCGAACTGCCCTTCATGTTGGCTGGCTTTTCGTTTGGGGCCTATGTGGCGGCGCAAGCCCGCACGCTCTTGCCGCCTGCGCAGCAGCCCAGCCGCTTGGTGCTGGTCGGCCCCTCGACGCAACGCCAACGAATGGCCGATGTGCCTGCCAACAGCCTGGTCATTCACGGTGAGGCGGATGATGTCGTTCCCTTGTCCGCGACCCTCGATTGGGCCCGGCCACAAAACCTGCCCGTGATCGTATTTCCCGGCGTGGGACATTTTTTCCATGGCCAGTTGGGCTTGCTCAAAAGCGTGCTGGGCCAGCAACTGCGTGCGCCTGCCGTTCCTTGAGCGTGGTGTCCTACAGGCCCTCACGTCACGCCCACCTATTTCACCAACAAGAGACTGTCGTCATGAAACGAGTATGGATTTTGCTTTTGGGTTTGTGTTTGACCAGTCTGACCCAAGCCCAAGCCATTCAGCCGCCCGAGATCGCCGCCCGCAGCTTTGTGTTGTTCGATCTGACCAGCAATCAAACCCTGGCTGAGCGCAACGCCGATGCGCCGGCCGATCCGGCATCACTCACCAAATTGATGACCGCCTATGTGGTGTTTGCGGCTCTGCGCGACAAAAAACTCACCCTGGAGCAAACCGTGTCGGTGTCCAAACGGGCTTGGGAAGAGCGCAAGGGTGGTGGCTCGCTGATGTTCATTGACACGACCATGACCCCCAAAGTCGAAGAACTGTTGCGCGGCATGATCGTTCAAAGCGGCAACGACGCCTCGGTGGCCTTGGCCGAAGCAGTGGGCGGCACGCTGGAGCAATTCGTGGCCATGATGAACCGTCAAGCCCAGGCGTTTGGTCTCAAAAACACCACCTTCAAGAACGTCACGGGCCTGACCGAGCCGGGCCATGCCAGCACGGCCCGCGATCTGGCTTTTATTGCCACCCGCATCATCCGTGACTTCCCCGAGTACTACACCTACTACTCGATCAAAGACTTCAAGTACAACAACATCGCACAGCCCAACCGCAATCTTCTGTTGCGTCGCGACCCCACTGTGGACGGCATGAAAACCGGCTACACCGAGGCGGCCGGTTACTGTTTGATTGCCAGTGCGCAGCGCGAATTCCCCAACGGCCGCCGCCGTTTGCTCAGCGTGGTGCTCAATACCACCTCCATGGAAGCGCGCGCCAGTGAGAGCCAAAAGCTGCTCAACTGGGGCTACCAAGCGTTCGATGCCATCAGCTTGTTTGAGGCCGACAAGGCGATCACGACCGTCGAGGTCTGGAAGGGTGCCACCAAGGAGGTGCGTCTGCGTGCCGCTCGCTCAGTGGTCGTCAGCGTGCCCAAGGGCGACAGTGGAAAACTGCAAACCCAGCTGCAACGTACCGACCCTCTGGTCGCTCCGCTGAGCAAGGACCAGCGCGTGGGCTCGGTCAAGGTGACCAGTGCCACTGGCGCTGTCCTGGCTGAGGTGCCCTTGGTCGTGATGGAGCCCGTGGACCAGGCCAGCTTGTTCGGACGCATGTGGGATGCCATCCGCTTGTGGATCAAATAGGATATTTCCAACTGTTGTCAGGCTCACATGCGCGATATTCCACCCGAACAGTCTTTGATTGAGTACCCCTGCCAGTTTCCCATCAAGGTCATTGGCATGAACGTCGACGGCTTCACGGAGGCCGTGGTCAACATCGCCACGCAGTTTGATCCCTCACTCGGCCCCGAAGGCATTGAAACCCGCACGAGCTCGGCGCACAAGTACCTCAGCGTCACCGTCACCATCACGGCCACCAGCCGGGTGCAACTTGATGAGCTCTACCGCACTTTGAGCACGCACCCCCTGGTGCGCAAGGTGTTGTGAATGTGAACGTCTTGAACCTGGGGCAGGTGGCCTACCTCCCGACCTGGGAGGCCATGCGCGCATTCACGCAGGGGCGCAGTGCTGAAACTGCTGATGAGCTCTGGATGTGCGAGCACCCTCCCGTTTTTACGCAAGGCGTGGCAGGGCAGGCGTCTCATGTGTTGGATGCGGGAGATATCCCTGTGGTGCTCACCAACCGGGGTGGCCAAGTCACCTACCATGGGCCGGGGCAGGTCGTGGCTTACCCCTTGATCGACCTTCAGCGCTTGGGTATTTTCGTCAAAGAGTACGTCTATCGCCTCGAACACAGCCTGCTCAAGACCCTTGAGCATGTGGGTGTCACCGGCCACCGGGTGCCCGGTGCGCCGGGCATTTACGTGCGCCTTGACGACCCCTTCAGCCACGCCCCTCTTGAACAGGCTGCTCCACGTGATCGACTGGGTGTCCGGCGCGGGGACGAGGCCTTTGCGGGCCTAGGGAAAATCGCAGCCTTGGGGCTTAAAGTCAGTCGCCACTGCACTTATCACGGCTTGGCCTTGAACGTGGCCATGGATCTCGTGCCATTTTCCCGCATCAACCCCTGTGGCTACCCGGGCCTGCAGACGGTGGACTTGGCTACACTGGGCGTCCAGATTCATCCCGCCGAGGTGGCACAGCGGCTGGCCAACACCCTGGCCTCGCACCTCAGCCCCTGAGGACTCGCTGCGTTGGCCGCATCCGTTTACCACCTCGTCACACCGCAGAAAGTTTTTCCATGGCCACCCACAACGTGATCCGTGAGGCGCAAAGCGCCGAGACCTTTGACGCCACCGCGAAGCAAAAATCGCAGGCCAAAACCTCGCGCATCCCGATCAAAATCATTCCCGCCGAAACCCTCAAGAAGCCCGACTGGATTCGCGTCAAGGCGGGCTCGCCCAGCACGCGGTTTTATGAGATCAAACAAATTTTGCGCGAGCACAAGCTGCACACCGTGTGTGAAGAGGCCTCCTGCCCCAACATCGGCGAGTGCTTTGGCAAAGGCACGGCCACCTTCATGATCATGGGTGACAAGTGCACACGCCGATGCCCATTTTGTGACGTAGGCCATGGCCGCCCCGACCCCCTGGACAAGGACGAGCCCGCCAACCTCGCCAAGACCATTGCGGCCCTGAAGCTCAAGTACGTGGTGATCACCAGCGTCGACCGCGATGACCTGCGCGACGGCGGCGCCGGCCATTTCAAAGAATGCATTGAGCAAGTCCGTGCGCTCAGCCCCGAGACGCGCATTGAGATTTTGACGCCCGACTTCCGCGGCCGCATGGACCGCGCGCTGGACATCCTCAAGGCGGTGCCACCCGACGTGATGAACCACAACCTGGAGACCGTGCCACGCTTGTACAAAAGCGTGCGCCCCGGCTCAGACTACGCCTACAGCCTGAACCTGCTCAAGCGCTTCAAAGAATTCGCCCCCGATGTGCCGACCAAGAGCGGCATCATGGTCGGACTGGGCGAAACAGATGAAGAAATTCTGCAGGTCATGCGTGACATGCGTGAGCACCACATTGACATGCTCACCCTGGGCCAGTACCTGGCCCCCAGCGGTCACCACCTGCCCGTGCTGCGCTACGTGCACCCCGACACCTTCCGCATGTTTGAGCAAGAAGCCCACAAGATGGGCTTCACGCATGCCGCTGTGGGGGCCATGGTGCGCTCCAGCTACCACGCTGATGAGCAGGCCTACGCCGCGGGGGTGAGTGTCGGTACTTGAGCCTGGTGACGCGACACTGGTACTCCGTCTCAGTGAATTTCAAAGGTTGATTGCGCCAAAGCGGACAGGTGGTGCATGGGCAAGCTGAGGTTGCGGGAATGCAGTGCGCGGGGATGTTGCTCTTGAGGCACCCTCCTGGATCCCCGCCTGCGCGGGGATGACGGGGATGACGGGGATGACGGGGATGACGGGGGCAGGGTTTGGCATCTCTCCATGTCATTCCCGCGCAGGCGGGAATCGTGCGCCCGTGAAGGCGTGCAATCAGCACGGTGGAAGTCCGTGTCGGGGCAAGCCATGACCCCGTAGCCGAGAGTAACTGCGTCGCTGCGAAGCGGGGTGGAGAGCAACTGGAGG
>JANMGB010000050.1:0-1513 GCA_031374415.1 Burkholderiales bacterium
TTGACACTCGAGGCAGGCGGATCGTGATCTGACCCTGCGTCGTGCTTTCAGGTCGGCGAGAACCAGCTCACGTCGCTCCCTGCAGAAATCGGCCAGCTCACACAGCTCGAGGTGCTCTCGGTGCGAGATTCGAGTTGACTGGATCATGATCTGACCTCAATTTGTTCTCTAGGTCTACAACAATCAGCTCAAATGGCTGCCTTTCGAGCTGGGCCAGTTGCCGAAGCTCACGCTCCTCTATGTGCGACTCTTGGGTCCTCTTGATCTCGTCCCTGACTTATTCTCCTCTCTGCAGCTTTACGGAAACCCACTTCCAACGATCGCCGGGTTGACGTTTGAGCGCACCTACGCCAGTGCCAAACAGTGCGCGCGCCGTGTCAACGAAATCCTCGCCGCCACGACGCACATCGGCATGATCCGAGAGCGTGCCACCGAGATCTGCATTGGCCTGCAGGATCTCGGCCTTCCCGCGTTTGTGACACTTCAAATCATCGACGAGGCGGTGCACGAGAACTCGATTCGCATGTGGGCCAAGTGGGAGTTGATCACTGCCGTGAAACATTTCCGAGATCGCCGCGCGCGCTCGACATGATCGGCCAGCAAGCTGGCGCGCTGCTCGTGGGCGACGACGCAAAGCAACGCAGCGCGCTCTACGCGTTCCTGCGCTCGTCGATCCTGGCGGCGTCGTCGGCGGCGCCTTTCGAGTCGCTGCATGTTCTGCTCGAGGGCGGCGCCGTGCTGTTCGACTTTCTCGAGTGCGAGCGCGAGGTGTCGCAGTGGCGCCGCCGTTTCGAAATCGGCGCTCTCGACGCTGACGTCGGCTCGCGCGCTCAGCAGCCGCAGGCGTTGCTTGCGCGCGTCCAGAACACCACTGCCGTGCACATCAAGGATCTGACGCTCGGCAAACTCGAACATGCAGCGACGCCCGTGTACGGTGCCGTGCGCGCGGTTGTGCGCTTTGCGTCGCAGCAGCGGTGCGTCGAGAGCGATGCTCGATGCGTGCCGCACCGAGCTCGCGTCGCACTGCTGCCAGCAGCTGCTTGCTGTGCGCGCCATGCTGGCCAGCGTCGGCGACGGACGCGCCGACGAGAGCAGCGACTTGCTGCTCGCTGTGTGCCCGACGCTGCTGACGATGCCGCTGCCCGAGGACTTTTGATTGCAAACGTGCGCGCGTCTGCTGATTGCGGCCAACTCTCCAACTGACTGAATGACGTTTGAGTTTTTCCTCGCTTGTCACTTCCGTTCCGCAGGGCAGAGTACTTCTCGAGTGTGCTTGAACTCGTCAGTCTGAGCAAACGCGATGCGCCCGCTCTTGAACGGCCGCGGCGTCGTGATGATTGAGCGAGGTGTCGACGGCGCTCGACTTTGACTGACATTGCAATGCAGAAGCACATCGTCAGGGCGCCAACGGCGTCGCGTTCGCCGGCACGTGCTCGCCGACGCGCTGTCGTCGGCGGGCCACACGATTCTGGTCAGCGGCGTCACGCTGATCATCGCGTGCGTCGGTCTGCTG
>JANMGB010000069.1:0-8685 GCA_031374415.1 Burkholderiales bacterium
GTCGTCAAAAATAGGCTCCCGCCTGTCGCCACGGGATGTGACGTGGTAAACGGCACCGGGGAACTCGATACGCAGGGGGCGAGACATGGCGAAACTCTAGCGGAAAACAGGGCGCTTGGGGGTTGATATTTGAGACCTGACCCCATCTCTTTGCTCGCTCGCGCAAGGTAAGCAACTGAGCCCTCGGAAGAGGCGACAGCGCCGGATGCAGTCGCTCTTCCAACGACAACGCCCCCGCACCGGTCGACGTCTCTAGAGGGGTGACTTGGCCCCTGCGCAGCTGCTCATCATGTTGCCTTGCCTTGGGCTGCTGATCGTTAACGATGGCAGGATTCCAGACGATTTCATCGCCACCATCGTCCTCCGTGTCGGGCCGAGGAACTGCCTCGCCACGCTCCACCGAAGATCGCCCTTGCCCCTCCAACGCCGCCACAGCCTCGCCATTCGGCGGTCGCCTCAACACCTGCAGTGCATGCTCATCGAGCTGCCTGATCGAGGACTCACAACTCCGCACTTGGTAGGCAACGTTCCGAGCCATGGTCTGGCCCCGGGCCAGTTGCTCGGTCGCCTGGTCACGAGGGGTGACTTGGCCCCCACGCAACGGCTCATCATGTTGCCTCGCCATGGGCTGCGCCTCGTTGAAGATGGCTTCATGCCCGACGATTTCATCGCCGCCATCGTCCTGCGTGTCGAGCCGAGGAACTGCCTCCGCACGCTCCACCGAAGATCGCCCTCGCCCCTCCAACGCCCCCGCACCAGTCGACGTATCTCGAGGGGTAACTTGGCCCCTGAGGTTGGCGACGCTGTGAGGGACTCCCGAGCCGGCCCCCGGTCCAGCCGAGGTGCCCCCTTCACGAGGGTGAATCTCAAGGCCCTGCCCCTCGCTACTGGCGCTAGAGGGCGCTCCAGCTAGGCCTGTAGACGTTGCGCTTGGCGGTCGGGCGGCCGTGTTGGGCTGTTGTTGGGGCCTCAAAATCGCGGGGACATGCCCTTGGATGGAAATTCTCCGCACAGCTCGTTCCTTATACAACAGGATCAGGCTACTCCGCAGCCCGCTCGCCCATCATCGCATCATTCCAGCAGAGCCCCCAAGCGCCGTCCTCGAATCGATGCATGTGGTTTGATGGGGAGGCAATGGGACCCGTGCCTGGCCTCCGTTTATCCAACACTCCCGGGTCCAGCCGGCCGTGGTTCCCCCAACGCCCGCAGTCGCTCCTCCAGGGCTTGCAGCTGGTCATCCAGCGGCTCCACGGTGTCAGCATTCGGCAGCCGCTGCAACGCCTGCAGTCGCTCCGCCAGCGAAACCCCTGTCTGATGAGGGCTGACTTGGCTCCTGAGCGGCTGCTTGTCATGAGGCTGTATCTTGGGCTGAACGATGACTGGGGACCAGACGATCTCATCGCCGCCATCATCCTCCGCGTCGAGCGCGGGAGCTACCACCGAAGATCGCCCGTGGTCCTTCGGCGCCTCCACGGTCTCATTCTGTGGTCGCCGCAACCTCTGCAGCTCCGCCAGCGAAACCCCTGTCTGATGAGGGCTGCCCTGGCTCTCGAGCGGCTGCCCGTCATGAGGCTGTATCTTGGGCTGAACGATGACTGGGGCCCAGACGATCTCATCGCCGCCATCATCCTCCGCGTCGGGCGCGGGAGCTACCTCGCTGCGCTCAACCGAAGATCGCCCGTGGTCCTTCGGCGCTTCCGCAGTCTCATTCTGTGGTCGCCGCAACCCCTGCAGCCGTTCCTCCAGCGAAGCCCCTGGCTGTTGAGGGTTGACTTGGCTCCTGAGCGGCTGCTCGTCATGAGGCTGTATCTTGGGCTGGACGATGACTGGGGACCAGACGATCTCATCGCCGCCATCATCCTCCGCGTCGAGCGCGGGAGCTGCCTCGCTGCGCTCAACCGAAGATCCCCCGCGGTCCTTCAACGCCTCCACGGTCTCATTCTGTGGTCGCCGCAATCCCTGCAGCCGCTCCTCCAGCGAAGCCCTTGTCTGGTGAGGGTTAGGCGTTGCCTCGCCGCGCTCAACCGAAGATCGCCCGTGGTCCTTTGGCGCTTCCACGGTCTCATTCTGTGGTCGCCGCAATCCCTGCAGCCGTTCCTCCAGCGAAGCCCCTGTCTTTTGAGGGTTGACTTGGCTCCTGAGCTGCTGCTCGTCAGCAAATCGCACCTTCTTGGGCTGCTTCTCGTTGACGGTGGCTGGGGGTCGATCCTTCAGCGCCTGCAGTCGCTCCTCCAACGAGGAGGCCAATGCACCGCTCGACGTAGCGGGTGGGGGGACTTTGTCCCTGAGGTTGGCAACGTTTTGCGTGACTCCCGAGCCGGCGCCCGGTCCAGCCGAGGCACCCCCTTCAGGAGGGCGAACTTTTATCTTGAAAAAACCCAGGTGAATCTCACGGCTCTGCCCCTGGCTACTGGCGCCAGATGGGGCTCCTGCTTGGCCCGGGGATGTTGCGCTTGACGGTTGCGCAACAGTGTTGGGCTGTTGTCGGGGTCTCAGAATCGCTGGGACATGCCCGCTGATGGAAATTCTGCGCACAGCTGGTTCCCTATTCGACGCGATCAGGCCACGCTTCAGGCCGCTCAGCTCCTCATATTAATTCAAGGTCGTCGGCGAAACGCTCCGTCATCGCCTGGCGATGTGTGGATTCTCTTGAGTGGGGGAAATGTGAGGTTTAGTTCCTGGGTGTTGGCATTGCTGCGGCCAGTGCGCGGGCGCATGCGGCCCCGCTGGCCCAGGCCCACTGAAAGTTGTAGCCGCCCAGCCAGCCTGTGACATCGAGGACTTCGCCAATGAAGTACAGGCCGGGTGTGCGTTGGCTTTCCAGCGTTTGCGAGCTGATCTCGCGGGTGTCCACGCCACCGAAAAAATGGGGTCAGGTCTCAAATATAAACCCCCTAAGTGCCCCAGCGGCATCAGCATGACGGACTTGGCCAATGAGCTGGGCCCGACGCTGTTACGGGTCAGCCAGTTGATTGCGCGTGCAGAGAAAGTGGTGCAGACAACAGCGGGCTGATCTTGATCCCCAGAGAGTTCAGAATACTTAGGCCTTTATATTTGAGACCTGACCCCCTCATGCGTCTTGACCCCCTCATGCGTCGGGATCCAGGGCGCGACGTGTCGGTGATCAGTGCCCGGATGCTCCCGAGGCGCCATATCCGGTTTCCGAGCGCACCTGTTGGGCCTCGAAGGCGGCACGCTCCTCGCGCGCCCGCGGGCTGCGGTCGAGCAGCGAGAAAATCCAGATGCCTGCGAAACCGATGGCCATCGAGAACAAGGCCGGCGAGGTGTACGGGAAAAGCGCCGAGCCGGCGGGGTGGCCCAGCGTCGCCTCCCAGACCGGCGGCGACACGATGGTCAACCCCACTGACGAGATCAACCCGAGGAAGCCGCCAATCACCGCGCCGCGCGTTGTGCAGTCGCGCCACAACACCGACAGGAACAGCACCGGGAAGTTTGCCGACGCGGCCACCGCGAAGGCCAGCGAGACCATGAACGCGATGTTCTGCTTCTCGAAGATGATGCCGAGCAGCACCGCGACGATGCCAAGCGCGACCGTGGTAATGCGCGACACTCGCAGCTCGGATGCGCTGTCGGCATTGCCTTTCTTGAAGACCGTCGCATACAGGTCGTGCGACACGGCTGACGCTCCCGACAGCGTCAACCCCGCCACGACGGCCAGAATGGTGGCGAACGCCACCGCCGAGATGAAGCCGTAGAAGATGTTGCCGCCGACCGACTTCGCTACCAGCACCGCCGCCATGTTGGCTGTGCCGGCGCCACCGTGGATCACACCTTTCGCGGTGTCGGCGAACTCGGGGTTCGTAAGCACCAGCGTGATCGCGCCAAAGCCGATAATGAAGATCAGCAGATAAAAATAGCCGATCCAGGTCGACGCCCAGAGAACCGATTTGCGCGCTTCCTTGGCATCGGGCACGGTGAAGAAGCGCATCAGGATGTGCGGCAGCCCGGCGGTGCCGAACATCAGCGCCATACCGAACGAAATGGCCGAGATCGGGTCTTTGACGAAGCCGCCCGGTGCCATGATGGCCAAGCCTTTTTGTGCCGCGGCGTCGGGCGCTGCGCCGCCATTGGCCGCGATCGCGGTCTTGACCTCGACGGCCTTGGCGAAAAGTTGCTCGGGGCTGAAGTTGAACTGCGACATCACCGCGATCGCCATGAAGGTGACGCCCGACAGCAGCATCACCGCCTTGATGATTTGCACCCAGGTGGTGGCTGTCATGCCCCCGAAAAGCACGTACACCATCATCAGGCCACCGACGATCACCACTGCCGCCCAGTATTCCAGCCCGAACAGCAGTTTGATCAACTGGCCCGCGCCAACCATCTGCGCGATCAGGTAGAACGCGACGACTACCAAAGTGCCCGACGCTGCGAACGTGCGGATCGGCGCCTGCTGGAAACGATAGCCAGCCACGTCTGCAAAGGTGAACTTACCGAGGTTGCGCAGCCGCTCGGCCATCATGAAGGTGATGATCGGCCAGCCCACCAGAAAGCCTATCGCGTAGATCAGCCCGTCAAACCCGGTCGCCATCACCGCCGCGGTGATGCCAAGGAAGGACGCGGCAGACATGAAGTCGCCGGCGATCGCCAAGCCGTTCTGAAAGCCAGTGATGCCTCCACCCGCGGTGTAGAAGTCGGAGGCTGAGTGCGTCTTGGCCGCCGCCCACTTGGTGACCCAGAGCGTGACGGCGACGAACAGCGCGAACATGCCGATCGCCATCCAGTTGGTTGGCTGCTTGGCGACGCTGCCGAGATCGGGGCCGGCGGCGAAGGCGATCGTCGTGAAGGCCGTGGCGAGCACGGCCAGGCCGGGTCGGAGCAGGGCTTTCATTTGACGGCGTCCTTCAGGATGCCTGCGGTCAGCGTGTCGAACTCGCCGTTGGCGCGGCGCACGTAATAGCCGACGATCAGCACGGTGAAGACGATGACGCCGACACCTATCGGGATGCCCAACGTCGTCACACCGGCGCCCAGCGGCCGGGCGAGAAACGGTTTGTCGAAAGCGATCAGCGCGATGAAGCCGTAGTAGACCATGAGCATCAGCACCGTCAGCGTCCAACCAACGCGGTTGCGCCGGCTGCGAAGCTCCTGGTATAGCGGGTGCGAGCGAATGCGAGCGATGTTCGGATCTGTCATGGCTTCTCTCTTTGCGGTGTTGCTGCTGGCAAACTCTGTTGCCGCGCGCATAGCGGCAGTGATTGGACGTGCGCCACTGGGTCTGACACGCCGGGGAAAAGGCAGGGCCGAGGTCTACTGCAAGGTACCTTTGAGGAATAGATAGCCCACGCTTGACGGAGACCTTGTGCTCCTGGCGTGCCCGGGCGGAGGCGTTCTCTGTCACTTCCTTGATCTGGTGGATCGAAGTGCTGACTGAGCGCGTCGCGGGTCTCGTTGCTATTGTTGATCGCCAGGGTGGTGGTCAGCGACACTGGGCCATAGCTGCCAGTGAGGGTGGCGCCGAAGCTGAGCGAATCGGGCTGCTTGGCCTCGTTCTCCGTCGACATCGACGCGTCCGTCTTCTCGGCCACGCCACGTCCGCTGTAGCTTTCGAAGGGGTCCTGAACGATGTTTTCGTAGGTTTGGGAGGACGTCGACCATTCCATGTGCGATACCGTCACGGTCTCGCCGGGCGCCATTGGCACGGTGAAGACAAGTTCGCCACGTTCTACGCCGGCCGGGTACATCTCCAGCCGCTCGAGGTGGAGCCGACCGATGGGCGATACCTTGATCTGGTTGGCGAAGGCCTCGCGCACCATGTCGAATGCGCTGGTGCGCTGGACGCCGCGCACTGCCGCCACTTGATCGGTGATCCCGACCAGCCGCTGCGCCGGCACCCGCGCGAGCCCGGCGGCCGCGTCGAGATACGGGGCCGTCTCGACCTGCCCCACGGCCCGCAGCGCGCGCACGAAAGCCAGCTTGCGCAGCGCACCCTCAGGCTGCGGCGCGGCAGCCTCCCGGTCGTTGTCACTCAGCTTGGTGGTGAGCTGGTTGGCGGTGAAGAGCAGCCGCTCACTGTTTGTCCGCTCCATGGGTTCGGTCCCTTTCGTCGGCTGCGGGGGCCAAGCGGACGGCGGCAGTGCCGACCGTATGCCGAGTCCCTAGGATGAATTGCAAGCATGCCCAGGTGTGAAGCCGACGTCTGTGCGTTGGCGAACTCAGCACGCAGACGGCTCGGCGTCGGCTTGATGCCCTTTAGATTGAAACGTCCGAGCCTGTTCGAGAGGCCGAAAACGATAGTTGAAATCTGCTTTGAACCACGCCATATCGTTTCTTGTTCATGATGGAGTTCCCAGTTTTCAACGAAAGTAAATGCAATAGACGGGGTCTCAAATAGAAACCCCCACAAGCGCCCCAGCGGCATGAGCATGACGGACTTGGCCAATGAGCTGCGCCTGACGCTGTCACGGGTCAGCCAGTTGATTGCGCGTGCAGAGAAAGTGGCGCAGACAAGAGCGGGTTGATCTTGATCTCCAGAGAGGTCGAAATACTTCGGCCTTTATATTTGAGACCTGACCCCATTCTGTGCGCCTTAATCCGTAGACCAGCTGGCATCGAGTAGCCGCGCGGTAAAAGCTCACTAAAGCCATTGGACGCGAAACCGCCGACTTCATAGGCTCCACCCCTCATAAAGTAAAATTTCTTCACGAAGCGGTGGCCAGGATGATGGGCATTTTGGATTAACCTGATCGTGCTTTTCATTGGCCTTGTTTTACCCATGAGTTTCCAATACATCTACCGCTTCTTCCTCTGGGCCGCCATACTCCTGTCCCTCTCAGGTTGCGCCGCCGTCAATATCGCCCCCAGCTACCAGCTTTCCCCCCAGTCTGGCCGCGGGGTATTGCTTGTCTCGGCCACTTACTTCAGCAGTGACGACAGCTACAACGCAGTGACCTACGCACTGCGCAACGTGGAGTCCAATCTCGTCACCCAGCTCATCGCTCGCCGCTATTCGCCTGACCCCAAACTCAGCCCAGGCAGTTGGACAGCCGACATCGGGTCGGTTCCGCTGCGACCCGACGGGCAGCTGTACGCCATCGAGTTGCCTGCCGGTGAATACCATGTCAACGGCTGGTCCACCGTCAAGCCTGGCTACACGGTCCTGTCGACCAAGCCCATCGAGGGCAGATTCAAGGTCATCGCTGGTCAAGCGGTCTATATCGGAAATCTGCACACCCATTTCAGGGCGAACAACCGTTACGTTACCTTGCGTGTTGATGAGCGACAACGCGACATCCCGCTCGCTGCACAGCGCTTCCCGTCCCTCCAAACAGCCAGCATTCGGTACGATACAGGTTCGACCAACGTGACCAGCCCGCAGGGCATGGACGCTCTCAAAGATCTGCTCCGTAGCGGTAACAACAGCCCAACCAACAACATGAACGACCTCAAGGGTCTGTTGCCTGCCAAATGAGCACGGTGCCAATGACGCTGCGTTTTATCCCTGTGTGCCACCGAGCTTATACGCTTGGCCTTCTCACGCTCGCCGGCCTCTTGGTGGGTACGACCGGCAATGTGTCCGCCATGGAGCCCGACAAGCTCTTCGACAAGGTCTCTCGCAGCGTCGTGTTGGTGTTGAACTTTGGTGAGGGTGGTCTTCAAATGACAGGCAGCGGTGTCGTCATTGACAACCAGCGCGTCATCACCAACTGCCACGTTCTGCGCCAAGCTAAAACCGTCGATATCAAGCTGGGCAATGGACGGTTTGGCGCACAACTGTTGACCCCTGATCCCGACCGTGACCTGTGCTTGTTAAGCGTCAAGGACTTGCCCGCACCCGCTGTTGAGATTGGCGCACTGAGCAACGTTCGTGTGGGGCAAAAGGCCTACGCCGTCGGCGCGCCCAAAGGGCTGGAGCTGACCTTGTCAGACGGTTTGGTCTCCTCACTGCGTAGCAAAGCGGGAAGCCAGCTGATTCAAACCAGCGCACCCATCTCACAGGGCTCCAGCGGCGGTGGCCTGTTTGATGAAAATGGACGCCTCATCGGCATCACCTCATCCACTCTCAACGAGGGACAAAACCTCAACTTTGCCATCCCTGCCGAATACATCCGTGAGCTGCCAGAGCGAGGCCGAATCGCCTTGGGGAAATACCGCGAGCAGCAAATGGCAGCAGCCACCACACCGACCCCACCAAGCGTCCAAGCGGCACCGGTCAGCGGGGAACGTGCCTTGACGGCGGAGGAGGTTGCTCGTCATTTCGCCGCCAATCAAGAGTTCAATGTCCTGCTCGGAGACCAGCCATTCAAGTTCGAACTGACCTGGGGAAATAGCTTTTCGTTGTACCAGGTAGATAGCAACAGGAAACGCATCACGGGTACACGAAGCCTGCGCCATGATCAACTTTGCTTGAACTCTCCCAACCGCGACGGCGCCGCGGCAGCCTTCAGCGGCAACGAGTGCTTCCGGGTGTTTCAAAGCGGCGCCAAGAGCTATGTCTGGAAATCCAGCAATCCGCCGAACAAATCACTGTTGAGCTACTCCTTGCCCTAAGCCCCTCAACCGGTTGGTTGACCATAAAGAGATGGGGTCAGGTCTCAAATATAAAGGCCTAAGCATTTCGAACTCACCGGAGATCAAGATCAACCCGCTGTTGTCTGCACCATTTTCTCTGCGCGCGCAATCAACTGGCTGACCCGTGACAGCGTCAGGCCCAGCTCATTGGCC
>JANMGB010000112.1:0-10615 GCA_031374415.1 Burkholderiales bacterium
CCGACGTGATCGTGATTCCGCGTTCCTGTTCCTGTTGCATCCAGTCCATCGTGGCCGCGCCGTCGTGAACTTCTCCAATCTTGTAGTTGACGCCCGTGTAGAAAAGAATCCGTTCGGTCGTCGTCGTTTTTCCGGCATCGATGTGAGCCATGATGCCGATGTTTCGAATCTCGGAGAGTTGTGTGCTTCTCGGCATGACAACTCCCGCTCGTCTCGCTCACCGACTCCAATCGCGTCCGCAGCTGGCATCCATCGCCCGCGGCTACCCTCGAGCGCCTGCGGCTACCACCGATAATGCGCGAACGCCTTGTTGGCTTCCGCCATGCGGTGCGTGTCCTCGCGCTTCTTCACACTCTCGCCGCGATCGTTCGCCGCATCGATGATCTCGTTGGCGAGCTTCTCGCGCATGCTCTTGCCCGGGCGCGCCTGCGAGTACTGGACCAGCCAGCGCATCGCGAGTGACGTCGCCCGAATCGGCGAAATCTCGACGGGCACCTGATAGGTCGCACCGCCCACGCGCCTACTCTTCACCTCGAGCCGCGGGCGGATGTTCTCGAGTGCGCGGCGGAACATCGCCATCGGGTCGCTGCGCATCTTGGTCTCGATCTCACCGAACGCGCCGTAGACGATCCGCTCGGCGGTGTTCTTCTTGCCGTCGCGCATCACGACGTTGATGAAACGGCCGAGCATGACGTCGCCGTGCTTCGAGTCGGGCGCCGTCTGGCGCTTCTGTACTACGCGTCTTCGGGGCATTTGGCCGTCCTCTCCCTACTTCTTCCGCTTCGTGCCGTACTTTGAACGGCTCTGGTTGCGTCCGTCGACGCCGGTCGAGTCCAGCGAGCCACGCACGATGTGGTAACGCACCCCGGGCAAGTCTTTGACGCGACCGCCACGAACCAGCACAACACTGTGTTCTTGGAGGTTGTGACCTTCACCACCGATGTACGAGATGATCTCGAAGCCATTGGTCAGGCGAACTTTGGCCACTTTGCGCAAAGCCGAGTTGGGCTTCTTGGGGGTGGTGGTGTAGACGCGGGTGCAAACACCCCGACGTTGAGGGCTCCCCTGCATGGCAGGAGATTTCGACTTCACGACTTCGGTTTCCCGGCCGTGACGCACGAGTTGGTTGATGGTTGGCATGTTGGTAACTTGTTCCCGTTTGAAGTCACTTGGCTGCAATCCCACTGCCATGGCCAATGCCTTGGGGGGTGGGATTGCGCGTCTTCGGCTCGCGGGCTGCTACCCTGCAACGCCACTGTGTCAGTGAGGCCGCAAAGATTTGAACGCTGCCCCAAGCACCTGCGCACAAAAGCGCAAACACCCACTTTGGGCCGAAAAGCTTTCCATTATATTCGGAGGCTCCGTTTGCAGCAAGCCAGACCGTTGGACACTCCGCCACCACCCCCTAAAGCTCGCCCTGTCGTCGTACTGGACACCAATGTCATACTGGATTGGCTGGTCTTTAAGGATCCTGTTTGCGCGGGCTGGACGACTCTGATCGAGGCTGGCGCATGGCGCTGGATTGCCAGCGCGGAGATGAGGTCGGAGTGGGCTGCCGTGCTGCGCTACCCGGCCATTCAGGCTTGGCACCCCGACATGGCGCACGCTGAGGCGGCTTGGGCTTGCTGGGCCCAGGAGGTGCCAGCAGCGGCTTCGTGCCCCTTGCGCTGCACCGATGCGGATGATCAAAAGTTCATTGATCTGGCGCTGGCTCACCGCGCCCAATGGCTTGTGACGAAGGATCGGGCGCTGCTGAAGCTGGCGCGTCGGGCTCGTGCTTGGCAGGTGCAGGTTCAAACACCGGCTGCTCTGCAAGCCAGCCTAGTGTCGCGCCACAGTGAATTTGAAAGGTTGATTTCGCCAAAACGAACAGGTGGCGCCTGCGGCACCCTCCTGGATCCCCGCCTGCGCGGGGATGACGGGTGCGGGCGGGGGTGACGGGTGCAGGCGGGGATGACGGGTGCAGGCGGGGGTGACGGGTGCAGGGGTTGGCATCTCCCCACGTCATTCCCGCGCAGGCGGGAATCCAGCAGCCTGTGTACTTCGCCATCGGCGTGCCAACTATTCAACCTTTGAAATTCACTGAGACAGAGGACCAGCGCGTGTGGGCCCTCACCCCCAAGCCGGCGTGGCGCGAAAGACTTCGTCCATGGTGGTGAGCCCTTCAGCCACTTTCATGGCGCCCGCCAAGCGCAAGGGCCGCAGGCCATCCTTGAGGGCCTGTTGGCGCAGGCGCTCCATGTCCAAAGTGGGGTGGATCGCGGTCTGGCAGGCGGCACTCACAGTCAGCAGCTCGTACAGACCCGCGCGACCCCGGTAGCCTGTCATGCGGCACTCCAGGCAGCCCACCGGCTTGTAGGCTCGGACCTTGCCATTGATGCGCCAGGGGGTGATCAAGAGATTGATGCTGTCCGACGTGACCGACTCATCGGGCAACTTGCAACTGGCGCACAGGGTGCGCACCAGGCGCTGCGCCAAGATGCCCTCAACCGTCGCACCGATCAGGTAGGCGGGTACCCCGAGGTCCATCAACCGGGTGATGGCCGAGGGCGAGTCGTTGGTGTGCAGGGTGCTGAACACCAGGTGACCTGTGAGGGCGGCCTGGATGGCCATCTCGGCCGTCTCGAGGTCGCGGATTTCGCCCACCATGATGATGTCGGGATCTTGGCGCATGAGGGCACGCAAGCCCTCGGCAAACCCCAGCTCGAGTGCCGTTTGCACCTGGGTTTGGTTGAAGGCCGGTTGGATCATTTCGATCGGGTCTTCGACCGTGCACACGTTGACCTCTTCCGTGGCCAGGCGGCGCAGGGTGGAGTACAGGGTGGTGGTTTTGCCGGAGCCCGTGGGGCCTGTGACCAGGATGATGCCGTGAGGCTTGCTGACCAGGGTTTCCCAACGTTGACTATCGTGGCGGCCGAAGCCCAGGGCTTCGAGGGGCTTGACCGCGGTGTCGGGGTCAAAAATGCGCATGACCATTTTTTCGCCGAACGCGGTGGGCAGGGTCGATAAACGCATCTCGACCTCGTCGCCTTTGGGGTCGCGGGTTTTGATGCGGCCATCCAGGGGGCGGCGTTTTTCGACGACGTCCATGCGGCCCAGAAGTTTGATGCGCGCCACCATGGCATTCATGACGCCGGGCGGCAATTGGTAGACCGTGTGCATGACGCCATCAATGCGAAAGCGGATGGCGCTGAGGTCGCGCCGGGGCTCCAGGTGAATGTCGGAGGCGCGCTGGTCAAAGGCGTATTGCCATAACCAATCGACCACCTGCACAACCCCTTGGTCGTTGGCCTCGAGTTGGCGGTTGCTGCGGCCCAGCTCAACCAGCTGCTCGAAGCTGGCCAGCGCTGAGGTTTCACCCGCTTTGGCCGCTGCACGCACCGAGGTGGACAGGGTATAGAACTCGGTGGTGTAGCGCGCCAGCTCAACCGGGCTGACCAAGGACAGGCGCAGCGCCTTGTGGGTGTGCGCCTCGATCTCTGACACCCAAGCGATGTCGAAGGGCTCGCAGGTGGCCACCACGACTTCTCGGGCCCCGACTTGGATGGGCAAAGCATGGCGCCGTTCAGCGTAGGTGATGGACATGACGTCAGCCACACGACCCACATCGACTTTGAGCGGGTCAATGCGCAGGTAGGGCATGCCGCAGCGCTGGGCCAACCACTGGGTGAGCAACTCGACATCGAGCGCTTTGCCATCGGCCATTCGCACCAGGCCCGCCCCGCCTAGGCGAACCAGGGGGTGTTGTCGACTGTCGCCAGCGGCGAAGCGCTTGGCCGTGCGGTCAGCGTCTTCGGGGGTGATGACGCCGTCGGCTCGCAGCCATTTGAGCATCAAGCGCCACTCCAGGGGCCCGTTGTGTTGCAGCAGCTTGGAAGCGGGCTTAGGGGCAGCGGCAGAAGGGTTCATGGGCTGGCGAGGGTGTGTCCATCAACGACGAATCATCTTCAACCAGCTGGGGGCCGGCAGTTTGAACTGAGTTTCGATGTTTTTGGCCCGCGCGGCAAGGGTGTCGGGCTCGGGCCACTTGAGTTGTTTCAAGGCACCCACCACAGTATTGCCCTCTTTGGTGGCCTGGACGCTGAACATGTGTTCGGCTTGGAAGGCGCTGGCCATGCGTTCCCAGCTGCGCTCGAAGCTGGCGTCCCGCCCAAACAGGTTCACGGTCATGACGCCGCCTGGGCGCAACAGCGCGTGGCAGTGGCGGTAGAAGTCTTCGCTGTCCAGCACCGGGCTGGCAGCCTCGTGGTCGTACAGATCAACACACAGGACGTCGGCGCTGTGCGCGTGGGCAGGCTCGGCCACATAGGCTGCGGCGTCGCCCCAAAATACATTCAGCTGCTTGGCCTCCCGGGGCAGGTGAAACCAGGCGTGGGCCGCGGCAATCACCTCGGGGTTGATCTCGATCACGGTGGTGCGGGTGCCCAACACCTGGTGGCAAAACCGCGTGATCGCCGCTGCCCCCAGACCCAACTGCACAGTGTGGGTTTCTTGCCAGGCCAGGGGGTCGGCGCTGTCGGACTGGGGGCGCAGCAACATCCAGACCATCATGCGGCGGATGTAGTCCAGCTCCAGCTTGAGCGGCTTGGCGATGCGCATGGCACCTTGCACCCAGGGCGTGCCCAGGTGCAAATAACGGATGCCGTTCATTTCGGACAAAGTGGCGTGGGGCAGCTCAGGCGGAGAGGTCGTCATGGTGTGGGCGATGGGGGCAAGCGAGGCAAAGCCTGGCGCACATTGAAAGAAGTGGATTGTGCAAGCTCAGCCAAGGGCAAGCCGCGCAGCTGGGCCAAGCATGCGGCCATCCGGGGTAATTCAGCGGGCTCGTTGCGGGCCACCTCACCCTGCGCCCGCTGCGCGGCTGTGCGGTACAGCCACTGGGGGGGGATGTCGGGGGCATCGGTTTCCAGAACCAGAGCGGACAAGGGGAGTTGTTGCGCCAAATGGCGAATTCGCAATGCGCGCTCGAAGGTCAGGGCCCCGCCAAAACCGAGTTTGAAGCCACAGGCCACAAAGGCCTCAGCCTGCTGGAGACTGCCATTGAACGCGTGTGCAATACCCCCACGCACAGGGGTCTGACGCAAGCCCTGCAACAGCGCGTCGGCGGACCGACGCACATGCAAAATCACGGGCAGATCAAACTCACGGGCCAGCGCCAGTTGGGCGAGGTAGAACGACTGTTGCAGGGCGCGATTGGCGCCGGGCACGAAAAAATCAAGACCCACCTCGCCCACAGCCACCAACAGGGGATCATCTCGGTGAGCTTGCAGGGTGTGGCGCAGCGTGCTCAAGTCAGACGCCCTCGCCTGGCCCACGTACAAGGGATGAATGCCCAGTGCATAGGGCTGCCGGCAAGACTGGGCCAGGGCCTGCAGAGCGCCCCACTGCGCCGCAGCCACCCCCGGCAACACCATTTGCAAGACGCCCGCCTGGCGGGCGCGTTGCAGCACCTGAGTCCGATCCGCATCGAACTCAGAGGCATCGAGGTGGCAATGAGAGTCGATCCACATGATCCGATCATGCCGCCAAAATGGCCCGCCATGGGTTCACCGCACTTCGCCGGCCAGTCGTGCTACTGTGCATGCGAGCTGCGGACGCCCCGCACGTTTAACACGCCCTAAGGAAAGGCTGATGAAACGGACCGCCATCTACAGTCGCTCCCGACACGCTTCCGGTCATGCCCCCCCATCGGCCGGAGGTGCACCTATTGCAGGATCGAAAACTGAGTGGTCACCGACTGCACCTTCGGCCGCAGCGGCCACCACCGCAAGCCGAGTCCCCAGGATCACGCCGCAGCGCTGGATCGTGGTTCTGAGTGCCGCCTTGCTCAGCATGGCGCTGTTCATCGCCTGGAGTCACTGGCCCACCGGGCCCCTCACCCCGGCCTCACTGTCGCCCCAGACGCTGCGTGCCATTGACGCCGAGGTTCGCCGCTCGCTGAGCCTGCGGCCCCTGCCCTCTGCTGTGGCCCATGCTTACGAGCGCATTGCGCCCTCGGTGGTGCGGGTCGCTGGCCTGTCCAGCCCCTCAGACACGGCCAGCCCCGAGGGCATTGGCACCGGGGTCGTGATTGTGGACGACGGCACCATTTTGACCAATCTGCATGTCGTGCAACGTGCCAAACGAGTCAAGGTCATGTTCTCCAACGGACATGAATCCGTGGCTGAGGTGCTCAGTGTGGATGCCGCCAATGACCTGGCGGTGCTGCGCGCCAAGAGTATTCCCGATGACCTGCAGGCCGCCACGCTGCGCAGCACCGCAGACCTGCGCCCAGGCGACGAAGTGTTGACAGTGGGCTTTCCGTTTGGCATCGGGCCCTCGGTGTCGTCGGGTGTCGTTTCAGGCGTTCGGCGGGAGTACCGCGCCCAAGAGGGCCAGCAGGCGATCAGAAACCTCATTCAGTTTGATGCCGCCGCCAACCCCGGCAACTCGGGGGGCCCCTTGTTGACACTGGACGGTGAAGTGGTGGGCATCGTGACGGCCATTTTGAACCCGGCTCAACAACGCGTATTCATCGGCATTGGCTTTGCTGTGCCGATTGAAAACGCCACGGCAGGTGCTGGCCTGACCCCATTTTGAGCGCTCAACCTCTCTGACCCCCCATCCCATGACATCCATCCCCTCGCCTGTGCACGCCCACCGTCTGATGGAAGACCTGCTCTATGAAGTCAAGCGCGTGGTCGTTGGGCAAGATGCCTTGTTAGAGCGCGTCATGATTGCCCTGCTGGCTCAGGGGCACCTGCTGGTGGAGGGCGTGCCGGGTTTGGCCAAAACCTTGACCATCAAAACCTTGGCGCGCACCCTCAGCGGCCAGTTTTCGCGCATCCAGTTCACACCCGACTTGGTCCCCGCAGACCTGATCGGCACGCGCATGTACAACCCGCAAACCGGCGAGTTCAGCACCTCTCTGGGGCCTGTGTTTGCCAATTTGTTGCTGGCCGATGAAATCAACCGGGCGCCGGCCAAGGTGCAAAGCGCTTTGCTGGAGGTGATGCAAGAGCGCCAGGTCACGCTGGCCGGCGTGAGCCACCCCGTGCCCCAACCCTTTTTGGTCATGGCCACGCAAAACCCCATCGAGTCTGAAGGCACCTACCCTTTGCCTGAGGCGCAAATTGACCGCTTCATGATGAAGGTGTTGGTGGGCTACCCGTCCGAGGAGGAAGAGTTCATCATCGCGCAGCGCGCCATGGCCCCCCCACCCAGCTTGCAGACCATCGCCACCATGGCGCAGTTGAGCGAAATGCAGGCCCTGTGCCAGCAGGTCTATGTCGACCCCGCGCTGGTGCAGTATGCCGTGCGCTTGGTCAGCGCCACGCGTCGCCCGCAGCGGCACGGCCTGCCCGAGCTGGCGGGGCAATTGACGTGGGGGGCCAGCCCGCGCGCAACAATCGCCTTGATCGACGGCGCTCGGGCCTTGGCCCTGCTCAGGGGCCGCAGTCACGCCCTGCCGCAGGACATGAGCGCGTTGGTGCCCGATGTCCTGCGTCACCGCTTGGTGTTGTCGTTCGAGGCCCTGGCGCAGGGCTTGCAAGCCGATGACCTGATCCAGCAGGTGCTCAAAACGGTACCTCAGCCGGACAGCCTGCTGTGTACGCCCCAGGCTTGAGCATGGACAAGTCTCCCGTGCACACGCCCCAACCCGAAGGCCCTGAGGCCCTGCTGCAGCGCCTGGACTGGACGGTACTTCGGCCGCTGGACGGTTTGTTGCAAGGTGGCAACCGGGCTTGGTGGCGCGGTGCCGGCGTCGACCTGGCGGGGCTGCGTGAGTTTCAAGCCCATGACGATGTGCGTCACATCGACTGGAACGTGATGGCCAGGCTGAACACCCCTTATGTGCGTCAATACCACGAAGACCGTGACCTCACACTGTGGTTGCTGCTGGATCTGAGCGCCAGCATGCATTGCGCCAGTGGCCTGCGCAGCAAGTGGCAGCTGGCACGTGAGTTTGCGGGGGTGATGGCGCGCGTGTGCACGCGCCAGGGCAACCGGGTTGGCGCGCTGCTTTACCGTGAGCAGGTCGACACTTTTTTGCCCGCGCGCCATGGACGCCTGCAGGTCTTGCAATTGCTTCAACACCTGCACAATCTGGCCCCCATGCCGACGCAAGCGCCTGCGTCACGCCGCTCAAAGCCGCCACCGGGTGGCACCCGTTTGAGCGAGCTGATCACAGCGGCACAGCGCACGCTCAAACGCCGCAGCTGTGTGCTGGTGGTGTCTGACTTCATCAGTGACGACGCTTGGCCGGCGGCGCTTGCGCGCTTGAGTTTGCGCCACGATGTGACGGCGATTCGCCTGACAGACCCGCTCGACACCCAGCTGCCCGAACAGGGTTGGCTCACCGTGAACGACGCGGAGACGGGTGAGCAGCTCACGCTGGACACCCACGACCCCGCTCTGCGAGCGCGCTACACCCTGGCCGCACAAGCTTTTGAGGCACAGCTGCAACAGACCTTGTGCAGCAGCGGTGTAGACACCCTGGAGCTGTCGACGCAAGCTCGTCTGCTCGACGAGTTGCTGCGCTTCACCGACCTGCGGCGCCGCACAACCCGCTGGCGGGCGAGCCACTGATGAGCCTCACCCGCCTGTCGTTCATTTGGCCCGAGGCCCTGTGGGCCCTTTGTTTACTGCCCTTGTTGGTGATGCTTTACCTTTGGCTGCTGCACCGAAAAAAAATACTCGGGCTGACACTGCCGCACCTGGCCATTGCCAAACTGGCTCAGCCCGGCGCAACGCGCTGGCGTCGACATGTGCCGGCGGTGCTGCTCGCCTTGGCACTGTTTTGTTTGCTGGTGGCCACCGCCCGCCCCACTGCACGCATCAGTTTGCTCTCACCTCAACGCACCATCGTGCTGGCCATGGATGTCTCCGGCAGCATGCGGGCCACCGATGTTCACCCGAGCCGTTTGGTGGCTTCGCAAGACGCTGCCAAGGCATTTTTGACCGAGTTGCCTCAAAGTGTTCGGGTGGCCGTCGTGTCGTTTGCGGGCACCGCTGCCGTGGTGCAAGGCCCCACCCACAGCCGTGACGATGTGGTGGCCGCCATCGACCGTTTTCAGCTGCAGCGCGGCACGGCCATTGGCAGCGGCATTGTGCTGTCGCTGGCCGTGCTGTTTCCTGAGGCAAGTTTTGACTTGTCGGCCGTGACAGGCCAGCGCAACATGCCTCCCGACCCCAAAGAGGCTGCCAAGCCGGCCCCCGCGTTCGTCCCTGTGGCGCCAGGCTCTTATGGTTCCGCCGCGGTGATTTTGCTGACCGACGGCCAGCGCACGGCAGGGCCTGACGTGATCGAGTCGGCCAAACTCGCGGCCGAGCGGGGGGTGCGCATTTACACCGTTGGCGTGGGCACCAAAGATGGCGACACGATTGGTTTTGAGGGCTGGTCGATGCGTGTGCGCCTCGACGAAGACACGCTCAAAGGCGTGGCCCAGACGACCTTGGGCGACTACTTTTATGCTGGCACCGCCGACGACCTCAAGAGGGTCTATCAATCACTGAGTACGCGCTTGGTGATGGAAACACGAGAAACAGAGATCACCAGCTTGTGGGCCGCAGCCGGGGCAATTTGGATGTTGCTGGGGGCCGGGTTGTCCTTGGCCTGGATGGGTCGGGTGGTTTGAACGCCGTCCGCCTGCGGCATCAAGCGGGTAGAGGCCGAACGCAGCGTGGTTGAGCCATTGGATAATGGCGTTGAAGCTGAAAGAGAAATAAATGAAGTTTTTCAAGAAGAGACAGTTTGCAAGATGGATGGGCCTTGGTGTCGCAGCGCTCGCCGCACTCGGAGTTGGGGGCTGCGCATCCTTGGTTTATGTCGAGCCCACCCAGGGGGAAAGGGCACGGGTCAGGTTCGCTGCGAATACGGTTGCACCCACTGCCCTAAGGTCTTATGACGATCAAGCCTGCAGTACCAATGAGCAAGAATGGATGCGCCTTCGAAATGGCTATGTGATTTCCCCGAGCCCCAAACGGCTTGGCATCGCACTTTGGGCGCATCACGACAACGCTGCCAAGGAGGTCTATGTCGATGCGACGAAGCCCCTGACATTGATGTTTTTTGGATTTGAAATGACTGGAACGAAGGCCTATACCTGCGGCGTCCCGCTCACATACAAGTTTGAAAAAGACCGCGACTACGAAGTTTCCTACGTCATGACCATCCCATCCTCCGACGTCGTGACAATGCCATCTTGTCAGGCAACGATCTCTGAGATCTCATCTAAACCGGACGGTGCCGTTCGAACCCCGCTTCGCACCTTCATCAATCGAATTTCTCCGCAAACGGCGACTTGTCTTGAACAGTTCAAGAAGACGCGTCTTTATTGAGATTGCCTTGGGGCTGGGCGTGCAGGAGTGGAGTGTGCGCGGGGATGACGCGCCTTAGGCGCCATCCTGGATCCCCGCCTGCGCGGGGATGACGGGGGCAGGCGGGGATGACGGGCGCAGGCTCGGATGGCGGGCGCAGGCGGGGTGACGGGCGCAGGCTCGGATGGCGGGCGCAGGCGGGGTGACGGGCGCAGGCTCGGATGGCGGGCGCAGGCGGGGTGACGGGCGCAGGCTCGGATGGCGGGCGCAGGCGGGGAGAAGGGCGCAGGCGCGGTGCGCGGGCGCGGGACGGTCG
>JANMGB010000288.1:0-14002 GCA_031374415.1 Burkholderiales bacterium
AGCCCGGCATCTGCATCCAGCAGCCGGGTTAGAACGGCATCCATGGCCAGGCTTTGCATGGCCGTGGGGGCGACGTCGGAAAGCACGCTCCAGGCCTGGGCGATCAAGTCGATTTGGGCCTCTGCGTTGTCGTGGGAGCCCAGGGCTTGGCCGTTGTCAAAGAAGGCACGTTTGAACCACAGGCCGTCCCATGCCGGGCCGACCAATGCGGCCTTCCAGAGCGCGGCGGCATCACTCCAGCGCTGGGCGCGCTCGGTGTCGCCCCGGGCGCGTGCCACAGGCCCGAAGTCGGCCACGACTTGGCTGATGAACCAAGCCAACCAGACGGATTCACCTTTGCCTTCGATGCCCACGCGGTTCATGCCGTCGTTCCAGTCGCCGCTGCCCATCAGGGGCAGGCCATGCATGCCCACGCGCAGGCTTCGGTCGATGGTGCGGGCGGCGTGTTCGTAGACGCTGGCAGTCTCTGCACTCACGTCCGGTGTGTTGTAGAGGTCTTCGGCGCCTTCGGGAATGGGGGCGCTTTCGAGAAAGGCCACTTGTTCATCGAGTACCGCGTGGTCGGCGGTGGCGCGCAGGTAGTGGGCGCAGGCATGGGGCAGCCACAGGAGGTCGTCTGAAAAATGGGTGCGCACCCCGGCGCCGCCGGGCTCGTGCCACCAGTGCTGCACGTCGCCTTGGGGGAATTGACGCGAGGCGCACAACAGAATTTGCCCGCGCAACAGCCCGGGTTCGGCCCAGACCAGCGCCATGGTGTCTTGCAGCTGGTCGCGAAAGCCGGTGGCGCCACCGGCTTGGTAGAAGGCCGCTTTCGCCCACAGGCGGCATGACAGGGTTTGGTACAACAACCAGCGGTTCACCAGCGCGTCGAACAGCGGGTCGGGCGTGGTCACGGTGGTCGCACCGAGCAGCGTATTCCACTGCTGGTGCACTTGGTCCAAACGCGTCTGGGGCGACGCGGCGGCGGCGCGCGTGGCCAGGGTTTGCGCCAGCTGAGGGCTGTCGTCATAGCCCAGCAAGAACACCTGCTCGGCGACAGCGCCGGGCTTGAGTAGCAACGGCACGGCCAGCGCAGCGCAGGGGTCTAGGCCTGCGCCTTGGGTGGTACCGAAGTGGTCGGGCAGCACGAAACGCCCGCGTGCGTCGAAGAACTCCCGCCGGTCGCAGGTCCAGTCCAGTGCTTGCGTGGCGGCATCGCTCACGCTGTCTGCGCGCTGCACGGTCGCAAAAAAAGCCGTGCCCTCCCCAAAACCGCTGCCGTGTTCGGCCTGGGTGCACATCAGGGCAGTGAGTTTTTGCGTCGTGTGTGTTTGCAATGCGGGGTCGTGGATGTCGGGTAGGCGCTGGCTGTAGAGCGCCGTGCGGACGGTGTTGCGGTCGCCGCGGCTGGCGCCCATCATCCATTCCACCAAACCCACGACCCGCAGGCGCTGGGTTCGTGAGCCCCGGTTCACCAAGCGCAAGCGCAGTTGTTTGACCGAGCTTTCCACGTCAACACACCAAGACAGTGTGACGTCCAAGGCGCCGCGACGGTGATGAACGCTGCTCACCCCTTGGCCGTGGGTGACGCGGTAGTTGATGCGCTCGTCACCCCAGGCCGAGGGCGCCACACTCCAGGTGTGGCGGGTGGCCAGGTCTTGCAGCAGCAGCCACTCGGAAGGCGGATCGGCCACCGGGTCGTTGGACCAGGCCGTCAGCTGCATCAGGCGACTGTTTCGTGCCCAGGTGGGCCCGCCACCAGTCTCTGAAACTTGGGTGCCAAAACTCGGGTTGGCCAGCACGTTGATCCATGGCTTGAGGGGCCGCTGTCGGGCACTTACATCAAATACAAAGTCGCCCGCCCCGCTCATGAACTGACCCGTCGCCACCGTGCTCGTCGGGACGCCGACAACGGCCAGTCCCGCAGTAGCGGTGGAGGTGAGGCTACGCTCCTCTAGGGCGTTTTCGTGCGACGCGACCCAATCGTCCACATGGCGGGTGAGTGGCCGCCCGTCGGCCCGGAAGTGCAGCCGGGCCAGTGCGCGCAAGGTGCTCAATTCGGGGGTGGAGAGCTCGTCCAGGCGCAGCACGTAGAAGCCGGTGGTGGTCGGGCCGCAGGGGCTGAACTCGCCACCCGTGTCGTCGCTGTGGCGCGCTCGCAGGGCGGCCAGCTCTTGCTGCAAGGGCATTTGGTAGGAGGTGGCTTCGTGACTCACCACCACCAGGTCGCATTGGATGCCGCCTCGCGCCCACAAGCGCAGTGCACGAGCCAATGAGCGCACCAGCCCCAAGCCCTCAAGGATGGAGATGTGAACCAGGACCAACGGTCGCTCGCCCGATAGACCGAAACGCCACAGCAAACGTCGGTCACAGATGGCCGCGCCTGGGTGGACGCCCGTGGCACCTGACACACCCGCGACGCGGGTGAGGCTTTGCACCATGGCCGTGGTGAGCAACTGGGTGGCCGCAAAGTGCTCGGGTGTCAGCTCGGAGCTGCGCAGGCGAATGCCCGCCAAGGTGGCCGACATCATCGAGGCGCGCTCGACATGGCTGGCTTGCCGGTACTTGTCGATCACGGCATGCAAGGTGCCGCCGTTGTTTGATGCAGCGGTCGCGAAGGTCAGCTGAACTTTGCCCATCGGCTCAATGCGCAATTGCACCGCCAAGGCACACACAGGGTCGAGGCCCATGTCCAGTGGCTGACCTTTGCCGTCGGTCGCTGGCGCAGGCAGCGACCGCAAGTGCCCCTGCGGTTGATGGGGTGCGCGGTTGCGTCCCAACCAGTGGTGGCGATCAGTTTGTTGGGTGAGGCCGAGCACTTGCGGATCATCACCATGAATCATGAAATGGGCGGCGTGCAAGGCCTGCTCGGTGGCCAAGCGTGGCGTGCGCGAGAACACGAGCGCCTGCTGCGATTCGCGCCACTCGCAGCGCAGGAACATGTTGCTAAAGGCCGGGTGCGCTTCGTCTGCACGGGCCTCAGCCAGGGTGATCTCAAAAGCGGAGATCAACTCCAGCGTCAGAACCTGGTCGCTGCGGTTGCACAGCTCGACCTGACGAAACTCGATGTCGTCTTCGGGGCTCATCCACACCTTGGTTTGGGCAGCCAGCTGCGGCCAGCGGGCGTTGAAGGACACCCGATCGGCATGAAAGCGGCACTCGTAGTGAGCTTGCGGGTCGGGCGCGGGGTGTTGGGTCAAGGAATACAACGGGGCCGCAGATGACGCGGCCTTGTCCGGCTCCCAGGGCCGCCAGTAAAAGAACCAACCGCAGGCGTCACGCAGCGCATCGTCGCGAGTGCGGGTGATGCCGGACTGGCCCCAGCGGCTGCTGCCCGCACCGTTGGCTCGCAGGAGGACGCTGTAGCAGCCGTTGGATAGCACGTGGGTGGGTTGTACAGCCGTGGCACCGGGCGGCACCTCGCGCTGCATGCTGGGGATGCGGCGCTGTGCCGGGGGCGCCAAGGGGTCGCCGTATGGCGTGGCGGGGATGGGCACCTCACGCGGCACGCGTTCGTGCAGTAAGCATGACACCGCTTGAATCTGGGGGTCGGCCATGCCCCAGCGCTGCACCACACCGTCAAGCAGCACATTGGCCAGCGCCACCAGCGTCATGCCTTGGTGGTGCGCCATGAAAGTCGACACCGGGGTGAAGACGTCGCCGGCCTGGCGCGCGGGTGTGAAGTCGAGTGCGTCGATGAAGCCGTAGCGGCCTAAGGGAGCCAGCGCTTGGAGGGCGCTGAAGTTTTTGCAAGCCGCCACGGGGTCGATCTGTGCCGCCAGGGCCGTGGCGTAGGGTGCTACAACCAACTCGTTGGGTGGCGTGCGGCGCAGGGCCAAACGCGGCACACCTTGGGGCGCATATTGGTAAGCCAAGGTGTGGTCGCGCTCGGCATACGCCGACTCCGACATGCCCCAGGGGACGTGGCGCGCTTGCGCAAACTTGATTTGTTCAAGCACTGCACTGCGACAGGCTTCTCGAAGGACGCTGCCATGGGGCTCGGCGAGCATCAAGGTGGGCATCAGGTACTCGAACATCGAGCCCGACCAAGAGCGCAGGCCGGCTTTTGCACCAACGGCAAAAAACGGCCGCCCGAGTGCCGCCCAATGCGCCACCGGCACGTCGCCTTTGGCAATGGCGAACAAACTCGTCAAACGCGACTCCGAGGCCAACAGGTCGTAGAAGCTGGCGTCGAGTTGCTGCTCGGCCATCCTGTAGCCGATGTGCAGCAGGTGGCGCCTGGGGTGGTAGAGGAAACTGAAATCGGTCTGGTTGGCAAAAATTTCGCAGCGCCGGGCGACGGCATTGAGCCTCGGTGCGTGGGGTGCTTCTTCGGCATCCTTTGCAAGTTCAATGCAGCCTTGGGCGACGGCGAGCAGGTGAGCGCAGAGGTTGCCGCTGTCCACCGCTGACACGTACATCGGCAGCAAGGGTGTGGCACTTTCGGTGTCGTACCAGTTGAACAGGTGCCCTCGGTGGCGCTCTAAACCGTCCAGTGTGGTGAGCGTGGCTTCTAGGCGGTCGAGCAGCTCGCGCGTGTCGATCCAAGCAAAGGAGCGCGCGCAGGCGGCACTGAGCAGGTACAGGCCGATGTTGGTCGGCGACGTTCGGCGCGCCAGCATGTCATGCGGCTCGATCTGGAAGTTGTCGGGTGGCAGGTGGTGGTCGGCGGCGGTGACAGTGAACTCAAAGTAGCGCCAGGTGTCGCGGGCGACGGCCTGCAACTGCGCACGCATCTCTGGCGTCAAGGTGACGTCACATGACCCTCGCGATGCGGGCCGGCTCACCCACCAAACCGCCGCAGGCGACAGCCACCACAGTGCGCACAGCGCGTACACCCATTGCGGGTGGGGCGTGTGCGTGGCCAGCAAGGCGACCAGCAGCCCCACGGCCGCGAGTGACACACCCGCGTGGTGGCGAATGATGCCCGACAGCGTCCGCTGGACCTGCGACTGCGCCGTGGACGTGGTCGTCCATTGCAGCAGGTGGCGGCGACTGATGCACATCCGGTACAGCGCTCGCGTCATGGCGTCCACAGCCAAGCTCGCCTGGGCCAGCAACTGGGTGAGGTTCCACGCGCCGCCAAGGAATGCACGTGCGACATCACGCAAAGCTTCTTTGTAGAAGTGGCGCTTGGCCACTTCGTCTCGGCTGGGTGACAGCCCCGCCACGGCGCCCATCAGCGGCCCCGCGGTGAATGCGGCCCACACCAAGGTCAAGGCCGCCAGTGGGGACAGCACTTGACCGCAAAGCGCTGCGATCAGAAGCAGCAAGGCCGCGGGGGAAACCAAGGAGCGGCGCAGGTTGTCAAACAGCTTCCAGCAGTGAATGGCACGCAGGCCGTACTTCGTGGGCTGCAGCAAAAAGGGCAGCAACTGCCAATCACCCCGCATCCAGCGGTGAAGGCGGGACGCCGCGACATCGGCATGGAAGGGGGCGTCTTCGATCACCGTGATGCTGCTCACCGCAGCACAGCGCGCCATCGATCCCTCCAGCAAATCGTGGCTGAGCACTTGCCCGTTGGGCAAACGGCCTGCCAGTACCTGGTGCATGGCGGCGACATGGAGCAAACCTTTGCCACTGAAGCTGCCCTCACCAAAAACATCTTGATAAACCTCAGAGCTGGCGGCGCTGTAGGGATCGATGCCGCACTGGCCAAAAAGGAGCCAGTGGTAGGGGGTGCGGTCTTGCGGTGCGGGCAGCGGCGTGACCACGCGTGGCTGCAAAATGGCGTAACCGCTGACCACGCGCCGCCGCGTCACATCGACATCCGGGTGGTTGTAGGGGTGGGCCGCCACACCCACGAGCTCGCGCAGGCGGCCCGGCGGCAGTTCGGTGTCGCTGTCCAGCGTCACGATGTAGGGCGTGTGGGCAGCCAGGCGGGAAGCCACGCCCAGGTCCATGAACGCGGCGGCTGAATCGGTGGCCAAAGCGGTGATAAGTTGCTCTAGCTTGCCGCGTTTGCGCTCCCAACCGATCCAGCGCTGTTCAGTGTCACTGAACTGGCGTTCGCGGTGCAAGACGATGAAGCGAGGGGCCTGCGCCGCATCGGTGAGGACGTGGGGATACAGGCCGTTGAGGACTTGAAGTTGTGCCAGCGCGTGGTTCAACAAAGGGGTGTCAGATTCGAGGTGGGCCGTGTCAGCGTCCACCCAATCACTGAGCAGCGCAAACTGGGCATGAGGCTCAGGATTGGCCAGGTGGTGCAGGCGCAATCTGTGCACCAACGCGTCAACAGCCGCGGTGTTCGTCAACATGCAGGGGATGACCACCAACACACGGTGCGCCTCAGGAATGCCGCCGGCCAGGGCCAGACGGGGCAGCAAGCTGGGGCGGGCGGACTCGCTGATGATGCGGTTGATCACAGCGACGACCGCTTCCGAGGTCGGCAATGCCAGTAAAAATGCAGCCACAGGCCACCACAGCAGACCGGCCCCGTCAGCCGGCTGTAGAGTCAGTAGCCCATACACGGTCGGCACGCAGAGCAGCATCAACACGCCCAGGTAGAGCGGTAACGCAAACCGTTGGCCCCAGTCCCGCCAAGGCACAAGCCGCAGTCGCGTCCAGCGCGGCGCCAGCCCCAGGGTTTTGAGCAACACCCCTCGACCACGCCCTTGTAGCCAGTAGCTGGGGACGCACTCCGGATCGCTCGGCAGCGGCGCTGTCGGGTCGGTTGGCAGACAGCGCGTCTGCATCAGGCCCAACACCGTCCGGGCGACGCCAACCTCGCTTTGTTTGCTGCGTCGGGCCAGCGTTTCGATGTGGTGCAGTGATTGATCGCGTGAGGCGGCATGCTCAAGCGCGAACACGGGTGAGCTCAGCATCAAGCGGATCAACACGCTGCTGCGGGCCACCACGTCAACCCAGTCCGCGTCACCAATGGCGCGCAAGGAGACCACCGCGTTGCTCACACTCAAGTTGTCGGCCGTTTGCTCGTTGCGTTGTTGGCGCTGCTGTGCAGCCGGGTCGGGCAGCGCTTCGTGCAACCATTGTTGCAGTGGGCTGTGCACCGCGGACTCAACGGTTTGGTCAAAAACGCGCTGTGCCATTTGCGCAAGAAACACATTGCCAACACCTCGCTGACGCAGTAGCTCCAGCAGGGCGTTGAGCAAGTCCGGCGTCAGGCTTTGCCAGCGGTCACAGCACAAATTGGCCACCTCGGACGCGGCCTTGTTGGTGGCCACACGCTCGGCCAATCGACGCAGGTTCTCCACCAGCACAACGCGCAGCGTCGTGGGCAAGGCCCACAGCTCACCCAGATTCAGTTCGCACCGTTCTTGATAAGCGGCGAGAAAATGCACCAACAAGCCGTCGTCAAACGCGCTATCGGTGTGCGCCACGAACGCCCAGGCCAAACCGTAAATGCGCGGCAACCCCGTCAAGGGCCCGCTACGCAACACCGGCAAGGCATGAAAATAGCGGCGCGGCAAGGCAGCTCGAATTTCATCAAGCTGGGCCTCGATCAGGTGAAAGTTGTCGAGCAGCCATTCGGCCGCTGGGCTGACATCATCCCCCGTGCTGGCTTGATGACCGATGTAGCGGTGTGCCGCGCGCAAGGCGGCAATGGTGTTGCGCAAACGTGGGTAGAACGTCGGGCTGCCGGGGTGTGCAGCAGCATCTTGATGGGTGTCACCCAAACTGCGACCATGCTGCGCAAAGCGCTCCAGGCCGAAAATTTCAGCGCGTATGGGCGTCTGGGCGGGGCCTTGTGGGGCGCCCAGAACGTCACGCAGCAGCGGGGAGGCGTCGTTTAACCAAACGGGCAGTTGCGAAAAAACTCGTCGCACAGCTGCCTACACGGCCCAGGCCAGCATTCCCGCCACCGCAAAGGCCACCGCCAGGGTCGTCACGAAATGGGCCACCGCAAAACCATGGATGGCTTCAACGCGGCACCCCGCAGCGAACCAGGGCCCACGCAGACCTTTGCAAACATGGACGTGGTCTTGCAGGGCTGACAACTCCATGGGAGAGCTGTCCGGCGCCTCGCCAAATGAGGCGGTACTCCAACGGGGGGATGTGATCATGAGCGACTCCTGGCTTGCAGCTCGCTGCTGCAAGAGATGGGTATGGGCGACACCGGGCCCGGATTGGCTTGGCATGGTGAGCAATCGCAGGGCTCGCGGGGTCACTGCTCGCCAGTTGGAGGTGTCCGCTCTAGGGTACGCAGCTCAAGCCGTGCCGTCTGTCGGACGACAGGCCGTGCCGCAGGATGGCTGCTGCGATGGGAGTGCTCCACGCGCGCTGTCGGGCATTCGTTCCACAGTTCAATCACGCGCCGATCCGCGTGCTGAGCATCGATGCCCAGCAGGCTGACCGACGCCGGGTGCAGGGTGAAGTGTCGGCCCTCAATTACCGCCAAGTTGATCCAACGCGCCGCGAGGGCCGCACCGAACTGAGCGTGCGAAAACACTGCAACCACGCCTTTGATCGTCACCAAACGCGCGATGAGCCGGTCAGCGCGAACGCCGATGTCGGACGGCGATTCGCCCCCGGGGCAGCCGTCGCGCCAGATGCTCCAGCCCGGCTTGTGCCGGTGGATGTCGATTGTGCGCCGCCCCTCGAAGTCGCCGTAGTCCCATTCCGCCAGATCGGGCTCGATCTCGCTCCCGACTCCCATACCAGCGAGATCACAGGTCTGCAAGGCGCGCAGGCGGGGGCTGACGAGCACACGCGTGACGTCCATTGATCGGAGCCGCGAAGCGAGCCTCACCGACTGAACCTCACCGAGCGGGGTCAGGGCTAGGTCGGTCACGCCGGTGTGCTGCTCGGTGATCGACCAGGCTGTTTCACCATGGCGAATGAGGACGACCTTCACGCGAGAACCCCATGGGCGGACTTCCAGCGCCAGGCGCGGATCTCGGGCATGTCCATGCCGTTGGCGCGGATGTAGCGTCCGTGCTCGATGAGTTTGTCGGCCAGCCTGTGCTTGAGCGCAGCGCCCGCAGCGCCTGTTTGCGGCAGCCGATCAATGGTGTCCATGACCAGGTGGAAGCGGTCCATGTCGTTGAGCACGGTCATGTCGAAGGGCGTCGTGATGGTGCCCTCTTCTTTGTAGCCGCGCACATGGATGTTGTGATGATTGGTGCGCCGGTAGGTCAGCCGATGAATGAGCCACGGGTAGCCGTGGAAGGCGAAGACGACCGGCTTGTCCCGCGTGAACAACGCATCGAAGGCAGCGTCGGCCAGGCCGTGGGGATGCTCGCTTTGCGGCTGGAGCCTCATCAGGTCCACCACGTTGACGACGCGGATGCGAAGGTCGGGCAGTGCTTCGCGCAGGATCGACACCGCGGCAAGGGTCTCCAGCGTCGGCACGTCGCCACAGCAAGCCATGACCACCTCGGGTTCGTCCTTGGAGGCGCCTTCTGTTGACTCGGTGCCGGCCCAGTCCCAGGTGCCGATGCCTGCGGCGCAATGCGCCGCGGCGGCGTCCATCGCCAGCCATTGTGGCGCCGGGTGCTTGCCCGCGACCACCACGTTGACGTAGTGCCGGCTGCGCAGGCAGTGATCCATCACCGACAGCAGGCAGTTGGCGTCTGGCGGCAGGTAGACCCGCACGACCTCGGCTTTCTTGTTGACGACGTGGTCGATGAAGCCCGGGTCTTGGTGCGTGAAGCCGTTGTGATCCTGGCGCCAGACATGCGAGGCGAGCAGATAGTTCAGCGACGCAATCTTGCCCCGCCAGGGCAGCTGCGCGCTGACCGTCAGCCACTTGGCGTGCTGGTTGAACATCGAGTCAACGATGTGGACGAAGGCCTCGTAGCAATTGAACAAGCCGTGCCGGCCGGTGAGCAGATAACCTTCGAGCCAGCCCTGGCACTGGTGCTCGCTCAGCATCTCCAGCACCCGGCCCTGGGGTGCCAGCCACTGGTCACCCGGTGCGGTGGTGGCCTCCCACTGGCGATGGGTGGCCTCAAACACCGCGGCCAGGCCGTTGGAGACGGTCTCGTCAGGCCCGAAGACGCGGAAGTTGCGCTCGGCGTCGTTCAGCCGGGCGACGTCGCGCAGGAAGGGCCCCAGCACGCGTGTGTCGCCGATGCCCGGGGCACCCGGTGCCGGCACCTTGGCGGCGTACTCGCGGTAGTCTGGCAGATGCAGATCGCGCAGCAGCAGGCCGCCGTTGGCGTGGGGGTTGGCACCCATGCGCCGCGGCCCGGTCGGCGCCAATGCGGCAAGCTCGGGCTTCAGGCGCCCTCGCTCGTCGAAGAGTTCTTGCGGACGGTAGCTGCGCAGCCAGTCTTCCAGCAGCTTGAGGTGTCCGGGGTGATCGGCCGGGTGCAGCGGCACCTGATGCGAGCGGAAGTTGCCTTCGCAGGGTTGACCATCGACCTCCTTCGGGCCGGTCCAGCCCTTGGGCGAGCTCAGCACGATCATGGGCCAGCGCGCACGCGCGGTCTGGCCGTGCTGGCGTGCCTGGCGCTGAATGCGCTGGATATCCTGCACCGCGTGATCCAGCGCCGCAGCCATCGATGCGTGCATGGCCATCGGCTCATGCCCGTCCACAAAAATCGGCGTCCAGCCGCAGCCGCGCAGAAACTGCTCCAACTCCTCATGCGTGATGCGGGCCAGCACCGTGGGGTTGGCGATCTTGTAGCCGTTGAGGTGCAGAATCGGCAACACCGCGCCATCGGTGGCCGCATCGAGAAACTTGTTCGAATGCCAGGCGGTGGCCAACGGCCCGGTCTCAGCCTCACCATCGCCGACCACGCAGGCCACGATCAGCTCAGGGTTGTCGAAGGCCGCGCCAAACGCATGGCTCAGCGAGTAGCCCAGCTCGCCGCCCTCGTGGATGGAGCCTGGACACTCGGGCGAGGCGTGGCTGGGAATGCCGCCCGGAAACGAGAACTGCCGGAACAGCTTCTTCAGCCCGGCTTCGTCACGGCTGATGTCCGGGTGGACCTCGCTGTAGGTGCCCTCCAGGTAGGTGTTGCCGACCACCGCCGGGCCACCGTGGCCGGGGCCGCAGACGTAGATCATGTCCAGATCGCCGGCCTTGATCACGCGGTTCAAATGCGCGTAGATGAAGTTCTGGCCGGGCGTCGTGCCCCAGTGCCCAAGCAGCATCGGCTTCACGTCGGCCAAGGTCAACGGGCGCTTGAGCAGCGGGTTGTCCCACAAGAAAATCTGGCCGACCGACAGAAAGTTGGCGGCGCGCCAGTAGGCGTCGAGGTGGCGCAGCGAGAGGTCGTCTTGTTCGTTGGTCATCCGTCCATGCTGGGCCTTGCGGCATGCCCGCGTCCGTTCGCTACCGAACATCGCGACGTGGCGCATCTCGCGCCTGCGATGTCGCTCTGTTTGTCAGCGCACAGACGGGCCGCCACCAGGCGCGCATCTTGGTTGTTCGAACCCGGCACACTTTCCGTTGGGCCATGCACCTCGCACCGCTTCGGCGGGTCCCGCCCTTGCCGAGCGCTCTGCGCTCGACGCATTTGAAAGACACAACATCATGCTTCGCCATACCAAAGACCTGCAGAACCTCTCCATCAATGCCACCGATGGCGCCATCGGCGACGTGAACGACCTCTACTTCGATGACGAAGTCTGGGCAGTTCGCTACGTCGTTGTCGACGCCGGTTCGTGGCTGTCCAGCCGCAAGGTGCTGATCTCGCCAATTTCGGCCGGCAAGCCGGTGTGGGCCACCAAGGTGTTGCCGGTCTCGCTGACCCGCGAGCAAGTCAAAAACAGCCCCGACATTGACACCGACATGCCAGTCACCCGACAGCACGAGACCGACTATCTTGACTACTACGGCTACCCGTACTACTGGGGTGGCATGGGTTTGTGGGGCAGCGGCGGGTATCCGAGCATGCTCATGCCCGGCTACGCCGGCCACGAGTCGCCAGCCGCCGCCCTCGCGCAGGCCGACATTGTCCAGCCACAAGCGAATGCACGCCAGCGTCACAACGACCCTCACCTGCGCAGCTGCAGAGCCGTCGTCGGCTACCACATCGAAGCCAGTGATGGCGAGATCGGGCACGTGCAGGGCATGCTCGTCGACGAAGAAAGCTGGGCCATCCAATACCTGGTGGTGAGCACGAGCAACTGGTGGCTCGGCCACGACGTGTTGGTAGCCCCACAGTGGATCAAGCGCGTCAGCTGGGCAGACCAATCCGTGGCAGTCAACCTGACACGTGAGGCCCTGAAAAAGGCACCCCGGTACGACGCTGGAAAGCCCCTCTCCCGCGAGGCGGAGATCGCCGTGTACAAGCACTACGGGCGCGAAGGGTACTGGCCTGGCGCGGCACTCAGTTCGAGCAGGGGCGTGCCCAGCAGCATCGATGCCTGAGGGCATTGATACGGTCACTCGCCCCGTTCACGACACGGGTCTGTGCCCTGACGGGCGGGATTCCAAACCGGAGTCACTTTTTCAATGACCAAGATCCGAACCGGGCAAGCGCCAGCACCGCTGACTCGCACGCAGTTTCGCGAGCGGTTCAACGAGCGCTTTTTCGATCCCGCGTTCGAGGGCGAGCGGGAGGCCATTACGCGGATTGAGGTGATCGCGTGGGAGGCCTTGCAGGATGGCCGCAAAGCACCGATCACCCAGCCCGCAGGCCGCGGTTTTGCGGATCCCAGCTACGAGGTGTCGGTGCAATGGCTGGACACCCGCAAGCGCCTGAAGGCAGCGAAAAAGCGCTGGAGCGACGAAGACACGCCGTCCAGGGTGCTGCTGATCTGCGGCAGCGCCCGCAACGACGGCACCTGCCCGGGCGAGATGTCGAAAACCTGGCGACTGACGGAGCTGGCCCAACGTATCGTTGTGCGCGCGGGCATGCAGGCCGATGTGCTGGATCTGAGCTTAGTCACCTCAGAGTACGGACGCAACATCCACCCCTGCAAGGGCTGTGTATCGAGCGCAATGCCCCTGTGCCACTGGCCCTGCAGTTGCTACCCCAACCACGCGCTGAACCAGACCGGCGACTGGATGGCCGAGATCTACGAGCGCTGGGTCGCAGCCCACGCCGTGATCATCCTGGCACCGACCTATTGGTACCAATCGCCCAGTCCGCTCAAGCTCATGATGGATCGCATGGTCTGTGCGGATGGCGGCAACCCCGACCCGACCACGACCCACGGCAAGGACGTGGCGCAGGCCAAGCGCATGGAGCAGCAAGGTTGGGACTACCCCAAGCACGTTGCTGGCAAAGCGTATGGCGTCGTCGTGCACGGCGACGTGGCAGGCGTGGAGGCGCACCGACGCAACCTCACAGACTGGCTGGAGTGGATGGGCCTGATCGACGCCGGCGCGGCGGCTAAGCTGGACAGGTACATCGGCTACTACGAGCCCTACAGCAAAAGCCACGATGCGCTCGACAAGGACAAGGCCGTGCAAGAGGAAGCACGCAACGTGGCCCGCTCGGTGGTTCAGGCCGTCAAGGATCTTCGGGCAGGCCGGCTCAGCCAGCCGGACAAGCAAGTCAAGTGGCCACGCCCGAAATGAAACTCAGGAGCGAGCGCATAGAGACTGACGTGCCCGCCGCAACCACTGAGCCTGCGGTGCCAGCCGTCACTGCAAGCGCAGAGAGCGGGCAAATCGGCCAGAACATCGCTGCGGTGCATGACTTCTACACCCGCGAGGTACAAAAGCGCAGCGCGTCGCAGCGCCACGCAGAGCGCATCGGTAGCCTCGTCGGGCGGCCGGCATTTCTGGCCGTCATCGTGTTGTTCGCCTCGGTGTGGATGGGCGCTAACTTGGTCATGACTGCAAGGGGTATGACACCCTTCGACGAAGCACCATTTTCTTGGCTGCAAGGCATCATCGGACTCGCTGCACTGTTGACGATGGTCGTCGTTCTCATCAAGCAAAACCGCGTGGCCAAGCTGAGCGAACAAACCGCCCACCTTGACTTGAAGGTCACGCTGCTCATCGAGCAGAAGGCGGCCAAACTAGGGCCTGTTCGGAAACTCACTGAAGCCATTTGCTGATGGCCGCGAGGTGAACGAAGCCAAGGAACATGCAGTCCAGTTTTTCAAAGCGTGTGGCTACACGCCGGAAAACTTTCATTCTCTGAAAGAGGTTTTCAAC
>JANMGB010000147.1:0-2532 GCA_031374415.1 Burkholderiales bacterium
GGCTCCCAGCAATGCGCCAGGATCGGGCAAACTGTGCTCAATGTTCATCGTGTCCTTGGCTTGATCTTTGATCTTCATACCTACCTCGTTGCTCGCTAATCTCTCGGGGGTAGGTGGCGCAGGTCATATTGGCACGGGGGGCTGGTCGACCACCCTGGCGGCGTGTTCGCGATAACCCGTTGCATGGCGCGCGCAAGTGCGTCGCGGCCAAGATCGTCGTTGCTGGGGTCTGGGAGGTCGTAGCCACCCACAGGGGTGAGTGGAGGAGTTTCGGATGGCTGCATTGGGATCCCGCAAAGAGAAGGCTTCAATCGCGAGCCCAGGGCCGCGGGCTGAACTTCAGGGAAGGATGTGACCCCGGGCCAAGATCCTTGTTCGGTCATTACCCAAAGCACGTCGCGCACTTCTGTCTCGCGACCCCTCGATTTGGCGTGCACCCACGAGTTGCCAGCTCAATTGTCTGGCGGCAATCGACCCACTGACCACTTCATCATGAGATCAACGTTTTCCCGGGCGGTGCGTGCGAGCTTCTCGTGTTCGTGCAGAACCTGGATAGAGGCTTCCGTGCCGTCACCCACGCAGCGAAAGGTCAAATTGCCCAGAACGAAAGCAATCTGATTCAGGCGAAGAACAGCCTGCTTGCACTCCGCTATCACTTCTTCAGATACAGGCGTCGCGCCAGTCATTACTGCAGCCACCTTCTTCGACAACTGCCGCGCCACTTCACCTTCCTTTTGCCAATACGCGAGAAACTCTTCTGCAGACTTGTTCTCGCGTAAGGCACCAAACGCTTTTCGCTTCTGTTCATTCACTTCCTGCACGTCAGTCATAGAGTTTTCCTTTCGTTTGCAACGGCAATAGAAAATTGTGTCCCTGATTGTCGTGGCAGCGCACGCTGCCACGGAGGACGCGAAGAATTTGCCACCCCCTTACGTTGCGTCGCGGTGTCCAACCCCCATAGCATCCTCCCGCGTTCCTAAATCAAGGCCCTGGCGCTGAGTATTCAGTATTCATGCAGGTTTGCCGGCGCACAACTTGTCAAGTTTTGTACCCCTCAGACCCTGCATCGCTGCGCCCAAGGCGCCAACGGGCAGTGGCGCGGCGGGTTCTGAGAACAACACCGGTGCTTTGAAGCCGTTCACTTGGTCCTTGAGCGTGATCCCACCCGACATTTGGCCTGATCCGCCAACGCACATCCACTGCATTGCACGCAAACGCGGCCCGAACCGCTCGCGCAAGTCGAGAAAGTACGGGTCACAGTGCATATGGTTGGTCAAATGAGCCGCGCTGCACACCTGCGCAGCAATCGGGAACAACAACCCAGAACATAAAATGTCGGCGAGCTGCAATCCGGCGTGGTTGTCACTATGACCAAACGTCGGCGCTTCCACGATTCGTGGGTACGGGTCCCCGGCTGCGCGGTGACGCTGCGTAAAAATGGAGTGGGACACGCTCGCGTTGGCCGCCTTGTTGCGGCTATCAGCAATCACCAGCCCGTCCGAATCAAAGTGCTCTAGATAATGCTGAAAGGTGGTGCTGATAAGTTGAGCCGTCGAGGTATAAACCGCTGTGCCGCTGAAAGGTCCGCCGACTGGCTTGGCGAATACACGCCCGGCGATTCGAGCGTTGTGACGTTCTAGCAGGGTGACCACTTCGTTCAACACGCCGATAGCAAAGCGCCGCGAATTTCGACTGGTGTGCTTGGCACGTTTGCGCAAGTCGGCGCCCTTCACTTCGGCGGCCATCCAGTCGTGAAAGCGCGGCATGGCCACGCCGTTCAGCAAACCCGGGAAGCGGCGCTGCTTGAGGGTGATCCATTCGCACGTCAACGCCTTGATGCATGGGTGCGGTAAAAAAATCCCCGCCAACACGAACACGGGTTGGACGGGCGAGGCCGCATCCGGCACGGCGCCGGTGCAACCAGCTTCATCCACATAGCAGATATGCACATTGAGCCCTTCGGAGGCAGAAACAACTAAGGCCACTTTCGTGGCCTTAGGATTTGCCGCCAGCACCCTAGGGCGTGTTCGGCGAAGCGTTTTACCGCTGGGCGAATTGTAGCACGTGATACACAGCAAAAATTGGGACGGACATCACGGATAGCTCTTGACTGCATTCGAGGTGTAAGTTGGCAGGCCACCAGAACGAACCCTGCGTCTGCACCAAATGCAAACACCCTTGCTGCGCTCAGGGACAACCCAACGATGCCCTGGTGGCCATCACCGCGGCTTGCTGACTCCTGGTTAAGGTGCCATACCCGCACGCGAGTGCGGGACAGAAAAGTTTGACAGGCAGGTCCATCACAAAACTGAATCGGCCCGCCGATTCCATTCGATGGAAAAGTGAATCATCCCAGTCGTCTCTGTGGCCAAAGTCAACCCACGAATCTTTAACTAGGGCCTGTTCGGAAACTCACTGAAGCCATTTGCTGATGGCCGCGAGGTGAACGAAGCCAAGGAACATGCAGTCCAGTTTTTCAAAGCGTGTGGCTACACGCCGGAAAACTTTCATTCTCTGAAAGAGGTTTTCAAC
>JANMGB010000289.1:0-1399 GCA_031374415.1 Burkholderiales bacterium
GAAGACGCGCCGCACTTGTATGACGACCTTGCGCAGCTCCCCCGAGGGCGACGCCGGGTCAGCCGGCTGCGCTCCTTGGCCAGCCATGGGCTGATGGTGGAGATGTTGCGCGTCATCCTGGCCGAGCAGCCAGCCAAGCGCGCCGCGCATGCCAATCCCCCGTCGTCGCCTCAACTTTCCTCCTTGTTGCGCTCAATGGACTTGACCGAGGATGAGTAATGGCTATAGCGGTAGAAACATCACTGGCTAAGGAGATCGCGGCATTCAGGAGGGTGTGTGAGACCCGGGGGCACCCAGTGGTCCGCTGAGTTCGACGACGTGCCTTTGGGGGATCAGTAGATACCGGTTGCTTGGAAGTCACTGGCTGTGCGCAGCACCTTGAGTTCTCGGTTGACGAAGGCATCAATGGTGTCCACCAATTTTTCTGATTGGCATTTACGGTAGCTGAGTCAATGAACTTCGCCCAGTCGCTCAATAGCGCGGCGATGCTCGAACCGAGACGGCTCTGTTGGCACACGAATGAGGCGAGTGATTGGCGGATTGGCGGTTGACATCAAGCATTCAGGTGCTTTCATGGGTTGGGTACCACAGCAACGGGGAAATGATGAGAGTTAGGTTGACTAAGAAAGCTGGTCTGGAGTTGCAGCAAAGTACGACGTCCCTGCAATCTTGGGGGGTAGGCGGAAAGGAGGGCATGTGCCTCAATTGACCGTCAAAGCCATTGAGGCCCTCAAGCCTCGGGCGAAGGCATACAAAGTTCTCTTGGACCGCGGATTGATTCTGCGTATATCGCCTAACGGTGTGCGGGCGCTGCTGGTGCGTTACTCAGTCAAGGGAAGCAAAACGCAACGCCAATACACGTTTGCTCAAGAATACGGTGATGGTCCGGGCCAGATAAAGCTGGCTGATGCCTGTGCAGAGGCCCAGCGAATTCGGTCACTGGCTCGTCAGGGAGTGGACTGGCCTCGTCAACAAGAACAGTTGCGTTCTCCTGTTCAGGAAGGCGAGCTACATCTTGAACAACCCATCACGTTTGGTGAAGCCCTCCGTGAGTATGTTGAGAAGAAACGCCGGGCAAAGGATGGACTGCCACTCAAGGCCCGGACGAAATCTGACTACCTCGGGATGATTGCCTCCGGGCGCGCGTCGTTGATGGACAAGAAAGTGGCACCCGGAATCCTGTTTCCTTTGGCAAATAGAGTGCTAAGCCAAATCGCGGCGCGCGAAATCTTGGAAATCTATCAGCACACAGTTCAGCGATCTAGGGGCTGTTCGGAAAAGAAGTCGGGGAGAATGGCGGCCTTTTGAGGCAGATGACCGAAGAACGCCACGCGTTGGATGACGAGCAGTGGGAGAGGTTGGGGAAGGTGTTGCCACGTAGTCAAGGAGGTCAAGGAAG
>JANMGB010000291.1:0-1484 GCA_031374415.1 Burkholderiales bacterium
GTTGAAAACCTCTTTCAGAGAATGAAAGTTTTCCGGCGTGTAGCCACACGCTTTGAAAAACTGGACTGCATGTTCCTTGGCTTCGTTCACCTCGCGGCCATCAGCAAATGGCTTCAGTGAGTTTCCGAACAGGCCCTAGTCGCTCTGCAGTGCTTTGAACAGGGGCAAGGCCATTTGCTCCCAAAACTCTTCTGGAAGCGAACCACTAAGCGCATCGCGCAACCTGCCAGGACATTTCACAGCCTCTCGCACCAAATCTACGAAAACGGAGTTCGTCGCAGCCTCATCCTTGAGTTGCATCAGGACCATGACATACATTGACACATCTTTCCCGATCAGCCCTTGATCAATGGCTGTGGTCACGTGTTGGCGCAGGCGTAACCGATCATTCTCGGACGGCGACTGCCCATACTTTGCCAGTAGCTCGGTCCAATCATTCAGCAAGCGGGCCTCGAAATCCTCCTTGTTGGGGAAGAAGATTGAACAGTGTAGAGGTGGAGTGCCTCCTGCAGCTTTAAAGGTTTTTTCAAGGATGACTTTGATACACGCCCTCGATGCATGCTGGTCGAAACAGGTCTTTCCTGCCTTTTTTACAGCATAGGTTTTCCAAAAGCTGGTGGGAAGCTCTTCGAGTCCGGATCGTAGGCTGCGCCCGGAACGCCACGAGGTATGAACCATGGATTTAAAGACAGGTGCAGTTGACGCTTGATCGTTAAGCTGCATCAGCACCATGGCGTAAATCACAATGTCGTCACCATCCAATCCCTGCGTCAGAGCCGAAAGCGCGTACCGCTGCAAGCTTGCTTTGACAATCTTTGCAGGTCGACCATCTTTCAGGGTTGAGTAACCCCACTTTTCATACAACTCAGCCGTCACCGCATCGGTGCATGTTGCCTGACTGTCAGGGTAGCCGAAGGCCGGAGAGTCTTCAGGAATGGGCTCACGGATCGGACAACTGAACTTCTTAGTTTGCGCGATCTTCACAGGACTTGCTGCCACAGGATGCTCTTTAACTGGTAAGTCCTTGACCGTTGAACATCCCGAAACCAGCAATGCGAACGCTGCGGCCATCGATATGGCTTTTGTCTGTTGACGAATACTTTTCACGGTGTTGGTTTGAGCGATATTGAAGGTTGAAAAAAGGGCTCTTGGCGCATCAGCGGAGGGTGTTCACGTCCTGGACGGGACAACGAGCCGATAGCTACTTGGATCCTGAGGCGGTCGCCATTCGGCATATCAGATCCGGCGGATTGAACCGGGTTACTGGATTTGGCCTTTTGGCTCGAGCCTGGCAGGGCAGACCAAACCGCTTCAGGTCTGCGTTGAACCTGCGGAGCCAGGCACCTGTTGGCGCCGACCGAAAATTGACCCACTTAGAGCGATAGTGCCGACCCAAATTTGACCCGGGTGTTCAACCTACCCTGCCACCTTTTTGAGCAGGGGAGAAGGAGTGATCACCATGGCCATGATTGGCAAAGTCAAGC
>JANMGB010000292.1:0-4275 GCA_031374415.1 Burkholderiales bacterium
GAAGACGCGCCGCACTTGTATGACGACCTTGCGCAGCTCCCCCGAGGGCGACGCCGGGTCAGCCGGCTGCGCTCCTTGGCCAGCCATGGGCTGATGGTGGAGATGTTGCGCGTCATCCTGGCCGAGCAGCCAGCCAAGCGCCCCGCGCATGTCAATCCTCCCGCGTCATCGCCGCAACTCTCCTCGTTGTTGCGGTCAATGGATCTGTCTGGCGATTTGGACGATGAAGTTGAACGGCGGTGAGTTCATCGGTCTACTTGCTGAGGTTCGGAGCCGGGGCCTAGGGAGATATGCCGATCGATCAGCAGGTCATTTTGCTACCGACGCCGCATCGAAGAACGCTGTCCACTCGCTGGACAACAACTCCACCTGAAAAACTGAGTACGCATGCCTCGACAAAGGCACTTGACGCTGACGCATTCCGTAGGAATCTGACCTTAGTCAACGCAGACGTTGGCAAGAAAGGCCGACCAAGCGACGGGCCAATTGTCGCCTGGCACGTGCCGAAGAAAAAGGCTGATGAGGGTCAATGAAAGGCAAATGATGGCAAGGAACTTACTGACAGCAAAGGCTGTCCAGGCAGCAAGGCCTGCAAGTAAGGAATACATGATGGGCGATGGCGAAGGGCTTTACCTGCGCGTTTTGCCCAACGGTAAAAAGACGTGGTTTTTGATTTATACGCATTTGCAAAGACGTCGCAAGATGTCCTTTGGCGATCTTGATGAGGTTTCTTTGGCGGATGCCCGTGTGCGCGCTAACTCGGAACGAAAGCGTCTTGCTGTTGGTGATGATCCACGTGCAGTACGGGTTGCCAAAGAAGCTGAACAGGCAAAAAAGGCGGTGGCGACTGAAGCACAAGCAGTTGAAAAAAGGGCTCAAGAACTTACTTTTCACGACATGTTCTCAGCGTGGATTGAGAATGGTGTATCCCGAAGTGACGGGAACAAGTCATTGGCAAGGTCTTTTCAAAAATACCTTCTTCCGGCCCTTGGGATGAGGCCGATCCGCGAGCTTAATGATGCAGACGTTCGAGAAGTGTTGCGTCAGGTGGGGCGTGTCCAAGGCAAGAACCGCACGGCTGTCGTTCTTGCTACAGACCTGAGACAAATGATGCGCTGGGCTGAAAAGCGCAAACCCTGGCGACCACTGTTGATAGATGGCAACCCAGCTGATCTTGTGGAGCCCAAGGAAGTCGTAGAGCCTGACTATGACTTGGCAAACGAATGTGATCGCGTTCTATCCACTCAGGAAATTCGGGCACTGCAGACGATTCTCCAGACACTGCAAAGCAACTACGACAATGCCTTCGACCGCAGAGTGGCTGCTCGGCCCTTGAATTCAAAAACAAGGCTCGCGATTTGGATCATGCTCTCAACTTGCTGCCGGGTTGGCGAGCTGACCATGGCGCGTTGGGATCACGTTGACTTAAAGAAAAGGGAATGGCTTGTGCCCCGACAAAACGCCAAGACCAGGACGGAATGGATGGTTTTTCTGTCTGACTTTGCGCTGCGACAGTTCAAAGCGCTTCATGAAGAGACGGGGACCAGTCCCTGGTGTTTCCCGTCATCTGACCAGGACACCCACATGTGTGTAAAAACGATCTCGAAGCAAATTGGTGATCGGCAGTTTGAGTTCAAAAAGCGCACGGCCTTAAAGAATCGCAGGAACGACAACACACTTGTGCTTCCTGGGGGAGTGTGGACACCCCATGACCTTCGTCGAACCGGTTCGACGATCATGCAATCTTTGGGTGTTGTGGATGATGTGCGCGAGCGGTGCCTGAATCACGTTGTCGGACGAAAAATTGGACGGGTATACGGGCGCTATGAATTTGCTGCTGAGAAGCGGAAGGCGTGGGCGCTACTGGGCCGCAACTTAGAAAAAATTCTTGGAGGAGGGGGCGGTGGCGGGCCCTGAAATTTAGGGAACAATTTGGGGAACAGTTGGCGTGCGCCTTGATGAGATTGGATGAAATTTGCTGAAACCATAGTTTTTAAAAATGTCATTAAAAACAATGACTTGGGGCCTATTCTTGGTTTCACCGGGTCTCATCGAATCTCGCTTTAATTAAATGGGGTGCAAGGGGTCGCGAGTTCGAATCCCGCCGTCCCGACCAAGAATGACAAGGGTTAGCAGCTTAGTGGCTGCTAACCCTTTTGTCTTTCTGGCGAACCTGGGGAACAATTTGGGGAACGCTCGGCGACGGATTGGCTGAAACGTGGCGACAAGGCTTCAGCGCTTCAGCGCTTCCGCGGGCAGCGGAGGCTGTCAGTCGGGGCCAAACCTTCGCCTCACGGTCTCGGCCACATTGCAGTCCGTTAGGCAATGCGCCAACTTTCGGTCAGGTAGTCAGCTTCCAAAGGACGCCGCATCACCGCGCTCAGGCCGAGCCGCAGCGCGGCAGTGCCATGAAGAATCGCACCATTTCTGCAGATGCATCGGGGCCAGCGCCGTCGGTATACGAACCGCTTGCATGGCCACCCGACCAGGCGTGTCCCCCGCCATGCAATGTCCAACTCTCGATGCGAACCTGCCCCTTGGAGTCTGCGTGAACCGCGCGGCTGAACCGGCGGCCGCCCGACGCAACGCCAGCCTGTGTGGTGATGCGCATGCCACCTCCCGCCTCGCAGGCATGAGCTTCCTGAGCCTGCAGCACGATCGCCTCACCGTTCGACTGTTGCACGGTGTGGTCGCGATCCCCATGGAACACGATGACCGGAACGGCTTGGACGGCCTTCCTGCGGGCGCCACCTGCGCCACCCGGCACGCTCTTCAGCGCCTGCAGCCCGCTGCGTCCGCCCTTCATGGCGCCCAGGGCCGAGGGGATGTCGTGTGCGCTGCCATAAGGCAATCCAGAATGGGCACCGACCCCTGCGAACAACTCCGGGTAGGTCTCGCCCAGCACCACGGCCATCGCGCCACCGGCGGACAGGCCGGCGACAAAGATGCAACGTGGGTCGGCACCATGCCGTTGCGCGACTTCGCGGACGATGCCTGCGATCAGCGATGGTTCCCCGGCGCCGCGCAGTTGGTCCGTTGGCTTAAACCAGTTCCAGCACTTCGATGCGTTCGCGTGGCCAGCCTGCTCGGGGTAGACCACCAGGAAGCCGTGCTCGTCCGCGAGGCGATTCATCTGCGTGCCAGCGGCGAAGTCGTCTGCAGACTGGGTACAGCCGTGCAGCATCACGATCATTGCGCACGGTGCTTCCGAGCGCACCGCAGGCAAGTAGACCTTGTAAGCCCGCTTGCCGGCGGCGTTGCTGAATTCGTGCAGCTCAAAACTGCCAGGCCGCGGCGGCGCTTCGCCGATCGAAGGCTGGCGATCCGGGATGGCTCTGCCGTATTCTTCGGCGGGAAGGACGCGCGCTTCGACATCGACGATGGAGTCACTGTCGAACCTCGGGCGAGCCTCGGCGCCTCGCCCCGCGGCCAAAGCGCGCCGGATGGTCTCGGTCACGTCACGCATCGGACCCGCAATGGTGTCGAGTCCTGCAGACGCGAGCGCCCGTTGAATCGTCTCGTTGATCGCGTTGGCGTCGAAGGACGGCGCTCGGGCGTTGAAGGGGAATTTCATGGTGTGCTTTCTGCTGCTTGTATGGGGGTTAATGGATGCGATCGGACAGAGCCCGGCGCACTGCAGAGCTCGCCTGGAACGCGCCCAGGACGGTCACGGATTCGATGGCGGCGCGCGCCAGTTCAGGCGTCACGTCGTCAGCAATTCGCGCGAGGCCGACGACCTGGACCTGCAGTCGCTGGCCCGCGGACACCACCTTCTCGAGATCGGCGCGCCCGTAGTGCTGCAGGCCGACCGTGAGCGTTCGGCGCGCCACGGTCTGCTTGACCGTGTCGGCATGCGAGGCCAGCTGGTTTCGGAGCGCCGTTCGCATGAGATCCGAGCGGTTCGAGTAGAAGCCTTCCTGCACCAGCAGATCGACATGGCCCAGATCAACCACGCCGACATTCACGGTCATCTTTTCCGTCTCGCCGGCCCGCTGCCTGGGTTCGATCAACGTGTCATTGTTCTTCATGCCATCCACCTGGATTCCAATTGGAATCCAATTAGAGCATATATCAGCAATTTCAGGTCGTTCACGGGGTGAGCTTGTTTCTCGTGCAGAAACCGCCCCTAACGACCTAGGGCCTGTTCGGAAACTCACTGAAGCCATTTGCTGATGGCCGCGAGGTGAACGAAGCCAAGGAACATGCAGTCCAGTTTTTCAAAGCGTGTGGCTACACGCCGGAAAACTTTCATTCTCTGAAAGAGGTTTTCAACCA
>JANMGB010000163.1:0-1393 GCA_031374415.1 Burkholderiales bacterium
CCAGTCGCTTCTTCTGCCGCACGTAAATGCAGACAACAACGCACGTCGCGCCCGTCATCAGCGCGATGAACAGCAGCACGCCGATGAAGCCGCCGAGGTAAACGTTGTCCTCGCCGCGGAAGCCGTCCTGCAGACGCTCGATGAAGCCGCGCTCGCCCACCGTGCCGACGTCCATTGTGCTCACGCCAGTGTCGTTGCCGGTCGCGCTGGTCGTCTCCAGAACCGTCGTGTTCGCCGTAATCGACGTGGTGTCGATCGAGTCGATCTTGGTCAGCGCGAACGAGCCAGCCACGCCGCTGATCTCCACACCGACGATGCCCTCCTGATCGATCTCGAGCGCCGCAGTCGTGATGTTGTACTCGGTGCCGGCCGCCTGACGACGGCGCGTGCCAGCGAGCACGAGCTTCGCCTTGCCGCTCGAAACGCCCTCGAGGAAGTTGCCGAAGCCGAGGCGCAGCTTGTTGGTCGCCGGCGCCAACGTGATGGTCACCGTCTCGCCGGCCGACAGCAGACCGTCGACCGTCGAGCAGTCGACGCCAGTGCCGACACTGGGCGCCCACACGACTGCGCAGCCCTCGCCAGTCGAGAACGTGACGTTGGCGCCACCGTTGCTGCCGCAGCTCGTTGTCAGCGTGCCGAGCGCCGGATTCGCCAGCAGCAAGTCGATGCTCCAGCTCGCGCTCGTGTCGGGGCAGGTGATGGCGGAGCCCGTGCACGGATTGCACTCGCCGTTGAAGCAAAACTCCTCCTCCAAGCACTTAAAGTCGGTGCCGGGCTTGCCGCCGGCGCTCTTGCACTGCGTCGTCGCCGACGCCTCGCACACCGACAGGCCGTCGCCCGCCGGCGTCGGGCGGCAGACGCTGCACTTGGCCGAGCCGCACGCCGCGTCGACCTTGCCCGCGCACGTGCCGACTTTGCCTGGCAGCGCGCACGAATTGCACTCGCTCGTGCACGGTGACGAGCAGCACACGCCCATCGCTGCGCTCGGCGTCTCCTTCCAGCACGTCGTGCCGCTCGGGCACGTCGACATGTCGGCGCACGGCTGGCCAGTCGTCACCGTGCCCGCGCAGTCGCCTGCGCCGCCGCCAAAGCCCGGATTGCACTGGCACACGTCGCGCGAAATGCACACACCGTGTCCGCTGCAGCCGCTCTTGCCCGGGCACGCGGCCGTGCAGTCAGGCAGACTGAAGCCAGAATTGCAAGTGCACGTGTTCGCGCCCGTGCACACACCGCCGCCGTTGGCCGAGTTGCAGTTGGGCGAGCGGCACGAAAACGCATCGCACAACGTGCCCGTGTAGCCGTTTTGGCACACGCACTTGCCCGCAACGCACGAGCCCTTGCTCAGCGACGAGTTGGTGTTGAAGCCGCAGTCGACGCAGTCCACCACCATGCG
>JANMGB010000295.1:0-23947 GCA_031374415.1 Burkholderiales bacterium
TTGCGAATAAGAGAATGGACTTGCAACGATTGCGGCACGGTACACGACCGTGACGTGAACGCAGCCAAGAACATTCTCGCGGCGGGACATCGCCGTCTTGCAGAAGGAATCATCGCCTCTTCAGGGCGGTGAGGATGTCAAAGCGTCCAATACCTTGCGCCGTGTTTGCAGCATTTTTTCGCTATCAAACGCATTCCCAACGGCCCCCAGCACGGCGTCTTTTGCTGCATTGCACTGGCGTTGTACGTCTTTTAGTTCACCAACGCCATTGTGCTCATTCGTGACAGCCTGTGCCTGCACTTCGGCAAACCTGGCAGCAACGCCAACGGCCATCCTCACAGCCTGGTTGACGACTGCAGGCGAAGGATGCTGTTTGGCCATCCTCTCGGCTGTTTGAATCTCCAAAATGGATTGTGAAATGGACTGAGAAATCTGTTCCCTTTGGACTTTTGGAGAAAGTTCCTGGGAGATTTCTGCAGAACTTTCGGCACCTTCCAAAAAATTGCTTCCTAAACTGTCGAAAACCTCCAGCGTCTCCCAGCCACCGTACATGGGGAAGATGTCCTTTTCAGCCTGAGTCACTTCTGGAGCCTGAACGGGGCGCTGACCTCTCGCACTTGCAGAACTCGAATGACCTCGAAACAGCATTTCGTCAGCAAAACGCGGTCGCTTAACTGAAAGAGCTGGACGTGCTTGGAGCGGACCTACGGTCTTAGCCTCAGGCTTTGCGTCTTGACCTTGCACACCGCTCACCCCACTGCGCAAAGATGCAGGGCCCGGCGTTTTGGCTGCAGGCTTCGAGTCCCGGTTGTGCACACTCGACCCATTGGGTGGGGCTGAGGGTGATGCAACAGAGTCGGACGTTGTGGATGCTTTTGAAGTGTATGAACGAGTGACGGGGCGCATTGTGGTTTTCTAAACAAAGGTGGAGGGACTTGCAGAATTCCCCAACTGGGTCGCATTCCTTGCGGCAAACTTTGCACCGCTTGGATTCGCCCTGGGTGAGGGCGGGTATGGCTTGCTGCTGATGCAATTGGGCTTCATGGGCTAAAGTGGACTGGGCTGCTACCGTGCAGGCCCTCGTGCTCCGTCTCAGTGAATTTGAAAGGTTGAACTGTTGCGAGGCCCATGGCGAACTACACAGGCTGCTGGATTCCAGCCTGCGCGGGAATGACATGGGGGGATGCCAACCTCTCCGCCCGTCATCCCCGCGCAGGCGGGGATCCAGGATGGTGCCTGAGGCGCAACAGGCCCGCGCGCACGCCATTCCTGCACGCACTGCCGGGGGATCGGAACGGGGGCCGCATCGTTCATCAAAAAACTGAAATAGGTTCGATCAGAACGAACTCCACACGATCGCCCGTGCCCACCGCAAGCGCCTTGCGCACATCGGCGGGCGTGGTGACCTGCCCCTTGGTCGTCATGGTTGCTGCTGTTATTTGAGGCACTCTATGATCAACGTTTAATTACATTTCCTTACTTTAGAGTGAGGGAAACGGAGGCGCAAGTGCACGGGGCCAAGTTGCACCAGCCCACGCCACTGGGACCGCCAGGCAGTGACACCGTGTTCGATTTCAGGCGCTCTACGAAGTAGGCGTCCAGCGCCTCGCAGACCTTGGCGTTGATCCAGATAACTGGGCGCCGTGCCCATTGAAGCTGATCGCAGGTCGGACTTCGGACTCGCGACGGAAGTCGCTTTATTCAGTCAACACGTCGGCGATTTCGATTTGGGCCAGCTCGGCGGCTGACCACCCGCCGTGCCTTTGGCGAAAAGCGCAGGCGAGAGCAGCAAATACTTAAACAAGGGCAAGTTCAGTTTAAATCACACCCCAGTTACTTGACCTCCAGCCTTGGCACAGCAGTCACGAACTGGCCACCCCATTCACGAACGTAGCTCAATTGGGCCTTGACCTCGGCTTTCAGGTTCCAGGGCAGGATGACCACGTAGTCCGGCCGCGCGTCGCGCAGCACGTCCTCGGCCACGATGGGGATCCGGCTGCCGGGCATGAGGTTGCCGACTTTGGCAGGGTTTTTGTCAACGACAAAAACAATCAAGTCAGGCCGGATGCCAGCGTAGTTCATCAAGGTGTTGCCCTTGGCCGCCGCCCCGTAGGCGGCCACCCGCTTGCCGCAGCGCTTGGCATCGATCAAGAAGGCATGAAACTCATCTTTGACGCGATTGGTTTGCTCTTGAAAACCTTCGTAGTAGCTGGTGCTGCACATGCCGACCTGAAGTTCCCGCTCCAGCATTTCGGTGACGGAGGGCCGCTGCGCCCGGCGGCCCAGGTCCGCGCGCTGCGCAAACACCCGCAAGCTACCGCCATGCGTGGGGTGCTCTTGCACATCAAACACCTGCAGGCCATTGGCCGCAAAAATGCGATGCACCGCAGTCAGTGACAGGTAGGAGTAGTGTTCGTGATAAGCGGTATCGAATTGATTCTCGCCCACCATGCGCAGCAAATGCGGAAACTCGAAAGTCGCCACACCCTCGGGCTTGAGCAAGGTGGCAAAGCCACCGACGAAGTCGTTGATGTCGGGCACATGGGCCAAGACATTGTTGGCCGCCATCAAATCGGTTTGGCGGCCTTGGGCCACCAACTCTTGGGCCAGTGCCACGCCGAAGAAGCGCTCCACAATGTCAATGCCTTTGGCCCGTGCGGCTTGAGCGGTGCTGGCGGTGGGCTCTATGCCGTAGCACGGAATGTCGGCCTGCTGAACGTATTGCAGCAAGTAGCCATCGTTGGCAGCCACCTCCGCCACCATGCTGGCTGGGCTCAAGCCAAAGCGTTCGATCATCGCTTGCACATACGCTTGTGAGTGCGCCAACCAGGAGGTGGAGTAGGAACTGAAGTAGGCGTAATTCTCTGTGAACAGGGCCTCACGGCCGGCATGATCTTCGGTTTGAACTAGCCAGCACGTCTCGCACACCAACAAGCGCAAGGGGTACCACACCTCGGGGACGCGCAAGGCCGCCTCGCTCAAGTAGGCGTTAGACGGTGGCGCACTGCCCAAATCCAGAAAGGGCAAACGCAGTTCGCTTTGACAATGTCGACACTTCACAACCGCACCCCCTGGAAGTCTGGGCTGATGAATGGGTAAGTGGTGTCCCGCGCAGACAACTCAGCAATCGGCAAAGGCCACGTGATAGACAAGGTGGGATCCTTGGCGTGAAGCCCCCCCTCGGCTTGGGCGGCGAAAGGCTCCGAGTGGCAGTAAAGCATTTCCACATCCGGGGTGATCGTTTGAAAACCATGGGCAAAACCCGGCGGAATCAAGAATGCCTGGGCGTTGTCGGCCGACAAATGCGCTGCATGCCACTGCAAAAACGTGGGCGAGTCCGCCCGCACATCCACGGCCACGTCCCACACCTCACCGCGCAAACAGCTCACGAGCTTCATCTCAGCGTGAGGGGGATGTTGAAAATGCAGACCCCTGACCGTGCCGCATTGACGCGTCAGCGTGTGGTTGATCTGGGCAATCGGGCCCTGCCATCCCACCAACGCCAGGTCTTGGCTGCAAAAAATGCGAGTCAAAAAGCCGCGCTCATCGCCCCGGGGTTGGCGCTGCACACGCATCAAGCCTGCCAAGGGCGTGGCGCTGATCACGAAGCGACTCATAGACCTTCTCCACCCGTCTGTTGAAAATCTGCCCAGTCCGCCAGGCACAGGGCGCGGGCCGAGGCCCCTTCGCCTTGCTCGCGGTACCAGCGCATGGTGCGCTCTACCGCTTGTGGCAAAGCCCATCGGGGCTGTACCCCAAGCTGCACGCGGGCCATGGCCACTTCCAGCGCCAACCAACCCGCTTCATGAGGGCCCTCGACCTGCTCGGCACACACCCACTCGCCGCGCCCATACGCTTGACGCGCCAAAGCCACCACCTCACCCACGGTCGCGGCCTCATGGGTCAAGGGGCCGAAGTTATAAGCACGGGCCAACGCCCGGTCATGCCATTGGCGCTCAGCCAGGGTCAGGTAGGCCGATACGGGCTCCAGCACATGTTGCCAAGGGCGAATGGACTGCGGGCGGCGAATCAGCAAGGGGTCGCCGCCCCCTTGCCAGGCGCGCACCGCATCGGGAATCAGGCGATCCAGCGACCAGTCACCGCCGCCAATCACATTGCCCGCACGCGCCGTGGACAGTGCCACCCCCTGCCCGCTCAAAAACGCATCGCGGTAGCACGCCGCCACCATCTCCGAGGCCGCTTTGCTGGCGCTGTAGGGATCATGTCCGCCCAGGGCATCCAACTCGCGGTAGGGAAACGCATGCTCTTCGTTGCGGTAAACCTTGTCGGTCGTCACCACGACCACAGACCGCACGGAGTCCAGGCCGCGCAGGGCATCCAGCACATGCGCTGTCCCCATGACATTGCTGGAGAAGGTGTCTAGCGGTGTTGCATAGCTCGCGCGCACGAGGGGCTGAGCGGCCAAGTGCAGCACCACCTCGGGCCGCACCAAACGCACCACCTTGGCCACCGACGCCGCATCACGAATGTCCAGCAAACGACTGTCCATGCCGGGCGCCAAGCCCAGCAGCGTAAACAAGTTGGGCTGCGAGTTCGGGGGCAAGGCCACACCGCTCACCTGCGCTCCCCACTGCTGCAAAATCAGCGCCAGCCAGCCCCCTTTGAATCCTGTGTGGCCCGTGAGCAGCACGCGCTTGCCGCGCCAAAAACTGGCGCTCGGCCGGCCACTCAGGGGTTGCGCAGCAGGGCCACTCACCACTTTTTCCAGGGCGCACGGCCCGATTGCCACAGCTCTTCGAGGTAGTTTTTCTCGCGCAGCGTATCCATGGGCTGCCAAAAACCGTCATGCGCATAGGCCATGAGCTGCCCCTCCGAGGCCAAGCCCGTGAGGGGTTCCGCCTCCCAGATGGTGTCATCGCCGGTGATGCGCTCCAAGCAACGGGGCGACAGCACGAAAAACCCGCCGTTGATGAGCCCGCCATCGCCGCGCGGCTTCTCGGTGAACCCCTGCACACGCTCGCCGTCAATCTGCAAGGCGCCATACCGGCCTGGCGGCTGCACGGCCGTGACCGTGGCCAGCTTGCCGTGTCGCTTGTGAAACGCGATGGTGTCGGCGATGCTCACGTCGGCCACACCGTCGCCGTAGGTGAAGCAAAACGCGTCGTCATTGCATACATAGTCTTGCACGCGCTTCAAGCGTCCGCCGGTCATGGAGTCCTCGCCCGTATTGACCAGGGTCACGCGCCACGGCTCGGCATGATGGTGGTGCACTTCCATCTTGTTGTTGGCCATACAGAAGGTGACGTCTGACATGTGCAAAAAGTAGTTTGCAAAATACTCTTTGATGACGTAGCCCTTGTAGCCGCAGCAAATCACGAACTCATTCACGCCGTTGGCGGCATAGATTTTCATGATGTGCCACAAGATGGGCTTACCCCCAATCTCGACCATGGGCTTGGGCTTGAGGTTGGTTTCCTCAGCGATGCGACTGCCGTATCCGCCTGCCAGAATGACTGCTTTCATGCGCGTCTCCCTTGCAACTCTCTTGCAACTCTCTTGCGACTCTCGTGCGACTCTCTTGCGAATCTCGTGCGGCCTGGCCTCACTGCAACCAGACATTCAAACCCAAGCCCAATGAGCGCAGCAAAGCGTTGGCTTGCTGGCCATCGTGCAACGAATTCAAGTACGACACCCTCAGCGCGTAATACTCACTCTCGGTGGACATCACATCAAACAACGAGCGGCGCCCCAGCTGCTGCCATTGTTGCAGGGTAAAGCCCCGCAGGCGATCACTGTCGCGTGCCACCTCGGCATACTGTCGCGCCCGAGCAAATGATGAGTTGGCTTGTTCCAACACCTCGGTCATGCGGTAGCGACGTGCCTCCAGGGCCTCGGCACGCTGCAAGCGTGACGCCTCGGCGCGCTTTTGAGCCGAGCGCACGGTGTGCTCAGTGCCCGGGTTCACAATCGGAACCGTCACATTGACGCCCGCCGTCATCGAGGAGGTGCTCCCGCCGCCGCCCGCGCGCACCGCAGACACCACCCAGTTGACCTGCGGCTTGTTGCCAGCCGTCACGGACTGCGCATAGTTTTGCATGGCAGTGGCCTGCGCATCGAGCTGGGTGATGTCATACGAGCGCTCGGCCTCAGCCCACAGGTCGTTGAGCTTGGGCAGCTCGAGCAACAACGAGGGCAAGCCGTCGGTCCCTGGGATCACGTCGCCCACAAATCGCGACAGGCGAGTTTCAATCTGGCGGACGGTGGCCTGGGCCAAGGCCTGCTGAATCTGGGCCTGTTTTTGGGTCTTGCGGGCCTGCACCAATTCACTGGCCCGGCCTTTGTCCGCCGCCACGATTTGCTCCAGCGCCTCCACCAGACAGCTCATCTTGCGACCGTATTGGCCGTAGATCTGCGACTGCATCCGGTAACGGCTGCGCTCCAGCGCCAACGAGACGGTTTGCAAAGCGATTTGTTCTTGGGCGCTGAGCTGGCCCAGCCGCGCGGCCTCGGCCAGCTGGGTGCGCCAATTGGTCAGCTCTCGGATGCGGCCGCCGTCATACAGCGGCGCCCCCACATTCAGCCCAAAAGATGATTTGCGACCCTGGTAGGTCTCGAGGTTGTCCCCCGAGGTATGCGCCCCAGACAAGGAGCCCGACAGGGAGGCTTGAACCTTGCCCGCGGCCTTGGTTTCTTCGAGGTCGCTGGCAGCGGCCTCCGCCAACAGCTTGGCGGCGCCAATCGCATTGCTGCGTCGGATGGCTTCACGCACCATGCTTTGCAGGCTCAGCCGGGGAGCATTGGCGTCATCCGCCAGCAGGCCCCGGGGCTGCTCCACCGGTTCATCGATTCGTTTCTCGTCAATACAACGCGCCTGGGCAGGCCACACCATCACACCGCTGAGCACCCCGGCACACGCCCGCAAGCCCCAACGCGCTGACAAGGTCTTCACTGAGTTCACGGCAACCGCTCCCGAATCGGCCGCACAGCGCAGCCAGGTTCAGTACATCGCGAACTTGAGCCCCTTGAATGCCTGAAAACCGGGGGCGATACCCCGCAGTTTCGCGCCACCGAGGGTCCAACCTGTCGCTGCTGTCCAGCACCGTTTTGGCTGACGAAGCACGGGTTAGTGCAGTGCATCAGGACGTTAGAGTTTGTATCCAAACATGTCCAACCCCCGATCAGCGGGGCAGACAGGCCACCGACACCTCCCGAAAATCAGCGGGTTGTTGAAGTCGGAGTTCCTGCAGTGTCCAGTCCCGTCAGATTTTCAGCCAAGCCATCCACCGGTCTGGTGTTGTCTTTGTGTATCGCTCTCGGCATATCAGCCTGTGGCGGCGGGGGTGATGATGCCGCACCCTCGGCCACCCCGACGTACGTCCTCAATGGGCAGGTCAACGTCCCCCAGAACACCCAAGCTGACAGCGATGTGAACGACCCCAATGCGCCCTACGTCAGCAATGACAGCATTTCAATGGCGCAGGCCTTGCCCAATCCGGTCATGCTGGGCGGCTACGTGAACGTCGCAGGCCAGGGCCGGCCTGGCCGATCATTCGCCTCCGGTGACCGCAGTGACGTGTTTCGCATTGACGCGGTCGCGGGACAAACACTGACGCTGACTGTGGGCAACCCCAGTGAGGGCAATGTCGAGCTGACCTTGTACGGTGCCGACCAACAGCGCGTTGATCAGTCCATTGGTAGCGCCCGGACGAAGTCCATCATCATTCCCGCCACGGGGACGTACTACGCACAAGCTTATGCCGAGCGAGGCGCCAGCACCTACGTGCTGTCACTGGGCGCAAGCACGCAGCCAGCCAGCAGCGATGAATTGCGCACCTCGTCCGAGTTTGTCCCCGGTGAAGTGATTGTTCGGTGGAAGGCCGGGGCGCAAGCCCGCGCCGGATCACCTGCGCTGAGCTTGGCGGCGGCCAGCATGCGCGCTCATGCGCTGTCAGCGCTGTCTGAGCCACCCGACGGCGATGTGCTGCTCAAGTTGAATGCACCGTTGCGCGCACCCACCGCAAGCACTGACGGCGCCCAGCGTGCCTTGCTGCATGCGGAGATCCCCACCTTGGATCCCAAAGAGGGCACGCTCGAAGCCATCAAGCAACTGCGCGCGGATCCGCGGGTCGAATACGCTGAGCCCAACTACATTCGACGGGCGCAGTTTGTCCCGAGCGATGTGCTTTATGGGACACAGTGGCACTACCCGCTGATCAACCTGCCCCAGGCTTGGGACATCACCCTGGGCGACAGCGCCGTCACCGTCGCAGTGCTCGACACCGGTGTCCTGCTCAACCACCCCGACCTGCAAGGCCAGTGGGTTCCCGGATACGACTTCGTTTCCTCACTGGACGAGTCGCTTGATGGTGACGGCATTGACAACGACCCGTCTGATCCGGGTGACAAGAGCCTGGCCGGCGGGCGCAGCAGCTTTCACGGCACCCACGTGGCAGGGACGATTGCAGCGCTGAGCAACAACGGGGTCGGCGTAGCGGGCGTGGCGCCGGGCGTGCGGATCATGCCCATTCGCGTGCTGGGCCGCACGGGCGGCACCAGTTTCGATCTGCAACAAGCGGTGCTGTACGCGGCTGGGCTGGGCAACAGCTCGGGCACCCGTCCCGTGCGCCGGGCCGACATCATCAACCTGAGCCTGTCAGGTGCCACACCGTCACAGTCCGAACAAAACGTGTTTGCCCTGGCCCGTGGGCAGGGGGTCATTGTGGTGGCCGCAGCAGGCAATGAACGCAGTGGCCAGCCCAGCTATCCAGCAGCGTACAGCGGTGTCATCTCGGTCAGCGCTGTGTCCATCAGGCAAGCGTTGGCGAGCTACTCCAACTTTGGCAGCACCATCGATGTCGCGGCACCGGGCGGCGATGTTCATGGCGGCATCGTCAGCACAATCGGCTCAGAAGGCCCCAACAACACGATCAACTTCGGCTATATCGGATACAGCGGCACGTCCATGGCGACGCCCCACGTGGCTGGCGTATTGGCCCTCATGAAATCAGTCAAACCCAGCCTGACGCCCGGCGAGGTCGATGCCTTGTTGGCCGCGGGCCGACTCACGACGGACCTGGGCGCGCCCGGGCGTGACGACAGTTTTGGCCACGGCCTGATTGATGCCTACAAAGCCGTCCAAGCAGCCCAAAGCACGACCCCGTTGCCAGGCATTTTGGTGGCCACCCCCACGGTGATCAACCTGTCACTCCACAGCAGCAAGCAAACCATCACCCTGGACAATGGCGGCACGCAAGCGCTCGCCGCCCCGACCATCGAAGTCAGCGCGCCGTGGCTGACCGTGACCGCTCCCAGTGGCGCGGATGGCTTGGGCAACTACACCCTGCGCGTGAATCGCACGGGGCTGGCGCCAGGGGCCTACACGGGCAGCGTGCGCTTTGTTTCAGGCACCCAGAGCATCGCGGTGTCGGTGCTCATGCAGGTCACCCCATCCGGCGCCAGCGCTCACTCGACTTTAGGCCAGCAGTATGTGCTGCTCGCGGACGCCACGACAGAGAAAATCGTGCAAGTGCTGGGCGTTCAATCTCAAAACGGCGCTTACCGCTTTGAGTTCAAGGGTGTGGCGCCCGGCAAGTACCTGCTGCTCAGCGGCAGCGATGCCGACAACGATGGCATCATTTGCGGCTTGGGTGAGTCCTGCGGGGCTTACATCAACTGGATGGAGCCCCGAGCCATCACGGTCGGTGCCAACCTGAACGCTCAAGATTTCGACGGTGGCTTCGTGACGGCCGGGGACAGCCGGACGATGTCGCGCAATGCGCGTGCGATCAGGCCATTGGCGGCTTCGCTGTAGTGACCGTCCGCCACGAAATTGGCGGCGTCTTGCGAGGAAAATAGATGGTCGGTACTGATGTAGGTGATGCCGAGTTGGTTCAGGGCCGGGCCCAGGGCCTGTGACAGATTGACCTCCGCAGCACGGTCTTGAAACAGCACCACCACCAGCCTCTCCTGGTGCGCCGCTGCCAGCGCCTGGATGCGTTGCAGCAGCACCTTGGCAACAGCCACCTGCCCCCCCGGATCAGTGCCGGGCTCGACGGGCTCCAGTTCGTAGTGCTGGTTGCTGGCCACCCAACCGCGTCGCACCAGACGTGCCAGGGCCGAGTGATCCAGAGCCGACTGGTTGAAGACAAAGCCATCGAAGCCTTGGTCTTCAACCCGCAGCTGATCCTTGAAAGATTGCCAGGCGGCCCCACGCTCCGCAAACGCAGCACGAAAATCCGCTTCGGTCGTCAAGAGTGGCGGCGTTTCCTTGAGCTCGCCCCCTTGCAAAACAAACTTCGGAAAGGTGAACGGCGCAGGACTCTCGAAGGTCCAGCTCAGCCCGGACATCGAGCCGGCCTTAGGAAGGCTGGACGCCAGGATGCCCACCACCACGGCATCAGCCTTTCTCAATGGCGCATCAGCGCGGTAAGCCGCATAAGAATGGCTCACTGGGGCGGCCGGGCCTCCAATCAAACGCGAGGTCATGTGACCATCCTGGGCCACCATGGCCTCGACCGCATTAAACGCAAACGACTGCCCGTAGACGGCGACCAACAGGTCGGTGCCATCGTGCGGTGTAGCCGCGAGGGTCTTGCGCCACTGGGCTGGATCGATCCATCCGGCCTGGATCACGGCATCGGGCCGATCGGCTTGTGGGCCCAGCGTCTCAAGCAACTTGCCTTCGATCGAGCGGCCGAAGTTAAAGTAACGTGTCACCGACGGCACGCGCACGAGGTTCAAAGCCACGTCCACAGCGGCCAGCCACAGCAGGGTCCACAAGACAACCAAGAAGACGCGGCGATATGAAGTCGGCATTGAAAGTCCGCAGTTAGAACTGGAAGTAGATGAACGCGCTGCGCGCATTCGCCAGACCCATCAAGGTGGCCACGGTCAAGCCGCAGACCAACAAGCCCGCCTTCCAGGGATGCCAGCTGCGATAAAACGCAGCGCGCCCCGCACGATAGGCAGCCAGGTCATACAGCAGCAAAATCAGCACACCCAGCAAGGCCGACAAAGGCGGCATCTTCATCACCGTGACCAGCGGAAATGGCCCGGTGAACAAGGTGACCGTGAAGTGATGAATCTGGTCCAGCGAAGTCGCACGAAAGAGCAACCAGCCGTAAGCCATCAGCAGCGAAAATGCGGCCCAGGCGAGAACCTTGCCGACCCGCCGACTCGCCGGCCCTGGCCCAGGCTTAGCCCCGGACGATGACGGCAGCAGGGCGTATACCACCAGCAAAAGGCCCTGGTACAGCCCCCACAACACATAGCTCCAGGCTGCGCCATGCCACAAACCGCCCAGACCCATGGTGATCAGCAGGTTGAGCCGTGTTCGCCACGGCCCCTGGCGGTTGCCGCCCAGCGGGATGTAGAGGTAGTCGCGCAGCCAGCTCGACAATGAAATGTGCCAGCGCCGCCAAAACTCACTGGGTGAACTCGAAAAATACGGGAAGCGAAAATTCGCGCTCAGCTCGATGCCGAAAAGCTTGGAGACCCCTCGGGTGATGTCCGAATAGCCCGAAAAGTCGCAGTAGATCTGGAAGGTAAAGGCCAGCGTCGCCAAGGCAATGTCGGTGGCCGAGACACTTTGCTGGCTACCGAACACCGAGTCAACGCTGGGGGCCAGGCCATCGGCGATGGCGATCTTCTTGAACAAACCGAGCAGAATCAAAAAGGCACCGCGGCTAACAAGCTCGACGGTGAGCCGGCGCTCGTTTTCAAGTTGGGGCAACAGCACGGCCGGACGCTCGATGGGCCCCGCCACCAGCTTGGGAAAATAAGCGATAAACAATGCATAGTCCCGCAAGCGGGTGGTGGCGGGCAGATGCCTCTGGTGGATTTCGATCACATAGCTCAACGACTCAAAGGTGTAAAAAGAAATCGCAGCCGGCAACAGGATGGTCAAGGCCCAGGGATGGACATCCAGGCCCATACTGCTGAGCAGGCTGAAGGCCGAGTCGGTGAAAAAATTGAAATACTTGAACACGCCCAGCACAGCGAGGCTGATGCACACGTAGGTGACCAGCAATCTGCGGCGCGTGACCGGCGACACCGTGGCGCCAATGCGTGCACCAAACGCGTAGCTGGTGCCCGTCAGAAACAAGATCAGCGCCAGAAAACGCACATCCCAGCAGGCATAGAAGTAATAGCTGCACCCCAGGAGCAGCCAATTCTGAAGAGAGCGTCGCCGCAACAGCCAGTAAGCGATGAACACGAGGCCCAGGAACTGGGCAAACTCAAGGGTAGCGAAGTTCATTCGATCACAAGGGATGAGCAAACTCGCCCGACCCCGGGCTGTATGCGCTCATGCGTGCGTGGCTTAGGCGAGCTCACAGGGCAAGGCTTCCTCAGCTTGTTGGGCCGGCAACATCGGAACGCGCTCCCAAGGATTGTCATGCCCCGGCAGGGGGTTGTCGGCCAGCGTGGCCACCAGCTCGCAACCGTCCAACTCGGGATGATCCGCCTGCGCGCAGGCCATGATCTGGCGCGCCAAAGCCCGCAGTTGCAAGGTTGAGTTCTGCAAGCGGGACACAAAGCCGTCGCTGGAATCCGCAGGGTCATTCAAACTGTCATTGAGCGCCACAAACCAAGGCACTTCGGCTTGATCCAACAAGACGGCGGGGTTGCGCTTGGCACTGACAGCCGACCAACGGCGCAAAAACACCTGCACCCCCCGGCTCAAGGCCTGGCAGTGGGTCAGCTCTTTGCGCAATCGGCCCAAGGTGGCCAGATCGGTGAGGCGGTTCTGAAAGAAAAGCTGCGACAACACGCCCCAGTAGTAAGCGTAGTCCCACACCACCTTGACCGGCAGCACCTCGGGGTCCGCGAAGATGGGGTATTGGTCGACGTACAAGTCCAGCGTGCTGTCGTAAAACGAGTGCATCAATTGGTCAAACACCTGCGCCTGCGCGCCCAAGCGCTGGCCCGCCAAGTCTTGGGCGATGAGTTCAGTAATGAAGGTGTTGCCCATGGCGATGAAGTCACTGCCTGGCGAATAAAACGGGTCCAAGAACAAACCCGCCTCTCCCGTCAAGGCCCAGCGGCGGTCTGAGAACACCTGCTTGCAGCCGTACGAAAACCGCCTGAAAAAAGCAAAGTCTTGCAGCTTGTCGCGTCGACTGTCGAGTGAATCAAACAAGGCAGGCTGGTACTGTTTGAACCAATCCATGGCCTTGTCGAAACTGTTCATCGTGTCCAGGGGGTGAATTCTGGGGTCGGCCACAATGCCCACCGAATGGGAACCTGAGGACAACGGGATCAGCCACACCCAATACCCGGCACCCACCAAATGATTGGTCGACAGCCAGCGCGCCTGAGGCGTACAGCGCCCGCGCCACTCCTGGTTGTCAGACCATTGATCGATTTCAATGCGGTCCTGAATGCGAAACCAAATGGCATGGGCCTCATGCGCATTGGGCTCTGCCAGACCGAGTTGACGTTTGAGCAAACCGGCGCGGCCTGTGGCGTCCACCACCCAGCGCGCCGTGGTGCGATGGGTGTGACCTTGATGCTCCCAAGTGATTTGGTGGGGCTCGTCCGCGTCGGCCAAGCTCACCTGGCGCACGACGGCGCCATCAATGAAATGCACGCCGCGGCGCTGCGCCTCTTGCGCCAGGAAGTTCTCGAACACACCGCGGTCAATTTGATAGCTGGGCACCGCCAGGTAGCGGCTGACACCCAACTCGCTCACTTGGTCAATGTCGCGGCGCCCTTCGGAGAAGAAAAACCGGAACCCAAACTTGCGGAGCTGTTGGGTCTGCAGGTGATCCTGCAGACCCAACACTTTGGAAAAGTAATGGGCCCCGATCTCAACCGACGACTCGCCCACCTTGTGAGCCGCCAGGGGCACGGGGTGAGCTTGGCGCTCAATCACCTGCACAGGCATCTCAGGAAACCGCTGCCTGAGCTGCAAGGCCAGTGTCAGACCCGCCAAGCCGCCGCCCAAGATAACGGCGCCGCGGTCCAGGGAATGCAGGGTTGCCTCAGAGATTGATGTCATGAAAACTCCTGAAATTCGGTTGACAAACGCTCATTGACGCCAAGCCGCTCAAGCCGCTCAAGCCGCTCAAGCCTTCACAGCCTGTGCAGGCAAGGTCAGGGGTTGGCCCTCAAGCTGAGGCAACCAGCGGCGCAACGCAGGCGTTGTCACGACGGTGCTGAAAATGGCCATCAAGACGAGCATGGTGAACACCTCCTGCCCGATCACGCCCAACTCAAAGCCCACGTTGATGATGATCAGCTCCATCAGAGCGCGGGTGTTCATCATGATGCCGATGATGCGAGATTCAACCGGGTTCAGGCCGGCCCACCGAGACGCCAGCCAACAACCCCCAAACTTGCCCAAGGTAGCCAGGGCAATCACCAGGGCGCACCAGCCCCAGTTAGAGCCGCCCGACAAGCTACCGATGTCGGTGCGCAAACCGGTGAAGGTGAAAAAAATCGGCAGAAAAAACACGCCGACGAATGAGCCGACTTTGTTCTCCCAGGCTTTGACGAAGTCGGCTTCCGAATGCAGCAAGACACCCATCATGAAGCCGCCAAAGATCGCAAAAATGCCGAGTTGATATGTGCTCATCCCAGCCAGAAAAATCACAGCGATCACGATGCCCATCAGATTGGGCGGCAAATTGCCACTGGGGCCTTTGGCCATCTGCGTCTGGACCAAGCGGCGCAACAGGGGACGCACCAGCCACCAGCTCAACAAGCCAAACGCCACCACACCCAGAACATGCCACGCAAAAGTCCACGGCACGAAGGCCGATGTCGCCAAGGTGGTGATCACGGCCAACAACAACCAGCCCACCACATCATTGATGGCAGCCGCACTGATGGCAATGACCCCCAAGGAGGTGCGGGTGAGATTAAACTCAATCATGATGCGACCCAAAATGGGCAACGCCGTGATCGACAAGGCGGTGCCCAAGAACAGCGCAAACACCCACCGTTTGTCGCCGCCCACCAAGGCGTCGGGCATCACCCACCCCAGGCCCCAGCCCAGCGCAAAAGGCACCACCAAGCCTGCGAGCGACACCGCCAACACCGCCCGACGATTGCGCCGCTCATTGAGATGGGCGAAATCAAACTCCAGGCCGATTTGAAACATCAGCAACAACAAACCCACCTGCGACATGATGAGGAGCGGCTCCGGCGAGCTCGAGCGAAACACCGCCTGAAACAGCCCTGGCGCCAAGAGCCCAAACAGCGATGGCCCAAGCAAGATCCCGACAATGATCTCCCCGACAGCCTTGGACTGGCCCATGCGCTGCGCCAACTGCCCCCCCGCCCGCGCTGACAGCACGATGATCGACAGTTGCAACAGCGTAAAAAACAGCAGCTGCTCAGTAGAGTGCACCGCAGTCGGCACAGCAGCGCTCGCACTCAGAGACATTTTTTATCCTTCAACCTTGGAAGCTGTTGTGAACCCAAATCTTCAGTGCGGGCACGGTAGGCACGCACCGCATCACTCACCGAGATCCGCTCGAACTCGGGGTGCAAGCGATAGCGCAGCCCGTGCTCGCCCATGAACAAAGCCGCCGCACTGACCGGCGTCACCAAATTCGCAAAGACTGACCACACCGACCAAGGCGCAAGTAAATAAAGCACCACCGACCCCGCCGCCATGACCACGAAGTAGCACGCCCAGAGCTCGGTCAGCCGCCGCGTGTAGGCACTCAAGGCAGGGGTCATGGCCTGCAAACGTCCAGCCAAGCCGGTGATCAAGGGCACGGTCGATGACCCCAAGGTGCTGGCAAAACCCAAGGCCAGCGCCAAATGGATGCCCGCATGCTGCATCACATAGAGCCTGTTGACATCGTCAACACCGCCCCGCCATACAACAACGCTCACACCGATGACACACAACACCACCGCCACCGCAATGGGCCCATGACGCTGGTGCCACGCCACCCCGCCGACAGCCATCAGCAACGGGCCGAACAAGACGATCACCGCCCAGGGCTCCTGCGCCGCATGCACCATCAACACGTGCGACAACAGCGCATAGCCCAGCACACCCAGTAGAGCCCCAAGGGCCCGCCAGCGGCCGGCACCTGCGGCTCGTGTAGACGCGTTCACGAAAAAAGATCAGGTGGTGCGGTGTTGCGCCACGTGAGCAGCCAACGAACGCAGCGAGGTGAAGATTTGATGGTTACTGGCATCGTCGGAGCGCAGCTGGAAGCCGTAGCGCTTAGAGACCTCCAGGGCCACTTCGAGGATATCGATGGAGTCCAGACCCAAGCCCTCGCCGTACAACGGCGCGGCAGGATCAATCTCTGAGGCAGCCTGCTCCAGGTTCAGGGCTTGAACGAACAGCTCTGCCAGCTCGAGCTCTAAAGCGGTTTGAGAAAAAGGGCTTGCGGCGGATGAGGGCACAGTAGTCGACACAAAAAACCTCGAACTTGTCTGAAAAATTGAACCTCTGATTGTAGGATGCGGAATTGCTTATTCACCCACCCCATTGGGGGGGGCTCCCAACCACCCGTGCCTGCCCCTGCCATGCCCGCCTCGCCCCTTGCTGGCCCCGACGCCTCGGTGTTGGTGCTGACGGCTCACCCCCAGCTTGCTCAGTCCCGGGTCAATCGGCGGCTCATGGAGGCTGCGCTGGCCTGTGGATCACCCGTCGAGGTGCGCGATCTGTACCGCCTGTACCCTGACTACGTGATCGATGTCGCAGCCGAGCAAGCCTGCTTGCAACGCGCGCGCCTGATTGTGTGGCAACACCCGATCCACTGGTACCACATGCCGGCCCTGATGAAACTGTGGGTGGACGAGGTCTTGAGCTACGGCTGGGCCTATGGCCCCGAGGGCACGGCCCTGCACGGTAAAGACCTTTGGCTGGTGGCCAGCACAGGCGGGCCTGAAGACTCTTATCACCCGGACAACTACAACCGCTATTTCTTTGAAGCGTTCTTGCCCCCCTATGAGCAAACAGCCGCTCTTTGCGGCATGCGGTTTGTACCGCCCTTGATCTTGCATGGCGCACACCGAGTGTCGCCTGATGAGCTCAACGCCCATGCAAGTCTGTATGCACAGCGCTTGCAAAGCCATCCCCACTGGGCTGCGCTGCCCACGGCGACCGACTGCCTCGGCGGCGACGTCCCTGCCTCGGCACGCCCGGCAGCCTCTCCCCCGTAAGGCACTTTATGGAACATGGCTGGCTGAGCAGCACTCTCATTTACCTGGCCGCCGCGGTGGTCGCCGTGCCCTTGGCGCGTGCCTTGGGCTTGGGTTCCATCATCGGCTACTTGGGGGCGGGCATGGCGATTGGGCCATGGGGCTTGAAACTGGTGACCGATGCGCAGGCCATGCTGCACTTTGCCGAGTTCGGCGTCGTGCTGATGCTTTTTTTGGTCGGCCTGGAGTTGGAGCCTCGACGCCTTTGGTCCCTGCGCAAGCCAATCTTTGGCTGGGGCAGCGTGCAGCTGTTTGGCTCTGGCGCTTTGCTGTGTGGCCTGGGCGTTGCGGTGGGCCTCGATTGGCGTGTGGCTTTGGTAGCCGGATTGGGGCTGAGCATGTCGTCCACGGCCATTGGATTGAAGGCGCTGGCTGAGCGCAATGTGATGAGCACCACGTCCGGCCAAAGCGTGCTCAGCGTGGCCCTGCTGCAAGACGTGGCCGCCATCCCCATACTGGCCTTGATTCCTTTGTTAGCCACCTCCAACGCCCCCACGCCACAAGAGTCCAGTGCCTGGTGGGATGCCGGCAAGGCGCTGGGCGTGATTGTGGTCATCGTGTTGGTTGGGCGCCTGCTGTTGCGCCCTGCCCTGCGCTGGATTGCGCGCTCCAAAACACCCGAGATTTTCACCGCAGCGGCTTTGCTGCTGGTGGTGGCCACCGCGTCACTGGTGCACGCAGTGGGCTTGTCCATGGCCCTGGGCGCGTTTTTGGCCGGCGTGCTGCTGGCCGAGAGCGAATACCGCCACCAGTTAGAGACCGACATTGAACCCTTCAAAGGCTTGTTGCTCGGCCTGTTTTTCATTGCCGTGGGCATGAGCATCGACTTTGCCGTGGTCGCCCAACAGCCGCTGCAGGTGGGTGCCATGGTGCTGGGCTTCTTGGTCATCAAAGGAGGGGTGTTATGGGCCATGGCCAGGACAATGCCCCAACCCTTGGCTGAGCGGCCGGTGTTCATCATCCTGCTGGCGCAAGGCGGGGAGTTCGGCTTTGTGGTGTTTCAAACCGCGACCCAAGCGGGGGTCATCACACCGGCCATGTCGTCCTTGCTGGTGGCAGCCGTGGCCATTTCGATGTTACTGACCCCCCTGATGCTGCTGTGTGCCGACCGCATTTTGATTCCGCGACTGACGGGGCGCCAAGGGGTGCCGCCCTCTGAGATCAATCAACCTCAAGATCAACCCGTCATCATTGCAGGCTTCGGTCGCTACGGGCAGATTGTGGGGCGCCTCTTGTACGCCAATGGCATCCACCCCACCGTGCTGGAGCATGATTCGCAGGCCATTGAAGTACTGCGCAAGTTTGGGTGGCGGGTGTTTTATGGCGATGCCACGCGCCTTGATTTGATGCGCATCGCGGGCGCCGCGCGGGCCAAGGTCTTGGTGCTGGCGGTGGATGACCCCGCCCACAGCCTGGCCATCGCCCAGATGGCGCGCGAGCACTTCCCGCAGCTCAAGGTGGTCGCCCGAGCGCGCAATGTGGAGCACTACTTCGCCCTCCGAGACCTCGGCGTCATGCTGATCGAGCGCGAGACCCTCGACTCGGCCTTGATGAGCGGGCGCAGTGTGCTTGAGACTTTGGGCTGGCATCCCCACCAGGCACGCACGCTGGCGTGGCGCTTTCGCCGCCATACCCTGGAGCAGCTGGAGGCCATGGGGCAGGCCTGGAAAGATGAAGACCACCTTATTGCGGTGGCCAAGCAAGGCCGCGAGCAACTGGAGACCTTGTTCGCCGAAGAACGCGCCACCGCAGCGCGGCCCGATGAGGGTTGGAGTCGAGACAGCCGAGATTGAGGTCTTCACCCCAAACGCAAATGCAAATGCATTTGCGTTGAAGGCTGAAAGGGGCCACAATCGCCCCCCTATGGAACGCATGACCCGCCAAAAACAAGCTGTGCTGCACGCCATTGAGCACAGTGGGCGCTCGTTGCACCCAGGCGAAATTCAAGCCCTGGCGCGCCGCGATGTTCCCCGTCTGAACCTGTCCACGGTGTACCGTCAACTCAAGGCCCTGGTCGATGAGCAGCGGGTGAACAAAGTGGCGATTCCTGGACAACCGGCCCGCTTCGAAGCCATGCCGCCTAGCGCTGCGCAGCAGGCACAAGGTGAGGGTCACAGCCACAGCCATCATCACCATTTTCATTGCCTGAACTGCGAACAAGTTTTCCCCATTCAAGGCTGCCCGGGTCACATCGAATCATTGGCGCCCGACGGATTTCATGTCGCCAGCCATGACCTCACCCTGCACGGTCACTGCGCAGACTGCAGCCAATCGCGTGGCGCTTCCTCAGAGAACCATTGATGCAGCCCGGTCACCCCCCTTCTGCGCACGCCCACGCAGTCAGCGCCCCCGCCAGGTCGTCCAGCCTGCTCATGAGCAGTGCGTGGCGACGACTCGCGGGGGCCGGCGCGTTGCTGGTGGTTTTGTGGAGTGCCGTTGCGTGGGCACTGCTGGCTTGATCCCATCCCAACCCATCCCCTCATGTCCGCCGTTCTGACCCTCGACAACTTGACGGTGACGCAGCAGCGTCACCCCGTGGTGCACCACCTCAGCGGCTCCGTGCTGCGGGGCTCGCTCACGGCCATTGTGGGGCCCAATGGCGCCGGGAAAAGCAGCCTGCTCGATGCCCTCGTGGGCCGCCTTCCAGCCACCACGGGCCACATTCAGCTGGCCTCAGATGTGCGAGGCCGGGTGGGCTATTTGCCTCAACAATCCCAGATTGATCGCAGCTTTCCGGTGCGCGTGCGCGACGTGGTTCAACTGGGCGCCTGGCGCTGCTTGGGCTCACTGCGCGGCGGCTCGCATGCCACCCAACACCAGGCGCACCAAGCCCTGGACGCAGTGGGCATGACACATTTTGAAAACCGCTTGATCGGTGAGCTGTCCGTGGGCCAGTTTCAGCGCGTGCTGTTTGCCCGCTTGCTGATGCAAGATGCCCGGCTGATTTTGCTCGACGAGCCCTTCAACGCCATTGATGCACGCACCTGCCGCGACCTGCTGGCCTTGATCCAACAGTGGCACGCCGAGGGCCGCACGGTGGTGGCCGTGTTGCACGATTTGGCCCAGGTTCGCGCCCACTTTCAGTACACCTTGTTGCTGGCCCGCGAGCCGGTGGCCTGGGGTCTGACGGCCGAGGTACTCACCCCCGAACACTTGAACCGGGCGCTGCACATCGCAACCCACTGGGACGACAACGCCGCGCACTGCCACCGCCCAGCCCCCACAGAGCCCTTGGAGCGGCCCGTCACCGACTACAGCCCCCTGGCACTCTGACGCCCCCATGACCCTGCACGAGCTTTTCCTGCAACCCTTCACCGAGTTTGGCTTCATGCGCCGCTCACTGGCGGCCTGCCTGGCTTTGAGCCTGGGGGGCGCACCGGTGGGCACTCTGCTGGTGTTGCGGCGCATGAGCCTGATGGGCGACGCCATGTCTCACGCGCTGCTGCCTGGCGCGGCCATTGGTTTTGCCATTGCCGGTTTTTCATTGACAGCGATGGGTCTGGGCGCCTTCGTGGCCGCCCTCGGGGTGGCCTTGCTGGCAGGCTGGCTGAGCCGAATCACCACGCAAAAGGAAGACGCCAGTTTCGCGGCCTTCTATCTCATCGCCCTGGCCGCTGGCGTGATGATCATCTCTGCGCATGGCAGCCCCATCGACCTGATGCATGTGCTTTTCGGCAGCGTGTTGGCCGTCGACGACCAAGCCCTGTTGAGCGTGGCGAGCGTCACCAGCATCACCCTGGTGGTGCTGGCCCTGATCTACCGCCCGCTGGTCACGGAATGCTTTGACCCGGGGTTTTTGCGTGCTGCGGGTGGGCCGGGGGCCACCGTCCATTTGGTGTTTTTATTGTTGGTGGTGCTCAATCTGGTGGCTGGGTTTCAAGCGCTGGGCACTTTGATGGCCGTGGGCTTGATGATGCTGCCGGCCATCACCGCGCGCTTTTGGACCCAAGACATCGGTCCACTGGCTGCGGTTGCCTGCGCCCTGTCCTTCTTCAGTGCATGGACGGGATTGCTGGTGTCCTATCACCTCGACCTGCCCTCGGGGCCCTCCATCGTCTTGGTGGCAGGCGCCTTGTATCTAGTTTCCCTGTTGCTCGGGCAGCGTGACAGCTGGCTGAGCAGACGTCTCAATCTACGAACCCATCGGGTAGCCTGATGCATTCTCTGTCCTACTTACTCAGCCAACGCCGTCGTCTTCTATGCGGTCTTATCCTGGCCGTGTGCCTGACGCCCACAACCGACGCCCACGCCGCCACATTGAAGGTGGTGACGAGCTTCTCGATCCTGTCCGACATGGTGCAAGAGATTGCAGGCGACGAGGTCGAGGTTTCCAGCCTGGTTGGGCCCAATGCGGACGCCCATGCTTACGAGCCCACCCCTGCTGCGGTCAAACAGCTGGCCAGCGCCAACTTGGTCATCATCAATGGCCTGCGCTTTGAAGGCTGGATGGATCGCATGGTGCGCATCTCAGGCTACAAAGGGCCCGTCGTGCTCGCCACCGCAGGCATCACTCCGCGGCGAGTTCACGGTGAGGCCGACCCGCACGCCTGGCACGACCCCGCCCGCGCACGCACCTACATCGACAACATCTGCGAGGCACTGTCCAAGGCCGTTCCAAGCCGGGCCACCGTCTTTCAACAGCGTGCGAAGCAGTATCAGCAGCGTCTGGCTGATCTTGATCAACACACCCGTGCCAGCCTCGCCACGATTGCACCAGAGCGGCGCAAGCTGATCACCTCACACGACGCTTTTGGCTATTTGGGTGAGGCCTACCAAATCACCCTGCTCTCCCCCCAAGGCTGGAACGCCAGCACTGAACCCTCTGCGGGCCAAGTGGCCCGCATCATTCGGCAGATCAAAGCGCAACGGGTTCCCGCCATTTTTGTCGAGAACATCAGCGATCCACGCCTCATCCAACGCATTGCCTCCGAGTCAGGCGCGCGCGTGGGCGCAACGCTCTACTCCGATGCCCTGTCCCCGCCAGGTGGCCCGGCCGACACCTACCTGAAACTCATGGCCCACAATTTGGAAGCCATCCTCGCCGTCTTAAGCCAAACCCCATGATGACCTTGCAAACACTCGTCAGCATCCTCCTGCTCAGCGCGTTCGCCCTCCCGCTGCCCGCCCATGCCAAGGGCAAGGCACACGCGCACGGCACCGTTGATGTCAACCTGGTGACAGATGCCGGGTCCATCAAGATTCAAATGACATCGCCGCTCGACAACCTCTTGGGGTTCGAGCGCAGCCCGCGCACTGACGCAGAGCGCCAACGCGTTGAAGCCATGGCCACCCAACTGCGGGCCGCTGACAAGCTGTTTCGCCTTCCCCCAGCCGCCGCATGCCAACTCAACCAAGTGCAACTCCATGCCCCAGTGGTGGGCCTGAAGACCCCCGGCGCTGAATCTGAACCTTCATCGACCCCACAGTCGGGGCACAGCGATCTCGACGCGCTCTTCGAGTTCACCTGCGCACAAGCGGCCCAGCTGAGCCACCTCGACATTGATTTGTTCAAAACCTTCAGCGGCATACAGCGAATCAACATCCAGCTCGTGACCCCCCGAGGCCAAACCCAGCAGACCTTAAAACGTCCGGCGCAAAGGCTCAAACTTGAATGAGCCAGCGAACAATCTATGCCACCATCTGCCATTGATATTTTGCACACGCCCTCATCATGTCCTTCCCACCGAGCCCCAGCTTTTCCTCGTTACGCTCCCACCACTACGTCGGTTTAGAAGCCGGCCCACGCCTGATCGTCTTGGGCGCAGTCCACGGCAACGAGACCTGCGGCACCCGTGGCATTGAACGTTTGGTCGCTGAACTCGACGCGGGCTTGCTGCACATTGTTCGCGGCCACCTCACCCTGGTGCCCATCACCAACCCACTGGCCTACCTCAAAGCCGAGCGCATGGGGGATCGCAACCTCAATCGAAACCTGAGGCCCCAAGACACGCCTCGAGACTACGAGGATCGCATCGCAAACGTCCTGTGCCCCCTCTTGGCACAGCACGATGTCCTGCTCGACCTGCATTCGTTTCACACCCCAGGCGAGCCCTTTGCCATGCTCGGCCCCAGCAACAATCAGGGCCCGCTGGAGCCCTTCACACACGCTGCTCAAGAAGAAGCCCTGGCACGCCGCCTCGGCCCCAAGCGCATCGTCGAAGGCTGGCTTGACACCTACGCCGCCGGGGTCCGCAATCGTTTGAGCCGTGTCGCCGCCCACAGCACCGAGCACGCCAATGAACGCGCTCAACTGCTCAACACCGACCCTCGCTACGGCGTCGGTACCACCGAGTACATGCGCAGCCAAGGCGGCTACGCCATCACACTCGAATGCGGCCAACACGCGGATCCACAAGCCCCCGAAGTCGCCTATCGCGCCATCCGCAACACCTTGGCCCATCTGAACCTGGTGGATGAAACGCCACCCGCAGCCCGCACGGACATCGAGCTGCTGCGCCTGGCCGAGGTGACCGACCGCCTGCATGCCGACGACGAATTCACTCAGCCCTGGTCAAGCTATGACCCCTTGCGTGCCGGCGAGCTGATCGGACGGCGTGCCGACGGCAGCGAGGTGCGTGCGCCGCAAGACGGCTTCATCGTCTTTCCCAACCCCAAATCGCTTGCAGGCAATGAGTGGTTCTACTTTGCGCAGCGCAGTTTGCGCGTCTTGTCTGACTAGGGCCTGTTCGGAAACTCACTGAAGCCATTTGCTGATGGCCGCGAGGTGAACGAAGCCAAGGAACATGCAGTCCAGTTTTTCAAAGCGTGTGGCTACACGCCGGAAAACTTTCATTCTCTGAAAGAGGTTTTCAAC
>JANMGB010000181.1:0-2720 GCA_031374415.1 Burkholderiales bacterium
TCCTCATCGTCCCCAAAAATAGCCTCCCGCCGATCACCCCGCGATGTCACGTGGTAAATCGCTCCGGAAAACTCAATTCGTAAAGGGCGCGCCATGCCCGCATCATAGACCCGTATAGGCAAAAAGCAAGGCCTGACCCCAGCGTCCCCTTTTTGATCTCGACTTGACACCATCGCATTTATTCACCGCACTTATTGCATCGAATAGCTTGTACATGCGGCAAATCGGGTGTCCAATCTCCGCATGGAACGCGGAGAAAGACTCTACATCTGGCAAGCGGCCGATTGGCCGCACTGGCGCTACGACCTGCCCGCCCTGGTCCGGCCCTTGGCCGATGTCAGCCGAGGCCAAGGCATGTTGCTGGGCCGCCTGGCCGATGTGGGCTTGACGCTGCGTGACCAAGCCAGCCTGGCCGCACTCACGGAAGACGTGGTCAAGACCAGCGAGATCGAGGGCGAGTTGCTGGACGTCGCTTCCGTGCGCTCCTCGATTGCTCGCCAGCTGGGCCTGGACATCGGTGCATTGGCGCCGGTGGATCGTCACGTCGACGGCGTGGTTGAGATGGTGCTCGACGCCACCTCGCGCAGTGACATACCCTTGACCGCCGAGCGGCTGTTCGGCTGGCATGCAGCCCTCTTCCCAACGGGCTACTCCGGCCTGTCCCGCATCACCATGGGCCAGTGGCGCGATGACGCCACCGGCCCGATGCAAGTCATCTCGGGATTAGGAAAGCGGAGCAAGGTTCATTTCCAGGCGCCGCCCGCTGAGGTACTGCCTGACGAGACGGCGCAATTCCTCGCGTGGGCCAATCGCAAGACTGACGAGCCCGCCCTCATCAAAGCCGGCCTTGCTCACCTGTGGTTCGTCACCCTACATCCGTTCGACGACGGCAACGGCCGCATCACACGGGCCGTCGGTGACCTGTTCCTGGCCCGGGCCGATGGCACTGAGCAGCGGTTCTACAGCCTCTCGGCGCAGATCCAGCGCGAGCGCAAGGACTACTACGAGATCCTCGAGCGCACTCAAAAAGGAGCTCTGGATGTCACTGCCTGGCTGGCCTGGTTCCTCGGCAGCTTGGGCCATGCCATCGCCAGCGCACAAGACACGCTCGATGGTGTGCTGGCCAAAGCCAGGTTCTGGCAACGCTGGGCGGGCCTGCCTCTGAACGAGCGCCAGGTGAAGCTGCTCAATCGCCTGCTCGACGGCTTCGAGGGCAAGCTCACAAGCAGCCGATGGGCCAGCATCGGCCAGTGCTCCCCGGACACAGCCTTGCGTGACATCACGCAGCTGCTGACCTTGGGTGTGCTGCGCAAGTCACCTGGAGGAGGACGCAGCACGGGTTACGAGTTGATGGACGGTTCTGGAGATTCCTGATGCCCCCGGCGGGTGATGTCCTCGTTGGGGACTGACCCAACGTAGCCGTAAAGTACGTTAAGCCAAAACCAGCGACGGCAAATCACCGCTCTTCGCGCGTGTGCCAGATCCGCAGGATGTAGACGGTCGAGTCAGCCAGCTCGTAGCGCATTTCATAGTTTCCGATGATGATGCGACGTACCTCACGCGGGAGATATTGATCCAATTGACGGCCGCTTTGAGGGCGATCAAGTAGCTGCCTGGGTGCCACTGTCAAGGTTTGTGCCGTGCGTGCGGCGGCGTTCGGGTTCACCTTCGCCAGAAAGTCATGGAGCCGCGCAACATCGACTACGGCCTCGTTGGTCCACTTCAAATTCATCGTTGTGGCACAGGCAAGGGCTTGCCTGTAGTCAAGCTCGCCGCCCAGGCCTCTACATCCGCATGGTCGACAACTCGACCGGCGGTGACATCGGCCATACCCTCCAAGGTCAAGCGGTGGCGTTCTTCTTCCTCACTGACCCAAGCGGCCAAGGCCTGCTTAACGATCCAGGCTCGCGGGCGATCAAGCTGTGCAGCCAGCTCATCAATTTTTCTTGCCAGTGGCAGCGGCACATGGGCAGTCAGAACTCTGGTATCCATTGACGATCTCCAGTTCAATCAAGTTCAATCAATTTCAATCTTAATGATTTATTTTGAAACACACAAGGCGTGTGATGATGAACTCATACTGGCCGGTCACGTCCGCGCTGGCGCGAATGATGTGTTCGAGTTCTTCGCGTGTCACTCTGATTGCACCTTCGGATTCCCGGCATCGCCCAGCACGATACCCTTCTTAAGGCAACGCATCTGATCCATGACGCCTTGACGAACGCTTTCTGGCAACACGGTGACGAGCGGAGAGGCTTGGCGAAGCTCCTGGGCGCGTCGGGTGCGGCCGAGCACCCGACGCCACGCCGCTTTGCGCAGAATTTCCTGCCACTCTTGCCACAAGCCACTGGAACGGGAATCGCCGGCCCTGAGCCAGCGCTCCAATGTGTCCATGGCCTGCTGCAGCAGGTCGGGGTTGGTACGCACGAGACGCACGGCCTCTTCGTGAAGTGCCAGGCTTTGCAGATCCTGTGCCCGGTGGCGGCCATCGTCGACTGAGACCAACACCTGCACGACGGGCCGTCCGCGCCGGGATTGCGCCGCGGCGGATCCGGGGGGTGGTAGCCGCCGGGGTCAAGAGCCGCCGGGGTCAAGCCTTGCCTTTTGCCTTCCCCTGCTCTCTTTCGTACTGAGCAATGAGCCGACTGACTCTTGACACAGACAAGCCCAGCGCGTTGGCCAAGTAAGTCATAGACAGACCAGCTTGCGTGTGGGCATTG
>JANMGB010000296.1:0-7918 GCA_031374415.1 Burkholderiales bacterium
AGACATCGCAGCAGCACGAGTTGTGTTGCGATGGGCCTTGGAGGCTGAAGACACAGGCCGGGAACCGCGCCTATACGGGGCTGCTCACGCTCCCCGTGAAACTCCATCCTTTGCGCAGCATAGGGTGGAGTAGTTCATAAACTCCACGCCTGCACAGGGCTGTAGACTTGGGCGCTTTCATGCATGGAAACTTGCTTTGGCCAAAACCACTGTCCAACCGATCGACTTGGCACTTCAAGGGGGCGGCTCTCATGGCGCCTTCACGTGGGGGGTGTTGGACCGCTTGCTGGAAGATGAAACGCTGTCGTTCAGCGCCATCTCGGGCACCAGTGCAGGGGCGCTGAACGCCGCCGTCATGCTGACCGGCTATGCCGACAATGGCCGCGCGGGGGCACGCCAGGCTTTGACGGATTTTTGGCGTGAAGTGAGCCGCTCGGGCGGTATTTTCAGCCCGTTTTCAGCCTCGGCTCAAGCCAACATGAACAACCCGTTCAGTGTCGAAAACCTGCCCGGCTATCAGTGGATGGGGTCGCTGTTTCGCTCATTCAGCCCCTATGAGTTCAACCCCTTGAATCTGAACCCGCTGCGTGACGTGGTTCGCCGGCACGTCAAGCTGGACGCCTTGCAGCGCAGCGATGCGGCCCTGTTCGTCACGGCCACCAGCGCACGCTCAGGTCAGGCCCGGGTGTTCACTGGCGAAGATGTGACGCTGGATGCCTTGATGGCCTCGGCGTGTTTGCCTTTCTTGTTTCAAGCGGTAGAGATCGATGGCGAGCCGTTTTGGGATGGGGGCTACACCGGTAACCCGGCGATTTTCCCGTTGATCTACGACAGCCAGGCCTTGGATGTGCTGCTGGTGCGCATCACGCCCTTGATTCGTGAGGGCACACCCAACCGCAGCATGGACATCATTGACCGGGTCAGTGAGATTACCTTCAACGCCAGTTTGATCTCAGAGATGCGGGCCATTAACTTCGTGTCGCGGCTGCTGAAGGCCAACAAGCTCGACCGCAAGGCCTATAAAGACTTGCGCTTGCACATGGTGTCTGATGATGAAGGCATGACGCCTTTCAATGCCAGCAGCAAGTTCAACACCGACCGGGTGTTTTTGGAACAGCTGCATGAGCTGGGCCGCAAGGCCGCTGAGCGCTGGCTGGCGCAAGACCGCAAGCTCGTGGGGGTGCGCTCGTCTTTGGATCTGGAGAAAACTTTTCTGCAGCCCAAAACCGGGCCTTCGCACGGATGACCGGCAGGCGCGGCAAGCCCGCCCGGCGGCACCGCACTCACGGCATGGGCGTCTCCAACGCCAGCTCCCGACGTTGCGCATCGATGCGGCGCAGGCGCGAATCGATCACCGACAACTCCACGAAATCACTCGGGTCACTGGTGCGGGGCAAACGCTGCGCGGCCCGCAGCCGATCCGAGGCACCGTCCCAATCGCCAGACGCATAGTGCGCCTCGGCCTCTGAACGCACCGAGCGCAGACGCTGGTTCAACGCGCCCTGCAGCTGGCTCAAGGCCTGCCACATGCCAGAGTCCCCCGCCGAGCTCGCCACCCAGCCTTGCATGTCTTCGGCCAAACGCCGGGCCAAAGGCTCGCCGGTCGATTGGGCCGCGGCACTGGCCTGGGGCGCCATCAAGGCCAGTGCCACTTGGGACGTCACCAGCAAGGCGGGGCGACTGGGCTCAGCCGCATAAGGCTGCACGGCGGCCCAAGCCCCCAAACCGTCCCCCCGCGCCAGCAGCGACTGCGTGCGCAACAAGGCCACCAGGCGCTCAGCCCGGGCATCACGGCCGGCTTGCGCACGCAACAGGGTCTGCGCCTTCGCCAAGGCAGCATCCGCCCGCGGCCAATCGCGCAACAAGGTCGAGGCCAAAGCTCCGCTGTAAGCCACGCCCAGCTTGTCAGCGGGCTCACCGCTGGCGCGCTCGGTGAGGTCTTTCTCCTGCGCCTGCCAGCGGCGCAAGGCCTCCACCCGAGGATCCATCAGCACCCGCGCACGCGCTTGCGCCAGCACATGCTCCACCCGCGCCCCAGGCGCCAGCGGCGCCACAGCAAGCGCGGCACCCAAACGGGCCTTGGCCTCACCGATGCGTGCGGCGTTCAACGGGTGCGTGCGCAAATACGGAAAGCCGCCCGAATCATTCAGCCGCGACGACTTCTCCAGCCGCTCAAACATCGAGGCCATGCCGCTCGGTGCAAAGCCTGCCCCCGTCAACACCGAAAAGCCCACGCGGTCGGCCTCACGCTCCATGTCCCGAGAAAAATTCAAACCAGCCTGCGCTGACCCCGCTTGCGCACCCACAATCAAGGCATCCCCTGCGCCAGCGCCATTGCCGCTGCTGCGGCTGGCCACCAACACCCCCAGGATCATCGCCGCCAAGCCAATCAAAGTCTGCTGCTTGGCGTTGTCAACGCTGCGTGCAATATGGCGCTGAGTCACGTGGCTCATCTCATGCGCCAGCACTGCAGCGAGCTCATCGCGCGTGTCAGTCAAGGCAATCAAGCCCAGATGCACGCCCACATAACCGCCTGGCAGTGCAAACGCATTCACACTGCGATCTCGGACCAAAAACGGCTCCCAGGCAAAGCGCTGATCAGCATCCACCTCCAACTGCCCTTGCTTGCGCGAGGCGGCCAACAAAGGCTGCCAGACCGACTGCACGTACTCCAACAACACCGGGTCATCCAGATAATCCGGATCGCGCCGAATACTGCGCATGATTTGCTGCCCCAGCTTGGCCTCGGCCCCCAGGCTGAAGGCGTCTGACGCGGTGTCCCCCAAGGCCGGCAAATTTCGCGCTGACGACGGCAGCGGCTGCGCACTCAAGGCCAGGGGCCAAGCCAGCGCGTGGGCCAACATCCAGCCCGCCAACGCCTGGGCAACCCGCCGGCCCCGTGGGAGCCCATTGAAACGCCGTGATAGAGAGTGGTTCATCACACAAAGTCCTGACGACGCGGCAGCCTACACGGCACCGCAAAAAGGGCATGATGCCGCACTGGTGTTTCCAGACTGTTTCCAGCCCCCCCTATGACCTCACACAACACCCCTGCCCTGACCCATTTTGACGCCCAAGGCCAAGCCCACATGGTGGACGTGGCCGCCAAGGCCGAAACCCACCGCATGGCCCGCGCCACGGGCCTCATCCGCATGCAGCCCGCCACCCTCGCCCTGATCCAGCAAGGCCATGCCGCCAAGGGCGACGTGATCGGGGTGGCGCGCATTGCCGCCATCCAAGCCGCCAAACGCACCGCCGACCTCATCCCCCTGTGCCACCCCCTGCCCTTGACCCGCGTGCACATTGACTTTGAGCCAGACCCGCTCACCCACACCCTGCGCTGCACCGCGCAAGTCGAAACCCGCGGCCGCACTGGCGTGGAGATGGAAGCCCTGACCGCGGTACACATCGGCCTGCTCACGGTGTACGACATGTGCAAAGCCGTCGACCGAGGCATGGTGATGAGCGAGATTCAGGTGCTGGAAAAACGGGGTGGCAAAAGCGACTGGGCGGCGCCGTGACCTGCCACGCCAAAGCAGGCCCGGGTCAATCCGCGCCCACAAAGTCGTCCGGGGACAGCATTCGGGCAGGCGAGGTGCACTGAAACGGCACGGCCGTCCCACCCGCGTTGCCGCCCGGGCGACAGGGCGCAAACAAGGCATCATTCGGCCTGAACTCACGCAGCCGCTGGGCCAGGTAGCGAGCGCGATCAAGATCGCCTTGCGCGGCATAGGCCTGGGCCCACACGACGAGCAAACGCGAGTCAATCAAGTTGTGCGCGGCGACTCTGATCGAAGGCAGCACCTCTCCAGGCAGGTTTTGCGTGGTGGCTTGCGCATAGTGGGCCTGGTGACTGAAAAACACGCTGCGCTGCCCGGCCTGAATACGCTGCGCCAGTGGGCCCGAATCCGCCATCGGCGTAAAAATCACCACCACCCGCATGTAATCAAGCGCAGCGGCCAAGCCCCCGATGGCGACCAAAGCGCCCAGCACCATCCCTGCGCCACGCTGAGTATCGAACGACACTCTGGGCACCCGCCGCTTGGGTGAAGCCTGAGTTGGCGCAGCCAAGGCCAGGCTCAAGCCCCACAAAAACCCGGTGGGCAACAAAAAATAGGCATACCACAGGGGGTACTCAAACTGGCTGTGCAAGGCCATCACCGCCACCATCACCGCTGCTGCGCTGGCCATCACACCGCGCGAGCCTGAGAGCCCCCAAGCCCCCCACACCGCCCGGCCAAACGCCCACATCAACAAGCCACACAACAGCAACGCCACGGGCAGCCCCAACTCCACCGCAAAGTGCAGCGCCAAGTTGTGCGCATGGTCAAAAAACGCCACCGGCCGCCCCGGAAACGGCGTCAACGACCACGCCCAATTGAAGCCCCCCCAACCCACACCCTGCCAGGGATGTTGCTGCAACAACACCCCAGCGTTCGACCAAATCCCGAAGCGCGAGGCGGACACATCGCCCTGCAAACTAAAGCGGCCCTCCTGCGCCAACGCCGCATGCAACCCCACCGACACCGCCCAAGCCATCAAGGCATAAGCCACCGGGGCGGCCACCAAACACCAGCGCACCCGCCCCGCCAAACGCCGATCCAAGCCGCCCCACAAAGCCAACAACAGCAAACCCACGGTGCCGGTGCGTGAGCCGCTCAACGCCACACCGGCACACAAGCCAAGCCCCAAGGCCAGCCACAGCCCATCGCGGGCCGGCGAGCGCGCCCCACGAGCCTGCAGCCACACCACAGCCACCAGCCCCCAGAGCACCAAACTGCTCAAGTGATTGGGCTGCCGCAAATTACCCGCGCCCCGGCCCGCGATGGCCGCCGACGTCTGCGCCATCCACAGCCCATCAACCGCCTGCGGGGCCAACACCTGCACCAGTGCCACGCCGGTATTGAGCACCGCGGCGACCACCAGGGCCCCGCACAAGGCCGTGAAGGCAGCCTCCGCCCAGCCAGAACGCACCACGAGCTGCCCGAACCACAAGGCGAGTCCCGCGGCCGCCAACATCCCCCAGGCCGACAACGCCAAACTGATCGGCAGCACCCCGACTGCGGCCCAGCCGACACCCCCCACCAAAATCAGCAACACCCCCCACAACGGCCCTGCGCCTGCGCTGCGCCGCTCATCCCAGCGCGTGCTGGGCAACCTCTGAGCCCCAAAGGCCCACAGACAAACCCAAACGCCCCAACCCACGACGGCAGCCGCCTGATTGAAAAAAGTAGCATTGGGCGGACTGCTGACAGCGGACAAGGTGGGCAAGGCGCAAGCCAAGCAGGCGCCCGCGAACATCCAAGTGCAGGCAGATCTCGATGGCGAGGGCGTCAAGTCTTCTTTAGCGAGCGCAGAAAAACCGCAGCGCTCAACAAAGTCAGCATTCATCAGGGTTTCCTTGCGGACGAGAGCACTCAACGGCCAGCTCCAGGCAAAAGATTGAAAACAAGCTCACTCCGCTCTAGCTCCCCTCTCCCCTTGCGGGAGAGGGGTCGGGGGAGAGGGGCAACTGCAGTTAACTTGGCGAACGTTGAAGCAGGAGCCCCAGCCCCCTCTCCCCAACCCCTCTCCCGCAAGGGGAGAGGGGCTTTAAAGCGCGTCCTTCCTCATTCAACCTCCGACATTCTGTGAGGTCACCCCATCCACTCGCTGATCGCGAGAAAAGAGGCGGTCAATTTGCTCGCCCAGCGACTCGATGTGACGCGGCGTCACGCCTGCTCTGGCAAAGTATCGCCTGCATCCTGCCACGACTTGGGCTACGCGACGCACTTCCCCCTCAGCCGGAAACAACGACAAGCGAAATTGCGTAGACGCCGACAATGCATTGCGCAGCATGAACGTGGGTCTGCTCGGACAGTTCAATTGCAGGCAGTTTGCCGCCCAATTCACCCTAAGCAGTGTCTGCGGCGACAGCCACAATCAAGCAGTCATGCGCCATATACCGCTGGCCCACTTGAGGATGCTTCGATGCAGTCAGAACGTACCGAGCCCACTGCCCGCCCGCTCGGGTTAGACGCCGTCGCCATGCGCCCCCGGGACTACCTTCGCTGCCACGCCTTGTGGAGTCCCGCTGTGCAGCTGTTTCGCAACCTGCCCTTTCGGGCGAAGGCCGCCATCATCTCCGGCCTGTTCATGGTGCCTATCCTTTTCCTCGGTGGTTTTTTGACCCACACAATGAGCGCCCAATGGCGGGCCAACCTGCAGGAGCGCTCGGGCCTGGCCTACGCGACCACCTTGCTCCCGGCGATTCACTCGGCCAGAGAGTTTCGGCGGCAAACGATGGCGGCCAGCGCGGACACCCCACCCGCCACACTGGTGGAACTGGATCGCCAACTACAGGCTCAGCTCGCGCTGGTTCAGCAAGGCCCGGCCGGCGGCGGACCCGCCTTGAACATCCAGGAGGCCTGGAGTCGTGCAGACAAGGCGCGCCAAAATCTGGCGCCTGCATCAGCCGGGTTGTTCAAGGTGTTGACCACGCACAGCCAATTCAGTGAAGCCTTGCTTGAACTGCTGGCCGACGTCACCGATGGCAGTGGCTTGACACTGAACCCCGACCCGAACATCCACTCCCTGACGTACAGCGCGCTACGCAACTTGCCCGTGCTGCTGGAAGCCAGCGAAAAAATGCGCACGCTATCGGCCTCCATGGCGCGTGCCGGACAAACCAGCGAGCTGGCCGTGCAGGAGCTGTCCCGGCAAGACGGGATCATCAAGTACTTTTCCACCACATTGGCGACCGACCTGCGCAAAGTCTTTCCGCGCACACCCGACGGCAAGGACAGCATCCCCCTGGACACCGCACTCGCTGCCCTGAACGCCTTGCGGGCCACGGCCACGGATGCGCCAGGCACGGAGGGTGCACAGCAAGCTCAACAGGTCGAGGACATGGGCGCTCAATCGACCCAAATGCTACTGGCCTTGCAGCACCAGGCCCTGGATCGGCTCGTCGACCTGCTGACCCAGCGCCAACACCAACTGCGTCGGGATGTTGTGGCGACCGCGGGACTCACGGGGTTGTGCCTCGCACTCGCTGGCTACTTCTTCTATGCCTTTTCTCTGGTGATGCGCCTGGGTCTGCGAGAAGTGCAACTCCATGTCGAGGCCATCACCCAGGCCGATCTCACCACACAGCCTCAGGCGCAAGGGCGGGATGAGGTGGCGAGCCTGCTGCGTGGTCTTCGTGGCATGCAACTCTCACTGCAAGGCATCGTCACGGAAGTGCGGGGCGGGACCGACCACATTGCCATTGCCAGCAGCCAAATTGCCGCCAGTGCACGAGACCTGGCCACCCGGACACAGGAAACCGCGGCGGATCTCGAGAAGTCCGCACTGGCCATGGAGTCCATTTCATCGACCGTGAAGGACACCGCCGAGCATGCCCACACTGCCACAGACCTTGCCACCCAGAACGCCGATGCCGCAGACCGCGGCGGGCGCGTCATGACCGAGATGGTGCAGACCATGGAAGACATCCGCGCCTCATCGAGGCAAATCAGCGACATCATCGGTGTGATCGACGGCATTGCATTTCAGACCAACATCCTGGCGCTCAACGCAGCCGTGGAGGCGGCGCGAGCGGGCAACTCAGGCCGCGGGTTTGCGGTCGTCGCCTCAGAGGTTCGGGCGCTCGCACACCGATCCGCCGAGGCCGCCCAAGCAATCAAAAAGCTGATCTCAAGCAGTGTGGAGCGCGTCGAGGCCGGTGCGGTCATTGCGCACCAAGCGGGCAACACCATCACCGACATCCTGAACTCGTCCAAGCAAGTCAGTGCCCTGCTAGGGCCTGTTCGGAAACTCACTGAAGCCATTTGCTGATGGCCGCGAGGTGAACGAAGCCAAGGAACATGCAGTCCAGTTTTTCAAAGCGTGTGGCTACACGCCGGAAAACTTTCATTCTCTGAAAGAGGTTTTCAAC
>JANMGB010000297.1:0-7675 GCA_031374415.1 Burkholderiales bacterium
GTTGAAAACCTCTTTCAGAGAATGAAAGTTTTCCGGCGTGTAGCCACACGCTTTGAAAAACTGGACTGCATGTTCCTTGGCTTCGTTCACCTCGCGGCCATCAGCAAATGGCTTCAGTGAGTTTCCGAACAGGCCCTAGCAATCATTGAATACAAGGCAATGACCGCTCGCGCCGATAGCTGTCACCAGCTTGCCGCGAGCGAAGGACGGCAATCAGTCTGAAGCGGTCCTTACATCAAGAAATCAAGTGTGCTGTGTACCCGCCCGGCAGCACAAACGCCGCCCAGTCGCGCATCATCTGCATCCTCTTCTCGAACAGATCCCCCCGCCGATAGGCGGCTTCGACCTTGTTGTCAATCGCGTGGGCCAGGGCCATCTCAGCGACTTCAGCCGTGTAACTGGTCCGTTCAGCCACCCAATCCCGGAACGTCGACCGAAATCCATGTGGAACGGCCTTGAGCTTCATGCGGCGCATGACTGCAGTCAGCGTCATGTCTGACAGCATGCCATCTCGCCACCCGGCAAACACCCAGTCCTTATCCCTGCCACGAGGCATTTGTCGCATGGCATTCAGCAACGCCACGGCGGCATCCGACAAGGCCACACGGTGCTCACGGCCCGCCTTCATGCGCTGAGCCGGAATGGTCCAGGTGCGGGCCGCAAGGTCGACTTCATCCCAAGTGGCCCCGCGCACCTCACCTGAACGTGCCGCCGTCAGCACCACAAATTCCAGCGCCCGCGCTCCCACGCCAGCCTGCTTGTGCAATGCGGCCATGAACGCCGGCACTTCGTCGATGGCCAGGGCCGGGTGGTGGTCCACCTTGGACACCTTGCCAGGCGGGGGGAGCAGCTTGTCCAACCCGCCTTTCCACCGCGCCGGGTTCAGGCCCTCCGGCCGCTGGTTGGCCTGCATGGCATAGCTCAGCACCAGCTCGATCCGGCCGCGGATGCGAACCGCCGTCTCCGTCTTGGTGCTCCACAAGGGCGTCAGCACCGCCAGCACATGCTCCTTGCCCACATCCCGCACCGGCAGGTCGCCGATGAGGGGATAGACGTACTGCGTCATCGTGTTGCGCCATTGCTGCAGATGCTTGGCGTTTTTCCAACTGCCCCCGTGGGCCTCGATGTAGGCCGTGGCGCAGTCCCGAAATGTCGGCAAGACCTCCCGCTCCACCGGCTCCAGCGCCTGCCGGGCCTCACGACGCCGCTCGAACGGGTCAACCCCTTGCCGGATCAGCTCATGCGCTTCACGTCCCAGCTCACGGGCCCGGGTCAGCGGCACGGTGGGAAACCCACCCAGCCCCATGTCCCTGCGCCGCCCGGCCACGGTCAGCCGCAGCACCCAGCTGCGCCCTCCGGCCGGGGTGACCCGCAAAACGAGGCCTTTGACGCCTCCCACAAAATGCAATCCAGGCTGCTGCAACCGTCCAACGGACAGCGCGCTCATCTCTTTGGCAACCCGGGGCACGGCTCCACTCCATCCATCATCCTGTCCATCTAAAAAAAAATGATTGGAGGAGACAGCATGCCACCTATTACAACGCGCAAACCCGCATGGATGCTTGGTTTTTCGCCGTTGAGGGCCGTCAAGTGCGATGTCTTGAGACGGCCTGAAACAGGGGGGGTGGCGGAAGCGGTGAGATTCGAACTCACGGAAGAGTCACCCCTTCGTCGGTTTTCAAGACCGGTGCCTTAAACCGCTCGGCCACGCTTCCATCAGCGCGAGATTGTAGCCCAAGCCCCACGGGGCACCGGCCCGAGTTACAAGCCCAGCCGGTGGGTCGCGTGCGCGCGATCAGGCCTCTGTCGCTCGCCACGATGACCGGTACCCATCAGAAACCGGTTTGGGCAAACCCCGCTGGACGGCTGCCCAATAAAAGACACACAGCGCGCGCTTCGATGGCTTCGCCGCGTCCGACTGGACCCATTTTTTCTGCAGTTTTGGCCTTGACATTGACTTGATCAATGCCGATCCCCAAGGCCATCGACAGACGTTGACGCATGGTGTTGATGTAGGGGCCCAGCTTGGGCGCCTGGGCCACGACGGTGCTGTCGATGTTGTTGATCTCCCATTGGGCTGAACGCAAGCGCCTGGCGGCTTCGGCCAACAAGGCCAGCGAGTCAGCGCCGCGAAAGCGCTCGTCGGTGTCGGGGAAATGGTGGCCAATGTCCCCCAAGCCGGCCGCGCCAAATAATGCATCGGTGATGGCGTGGCACAGCGCGTCGGCGTCGGAGTGTCCGAGCAAGCCATGTGTGTGCGGGATGTCAACCCCACCCAGAATCAGCCGCCGGCCAGCGACCAATGCATGCGTGTCCCACCCCTCGCCAATGCGCAGGCGAAGGGCGTTGGCTCGGGCTGGAATCATGGTCTGCTCCTGAGGATGCGCTCGGCAAAATCAAAGTCGGAAGGATAGGTCAGTTTGAAGTTTTCCAGCGCACCAGGAACCAACAGCGGCGCATCCCCCAGCGCTTCGATGGCGCTGGCTTCGTCGGTGATGGCTTCGGGTGAATGGGACAAGGCTTGCGTCAGGGCACCTTGCAAATGGCCCAGCCGAAACATTTGGGGTGTTTGAGCTTGCCATTTGTCGCTGCGCTCGACACTGCCAACCACCCGCCCGCCCTGGGCTGTTTTGAGCGTGTCTGCCACCGGCAAGGCCAGCAAACCACCGACCGCATCAGTTTGGCAAGCATCGATTAGGGCGTCTACCCAGGCCGCCTGCAGCAGACAGCGTGCCGCGTCGTGCACCAAAATCCAGTCGGTATCTCTCACCCCCTGCGCCTGCATGGCCTTGAGTCCATTCAGTACGGTGTCGGCGCGGGTGAGGCCGCCCAGCTTTAAAACACGCCCGCCGAAGCTCGGCACGTGGGTCATGAAGGTGGTGTCTTGCGGGTGAACAACCACCCACACTTGGGCCAAACGCTGCACCTGAGACAGGGCCGCCAAAGTGTGGTGCACCATGGCTTGGCCCGCGACCCGTGCATATTGCTTGGGCTGAACGGTTCCCGCGCGTTCGCCTTTGCCAGCGCAAGGAACCAGGGCATGGAACTGAGGGGCAGAAGGGGAATTCACTGAGGCGTGCTTTCGATGAATTCATGCGGGAGGTCTGAATTCTATAATCTGTCGTTTTGGCATCGCGGCAATGCGCTCACGTGGCGCAGTGATTGGCGCCCTCCCCCCCCATGCATCTCCCGGCCATTGCGCCCGGCAAGCGCTTCACCTTGCCACGACCCCTCGGCTGCGCCGACGCCTTGCAGCTTGCCCAGTTTGCGCAAGCCCAAAAAGCGCTGGGCCGCCCGGTGGCCGTCATCACGGCTGAACCGGCCGATACACAGCGGCTGGAAAATGAATTGGTGTTTTTTGAGCCCAGCTTGCGTGTGGCGGTGTTCCCAGATTGGGAGACTCTGCCTTACGACACGTTTTCACCGCATCAAGACTTGATTTCAGAGCGCTTAGCCACGCTGTGGCGCATTCAGCAGGGTGATGTCGATGTGGTGCTGTTGCCGGGTTCAACCGCCTTGGTACGTTTGGCCCCTTTGAGTTTTCTCGCGGCCTACACATTTGAGTTTAAGCAAAAACAAAAGCTCAATGAGGCCGCGCTCAAGGGCCAGTTGACCTTGGCGGGCTACAGCCATGTCAGCCAGGTCGTCTCGCCTGGAGAGTATGCCGTCCGTGGCGGCTTGATTGATCTGTTTCCCATGGGCTCGCTGGTCCCTTACCGGGTGGATTTGTTTGGTGATGAGGTCGATAGCATTCGCACCTTTGACCCGGACACGCAGCGCAGCCTTTACCCGGTCCCCGAGGTGCGATTGCTGCCGGGGCGTGAATACCCCATGGACGAGGCGGCACGAACAGCATTTCGTGCGCGCTGGCGTGAGCGCATGGAGGGCGACCCGACCAAAGTGCGGCTGTACAAGGACATGCTCAATGGCATGGCGGCAGCAGGAATGGAGTACTACCTGCCGCTGTTTTTTGATCAAACCGCCACGCTGTTTGACTACCTTGGGAGCCATGCAACCTTGGTCTTGCATGGCGAGATGGACGAGGCCCTGCAGAGGTTTTGGACCGATACGCGTGAGCGGCATCGCTTTTTACAGCATGACCCTGAGCGGCCCATTTTGCCGCCCAGTGCTTTGTTTTTGTCGCCCGAAGAGTTTTTCACGCGTTGCTCAGACCACGCCACCTTGATCTTGCGTGGTGTGGCGCCCGTCGAGTGGGCTCGACCCTTGCCCGACCTGAGCGTGGAGCGTGGGGCCACTGAGCCCCTCAAGAAATTGCAGCAACACCTGGAATCGGCCACCTACCGTACCTTGATCGTGGCTGAGAGCAAGGGACGGCGGGAGTCGTTGCTGGACATGCTGCGTGACCACCGTATTGAGCCTGCGAGCGTGGCCAGCCTGGCCGACTTTGTGAGCAGCTCACATTCGGTGGCCATCACTGCCGCGCCCTTAGCGGAAGGTTTTTTATGGCGTCAAGCCGATGAAGGCGACTTCATCGGCTTGGTCACGGAGACGGAGCTCTTTGCCACCAACCCCACCGCGCGTCGGCGCCGCAAGCAAGAACAGGCCAGCGATGTCAACGCGCTGATCAAAGACCTCTCCGAGCTCAAGGTAGGGGATCCGGTCGTCCATGTGAATCATGGCATCGGGCGTTATGTGGGGCTGCGCTATATCCAATTGGGGGATGCCGGTCCAGGTGACGATGCCGTCAGTGAATTTTTGCACCTGGAGTATGCCGACGAAGCCACTTTGTATGTGCCGGTGGCGCAGTTGCATTTGATCAGCCGCTATACCGGGGTCAGTGCCGATGAAGCGCCTTTGCACCGGCTGGGCTCAGGGCAATGGGAGAAGGCCAAACGCAAGGCCGCTGAGCAAGTGCGTGACACGGCAGCGGAGTTGTTGAATTTGTACGCACGCCGTGCAGCCCGCGAAGGGCATCCGTTTCGTTACTCGCCGCAAGACTATGAGGCGTTTGCCACCAGTTTCGGGTTTGAAGAGACCCCGGACCAACAAGCGGCCATTCATGCGGTGATTCAGGACATGATCAGTCCCAAACCCATGGACCGCTTGGTGTGTGGTGACGTGGGGTTTGGAAAGACCGAGGTGGCTTTGCGGGCTGCGTTTGTGGCGGTCACTGGAGGCAAGCAGGTGGCCATTTTGGCCCCCACCACTTTGCTGGCTGAGCAGCACTATCAGAATATCGCCGACCGCTTTGGCCAGTGGCCGATCAAGGTGGCGGAGGTGTCGCGCTTTCGGTCAGCCAAGGAGGTCAAGGCCACGATGGAGGGTCTGGAAGACGGCACCATTGACATCGTGATCGGCACGCACAAACTGCTGAGCCCGAACACCCACTTCAAGCGGCTCGGCTTGCTGGTGATCGACGAGGAGCACCGCTTTGGCGTGCGGCACAAGGAGGCCATGAAGGCCATGCGCGCGGAGGTGGACGTCTTGACGCTCACCGCCACCCCGATTCCGCGCACACTGGGCATGGCCCTTGAGGGACTGCGTGACCTGAGCGTGATCGCCACGGCGCCGCAGCGCCGCTTGGCGATCAAGACTTTTGTGCGCAGTGAAAACAACAGCACCATCCGCGAAGCGGTGTTGCGAGAACTCAAGCGTGGCGGGCAGGTCTACTTTTTGCACAATGAAGTCGAGACCATCGAGAACCGCCGTGCAGGTTTGCAAGAGTTGCTCCCGGAAGCACGGATCGCCGTGGCGCATGGGCAAATGCCAGAGCGCGAATTGGAACGTGTGATGCGTGATTTTGTGGCCCAACGGCACAACGTGTTGCTGTGCTCGACCATCATCGAGACAGGCATTGATGTGCCCAGCGCCAACACCATCGTCATCAGTCGGGCAGATAAGTTTGGTTTGGCGCAGTTGCATCAGCTGCGTGGGCGCGTTGGGCGCTCTCATCACCAGGCCTATGCCTATTTGCTGGTGCCTGATGTCAAGGCTTTGACCAAGCAGGCCGGCCAGCGGCTGCAAGCGATTCAAGACATGGAAGAGTTGGGCTCAGGTTTTTACCTGGCCATGCATGACTTGGAGATTCGGGGGGCCGGCGAGGTGCTGGGTGAAAACCAGAGCGGCAACATGATGGAGGTGGGCTTTCAGCTTTACAACGAGATGTTGAGTGAAGCGGTGCGCTCACTGAAAGCAGGTCAAGAGCCTGATTTGCTGTCGCCCTTGAGTGCAACCACAGAGATCAACTTGCACGCCCCCGCCCTGCTTCCGAATGATTATTGCGGCGACGTGCACACCCGCTTGTCTTTGTACAAGCGCCTGGCTTCGGCAGAAAAGTCAGAGCAGATTGACACCCTGTTAGAGGAAATTACGGATCGGTTTGGCAAACTCCCAGCCGCAGCACAGACTTTGCTCGACGTGCATCGCTTGCGGGTGTTGGCCAAGCCTTACGGTGTGGTCAAGATCGATGCGGCCCCCCAACTCACAGTGATTGGCTTTAAGCCCAACCCACCGGTTGATGCCTTGCGCATCATTGAGTTGGTGCAAAAAAATCGTCACATCAAACTGGCGGGCAACGACAAGCTGCGCATTGAGCGCAGCACCCCGCAAACGGCCGACCGAGCCCAATTGGTGCGTGACGTGCTGCGGGCGCTCGGCACCCCCACGGGGGGGTGAGGGGGTTCGGCAGATCTGTGGGGCAAAACGCGCCTATTTCTTGCATCCCAGGCGGCCCCGTGGTGGGCATACTGACTGGTGTGTTCGCCTTGGAGCGCAGATGAAATTGTTGACTCAGATGAACATCGGCACTCGCCTTGGGCTGGGCTATGCCCTGTGTTTGGGCCTGTGTGTGCTGGCTGCCGCTTTGTCTTTGGTCATGCTGCGCACGGTTGAGCGCGACATGGAAGAAATCGTCAGCGAGGTCAGTGTCAAGATCAGTCTGAATCAGCAGCTTCTCAATGCCGTTCACACGATCGATCAGGTAGTTCGCACGGCCGTATTGTTGAATAGCAAAGAAGCCCATGCCATTGAGGTGGCCCATGTGGCTACTTCCCGCAATACCTACAGTGCTGCTTGGAGTTCTTTGTCCAAGATGTCCAGCTCACCCGCCGAAAGCGCCGCGCGCCTCCAGGTTGACGCGGCCCGGCAAGCCGCACAGACCTTGAACGACAAGCTCATGACTTTGGCCGGGGACAACGCCGACGAAAAAGCTACCGAATTGTTGCTGAAAGAAACCGGCCCGGCCAATTCACGCTGGCGCGATGTGATCGAGGCCAGCTTGAATCAGCAGACCGCTGAGAATGAGGCCGCCGTCGAGCGCGCTCAAACCAAGCTGGGTTACACACGGCAGCTGTTGATTGGTTTGACTATGGCTGCCGTGGTGGCTGCCGCTGTCATCGCTTGGTTGATTTCTCGCAGCATTACCGGACCCATTGGCTCGGCCCGGCGAGTCGCCACGCGCATTGCCGCGGGTGACCTGAGCGCGCCGATTTTGGTGCAAGGCAGCGATGAGGCCGCAGATCTGCTCAAGTCTTTGTGCCATATGCAGGATCGGTTGGCGAGCACGGTGCTGCAAGGTAAGCGTTCCGGCAACCCATCTTTCGCAACACCAGAGAAGCTGAGAACCTTGCGTCTGTGATGACAACAGACGAAGCGAGGTGAGCATGGATCGAGAGCGGATTGAGAGTTGCCTGGAACAGGTGAAGGCCTATCAGGC
>JANMGB010000298.1:0-15986 GCA_031374415.1 Burkholderiales bacterium
ACAAATAAAAACGATGCGTTTGGGGTCAGGGCAAGGCGCAAACCACAGCGATACCTGTAGGTATCGCGAGGATTTGCAACGCCGCCATGGCCCCAAAGGCGCGTTTTTATGTTCCAGATAGCGTGCAACACTGCACTAGGTCCTGTTCGGAAACTCCTCGCCAGCCATCAAACGGCCTCTTGAAGCGGCCCGCGGCGTTGCAAATGCTCGCAATACCGACCGGTATTGCCGTACTTTGCGCCTTGCAGCCCACTCCAATAGACCATTTGCTGCCCGACGACGACTTTCCGAACAGGACCCTAGTGTCGCGTCACTAGCTGGGGATGGAGGCGCGGGCCGGAGTCGAACCGACCTACACGGATTTGCAATCCGGTGCATAACCGCTTTGCTACCGCGCCGTTGTTGCAAGCCAAGCGCTGAAAGCGACTGACTGAACAGTGTGAAAAAGGGAAGCGAATGCTTCCCTTTTTTTTGATGTTGGAGCGGGAGACGAGGCTCGAACTCGCGACCTCAACCTTGGCAAGGTTGCGCTCTACCAACTGAGCTACTCCCGCGGAAACCGAGAGTATACGACGAAAAATGTCCCCTCGACAAGCCCCTTCATCACACTCAAGCACTACTCGTCGTGGCACGCCAGCCCCGCGACGACGGGCTCCTGCGAGCCCTACCCCTCAGTGCGTCAAGCCTTCGGTACTGGGTGGGGTCGCTGCCGCTGCGGCCTCTGGCTGAGGCGCCTTGATCACCTCTTCATCTGGCAGAGGTTGAGGCACGGTCTCCAGCGCCACTTCCAGCACTTGATCGATCCATTTCACTGGAACAATCTCGAGACGGTTTTTGACATTCTCTGGGATGTCTTGCAAGTCTTTGACGTTCTCTTGCGGGATCAACACGGTCTTGATGCCCCCACGGTGTGCCGCCAGCAGCTTTTCCTTCAGACCACCAATACCGGTCACTTCACCACGCAATGTGATCTCGCCCGTCATGGCCACGTCAGCGCGCACCGGGATGCCGGTGAGTGCCGACACAAAGGCCGTGGTCATGGCAATCCCCGCGCTGGGGCCATCTTTGGGCGTGGCACCATCGGGCACGTGGATGTGGATGTCGCGCTTTTCGAACAACTCATCCCGAATGCCCAAGCGGCGCGCACGGCTGCGCACCACAGAACGTGCAGCCTCAACCGACTCTTTCATCACATCGCCTAGCGAGCCGGTCCGAAGGATGTTGCCCTTGCCAGGCATCATGACCGACTCGATCGTGAGCAAATCGCCCCCCACCTCGGTCCACGCCAGGCCCACCACTTGCCCCACTTGATTTTGCTTCTCGGCCTGGCCGTAGTCGTACTTGCGAACCCCCAGGAAATCATTGAGATTGTCGGTCGTGACAACGACTTTCTCTGTGGTGGGTTTGAGCTGCATGCTCTTGACGACTTTGCGGCAAATTTTCGAGATCTCGCGCTCCAGCGAACGCACGCCGGCCTCGCGCGTGTAGTAGCGGATGATGCCCTGCAGCGCCGACTCGGTGACCTCCATCTCTTCATCTTTGACACCGTTGTTCTTGGCCTGCTTGGGCAGCAAGTAACGGGTGGCGATGTTGAGCTTTTCGTCTTCGGTGTAGCCCGACAAGCGAATGACTTCCATGCGGTCCAACAGGGCCGCAGGAATGTTCATCGAGTTGGAGGTGGCGATGAACATGGTGTCCGAGAGATCAAAGTCAACCTCGACGTAGTGATCGCTGAAGGTGTGGTTTTGCTCAGGATCCAGCACCTCCAGCAAGGCACTGGCCGGGTCACCCCGGAAGTCCGTACCGAGTTTGTCGATCTCGTCGAGCAAGAACAAGGGGTTGCGGGTGCCGACCTTGGTCAAACTTTGCAAGACCTTGCCAGGCATGGAGCCAATGTAGGTGCGACGGTGGCCGCGGATCTCGGCCTCATCACGCACACCACCCAAGGCCATGCGCACGAACTTGCGCCCCGTGGCACGGGCCACAGACTGACCGAGGGAGGTCTTGCCGACTCCAGGAGGGCCCACCAAACACAAGATGGGTGACTTGACTTTGTCAACGCGCTGTTGAACCGCCAAGTACTCAAGAATGCGATCCTTGACCTTGTCGAGGCCATAGTGGTCCTCATTGAGTACGCCTTCGGCGAAGGCCAGGTCGTACTTGATCTTGGTGCGTTTGGCCCAGGGCAGATTCACCAGCGTGTCGATGTAGTTGCGCACGACCGTGGCCTCGGCCGACATGGGTGACATGAGCTTGAGCTTTTTGAGCTCACCATCGACTTTCTTGCGCGCCTCTTTGGGCATCTTGGCGGCAATGATTTTTTTCTCGAGCTCTTCCATGTCGGCGCCTTCTTCGCCGTCACCGAGCTCTTTCTGAATGGCCTTGACCTGCTCGTTGAGGTAGTACTCGCGCTGGCTCTTTTCCATTTGGCGCTTGACGCGGCCACGGATGCGCTTTTCGACCTGAAGGATGTCGACCTCGTGTTCCAGCTGCTCGAGCAACTTTTCAAGGCGCTTATCGACGGCATAGAGGTCGAGGATGGCCTGTTTGCTTTCGAGCTTCAAGGGCAAGTGCGCGGCGATGGTGTCTGCCAAGCGGCCCGCATCATCAATGCCAGCAATGCTGGTAAGAATTTCGGGGGGCAGCTTTTTATTGAGTTTGACGTACTGGTCAAACTGCTGCGTGACCGCGCGGCGCAGGGCCTCGATCTCGGGCTTGGTATCGAGATCAGGGGGCACCGGGGTGACCTCGGCCACGAAGTGCTCGCCGTTGTCACTGATGTGGTGAGTGTTGGCGCGCTGGATGCCCTCCACCAGCACTTTGACCGTGCCATCGGGCAGTTTGAGCATTTGCAAAATGCTCGACACGCAGCCGACATCGAACATGTCATCGGCTTTGGGCTCGTCCTTGCCAGCGGCTTTTTGGGCCACCAACATAATTTGGCGGCCAGCCTCCATGGCGGCCTCAAGGGCCTTGATGGACTTGGGGCGGCCCACAAACAAGGGAATGACCATGTGGGGAAACACCACCACGTCCCGCAAAGGCAGCAGCGACAGGGTCAGGGGCAAAGCGGGTAGTACGGGATGTCCAGACATCGAGAACCTCTCTTTCTGTCACCCATTTAGGGATCGAGTGTCGAATTGCAAGGAGACACAATCACACAGCTTGTGTCCGGCTTCGCTGATCGGCAGCCCTGGTCTCGCGACAGCACCCCTGTGGCGCCGCAAAATCAAGCACTGGCTTTGGAGGGTTGCTCTCGGTAGACCAGCAGGGGTTTTGATCCATCTTCGATGGCGTGCTCATCAAGGACCACTTTGGCCACGCCGTCCAAGGTGGGCAAATCAAACATCGTGTCAGTCAAGGATTGCTCCATGATGGAGCGCAGACCTCGAGCCCCTGTTTTGCGGGCCAGTGCCTTGCGGGCAATGGCCAACAGCGCCGAGGGCCGAATTTCAAGCTCAACACCATCCATCGAGAACAGCTTTTGGTACTGCTTGACCAGGGCGTTTTTGGGCTCGGTCAAAATTTGCACCATCGCGTCTTCGGTCAACTCGCCCAGGGTGGCCACGACGGGCAAGCGCCCCACCAACTCGGGGATCAGGCCAAACTTGATCAGGTCTTCAGGCTCCACTTCGAGAAAAACTTCACCAATTTTGCGATCAGCCTTGGTTTTGACTGTCGCGCCAAAACCGATGCCGGACTTTTCAGAGCGGCTCTGGATGACCTTCTCCAGGCCGTCAAAAGCGCCACCGCAAATGAACAAAATGTTGGTCGTGTCGATCTGCAGGAAGTCTTGGTTGGGGTGCTTGCGCCCGCCTTGCGGTGGCACCGAGGCCATCGTGCCCTCGATCAATTTGAGCAGGGCTTGTTGCACGCCCTCACCCGAGACGTCGCGGGTGATAGAGGGGTTGTCTGCCTTGCGAGAGATTTTGTCGATCTCGTCGATGTAGACGATGCCCCGCTGGGCACGGTCGACATCGTAATTGCAGTTTTGCAGCAGCTTTTGGATGATGTTCTCGACGTCCTCGCCCACATAGCCCGCCTCGGTCAAGGTGGTGGCGTCCGCGATGACGAAGGGCACGTTGAGTAAACGCGCCAGGGTTTGTGCCAGCAAGGTTTTGCCAGAGCCCGTGGGGCCAATCAGCAAGATGTTGCTTTTGGAGAGCTCGATCTCGTCTTTGGCGTGGCTCATGTGTTTGAGCCGTTTGTAGTGGTTGTACACCGCCACTGACAAGGTGCGCTTGGCCGCGTCTTGCCCAATCACGTAGTTGTCAAGGCTGAGCTTGATTTCACTCGGAATGGGCAAATCAGCCTTGGCAGGCTTGACCTCTGGGCTGTCTTGGGTGACCTCATCGCGAATGATGTCGTTGCACAGGTCAATGCATTCATCGCAAATGAAAACAGAGGGGCCAGCGATGAGCTTTTTGACCTCGTGCTGGCTTTTGCCGCAAAAGGAACAATACAAAACTTTTTCGCTGGAAGAACCTTTTTTATCAGCCATAGGGCGCTGCCAGAAAGAGAGAGGGGGTTGGGGGATGATAGTCCAAACAGGGACGCCGGCTGAGCACCGAAAAAGGGATGGAAAGCCCCCCCTTCTCAGACGCTGTCACCGGTCAGGGCCCTCAGCCCGAGAGCCCGTCAGGCGCGGCGGACCGACGGGCTGGCGACTTTAGGTGCGCTGGGCCAAGACCTGATCGATCAAGCCGTAGTCCTTGGCCTCGCTGGACGACATGAAGTAGTCACGCTCAGAGTCAGCGCGGATTTTGTCGAGGGTTTGTCCTGTGCGTTCAGCCAAAATCTGGTTCAAGCTTTCGCGCAGTTTCAAAATCTCACGGGCCTGGATTTCGATGTCGGTGGCTTGCCCTTGGGCGCCGCCCGAGGGTTGGTGAATCATGAGGCGGGAGTTGGGCAGCGCAAACCGCTTGCCTTTGGCGCCCGCCGCCAGCAAAAACGCCCCCATGCTGGCCGCCAAGCCCATGCACAGGGTGGAGACATCGGGCTTGATGAATTGCATGGTGTCGAAAATCGACATGCCCGCACTGACCGACCCACCGGGTGAGTTGATGTAGAAAGAAATATCTTTGTCGGGGTTTTCGCTCTCCAGAAACAAGAGTTGGGCCACGACGAGGTTGGCCGATTGATCGTTCACCGGGCCGACCAAAAAAATCACACGCTCACGCAACAGGCGTGAGTAAATATCGTAGGCACGCTCACCACGGCCGGACTGCTCGATCACCATGGGCACCATGCCCAAACCTTGTGTTTCCAACGCGCTCATGTTTTGTGTCCTTAGCAAAAATTCGACCGACCTAAAGGTCGGTGGGTAAGCTGTTGGAAGGGGTTTGCATCCCCCCCCAACGAGTCGCCCCTTCGGGGCTCTCCGGCCTGAAGGCCGGGGTTTCAAACCTATTTCAGTTTTTTGATCAAGCGGATGAGTCAAGCATCCAATGATCAAGTGGTAGGAGAAAGAAGCAACGATTCATTATGTCGCGACTCACCCCTGTGTCATGGGTGAATAACAACAAACAATCAGGCAAACAAAAAGCACCCCCACCTCGCGGCAAGGGTGCCTCATCAAGCTCGCAGTGGGTCAGACAGAAATTCAGGCTGCCATCAGTTCGTCAAAGGGCAGGTCTTTGTCGGTGACCTGGGCACTGGCGAGGACAAAATCGGCCACGTTGTTCTCGATCACGACGGCCTCGACTTCGGCCATGCGTTGGGTGTCGCTGAGGTACCACCGCACCACCTCGACAGGACGCTCATAGCTTTGGGACATTTCTTCCAGGTGCGCCTGAAGCTGCTCCGGCTTGGCTTGAAGGTTGTTGGTCCGCACCAACTCCGCCACCACCAGACCCAGACGCACGCGACGCTCGGCCTGGGGCTGGAAGATCTCAGCAGGGATGGGGGCTGTCTCGGCATCTTTGATACCGCGGTTCTTGAGGTCGGCGCGGGCGCCGGCCACCATGCGCTCGACTTCGGCACTGACCAGCACCTTGGGCACGTCGAGTTCAGCCACTTTGACCAAGGCGTCCATCACGGCAGCTTTGTTGCGCGCGCGAACGCGAGATTTGACTTCGCGCTCGAGGTTTTTGCGCACATCTTCACGAAGCGCCTCAACCGTGCCAACCACAATGCCCAGGGACTTGGCGAAGGCGTCATCAATGGGGGGCAGCTGTTGGGCTTCGAGCTTGTTGAGGGTGACCAAAAAATCAGCCTCTTTGCCCGCCACGTCTTTGCCGTGGTAGTCCTCGGGGAACTGCAGGGGGAAGGTCTTGGAGTCTCCCGTCTTCATGCCGCGCACGGCCTTGTCGAAAGCTTCAAGCATCTGGCCTTCGCCGATCAAGAACTGGAAACCTTCGGCCTTGCCGCCGTCAAAGGGTACACCGTCAATCTTGCCTTCGAAGTCGATGGTGACGCGGTCACCTTCAGCCGCACCCTCGGTCGCAGGGCGCTGGTTGAACGAGCGGCGCTGCTTGCGCAGAATATCGATGGTTTTGTCGATCGCGCCGTCTGTCACTGCCGAGGTGACCCGCTCAACCTCGGCCGTGCTCAACTCACCCAGGGTGACTTCGGGGTAGACCTCGAAGACGGCGTCAAAAGCCATGTGGCCTTCGGGCACCTCACCATCCTTTTCAGCAATGCGGGGGGCACCGGCCACTCTCAGCTTGGCTTGCTTGACAGCATCAGAGAAGGCCTGGCCGACCTTGTCATTCATGACTTCATACTGAACCGAATAACCGTAGCGTTGTGCCACCACGCTCATGGGCACTTTGCCTGGCCGAAAACCATCAGCCTTGACGGTGCGCGAGAGTTTTTTCAGGCGCGAGGCCACCTCGTTTTGGATCAAATCAGCGGCCAGCGTGAGGGTGATCCGGCGCTCCAGCTTATCGAGGGTTTCAACAGTGACCATTTGACAATCCTTTGGTTTGAATTGGTGGTGCGCGGGGGGGGACTCGAACCCCCACACCATTGCTGGCGTCAGGACCTAAACCTGGTGCGTCTACCAATTTCGCCACCCGCGCAAGCAGCCCACATAAAAAAAGAGGGGGCCCGCGGGCCCTCTCAGGAATAACAGGTAAACCTTGGAATTACCTTAACGGTCCGATTTTAGCCTGTGACGCGCCCCGGTTCGCCTTGCACCCGGAACCATGCCGCGTAGAGTGCGGGCAAAGTCAACAAAGTGAGCAGGGTGGCGACGATCAGACCGCCCATGATCGCCACGGCCATCGGGCCCCAAAACACGCTGCGCGACAGTGGAATCATGGCCAACACCGCCGCCGCGGCCGTCAGCACAATCGGACGACAGCGCCGCACCGCGGCTTCGACCACGGCCTGCCATGCGGGCACGCCGCGGGCACGGTCTTGCTCGATTTGATCAATCAAGATGACAGAGTTGCGCATGATCATGCCCATCAGGGCAATCACCCCCAGTAAGGCAACGAAGCCAAACGGGCGGTCCAGCAGCAATAGAGCGGCTGCCACACCGGCAATGCCCATGGGCGCGGTCATGAACACCAACACAGAGCGGCTGACGCTGTGCAGCTGCAACATCAAGAGGGTGAACATGATGAACAGCATCAACGGGGCCCCCGCTGCAATCGAGCCCTGCCCTTTGCTGCTCTCCTCCACTGACCCGGCAATCTCTATGCGGTAACCCGGTGGCATGCGCTCCCGGATGGCGTTGAACAGCGGGTCGAGTTGGCGGGTGACGGTAGCGCCTTGGAGGCCCTGCACCACATCGCCTTGAACCGTGGCCGCGTAGTCGCGGCCCTCACGCCACAACACCCCGGGCTCCCAGCCCAGTGACAAGCGGGCAACTTGCGACAGGGGGATGCTGCGCCCGCCACTGGTGGGGAGATCGAGCTTGCCAATGTCGTTGACGGATTCGCGTTCGGAGGCGGGTTGTCGCAACACAATGTCGATCAGTTTGTCGCCCTCACGGAACTGGCCCACGGTGGTCCCGCCGTTGATGGAGCGTGCCGCCAAGGCAATGCTTTGGCTCGACACACCCAGCGCGCGGGCTTTGTCTTGGTCGATCTCCAGGCGCACAGCCTTCACGGCTTCGTTCCAGTTGTCGTTCACGCCCCGCATGTGTGGGTTGTTGCGCATGATGGCCTTGACCTCATCGGCATAGATCCGCACTTTGCTGGGATCCGTGCCCACCACGCGAAACTGCACCGGAAACGGCACAGGCGGCCCGTTGGGCAACAGCTTGGCACGCCCGCGCACCTCGGGAAACTCGGTGGCCAGCAGCTCGGGCAGCTGGGCTCGCAGGGCCTCGCGGGCTTGGGCGTTGTGCGGCATGAGCACCAGTTCGCTGACATTGGTTTGCGGGAAGATTTGGTCCAGCGTGAGGGCAAAGCGCGGAAAACCGCTGCCGACCCAGCCGGTGACGTGCGCCACCCCTGGCAAGCCCATCAGGCGAGTTTCGACACGGCGCGTGACCTCTTCATTGGCCACAAAGGAGGTGCCCTCGGGAAACCAGAGATTGACCAAAATTTCGTTGCGGCTGGAGTCGGGGAAGAACTGCTGTTGCACCTTGCCCATGCCCACCACGCCCAGCACCAAGGTAGCCACGGTCAAGCCGATGGTCAGCCAACGGTGGCGAACGCAGGCGTTCACCAGCGCGCGAAAGTGACCGTAAAAAGGGGTGTCGAACAGCTCATGGGGCTCACTGTGAACTGCCGCGGCAGGTGTCTTGAGCAGCAGCACGCCCAGGTAAGGAACGAAGTACACCGACACGAACCAGGAGATCAACAGGGCTGCCGCAGTGACCGCAAAAATCGCAAAGGTGTATTCGCCCACGGTGGATTGCGCCATGCCAATCGGTAAAAAACCCACGGCAGTGATCAAGGTGCCTGTGAGCATGGGCATGGCGGTGGCCTCGAAGGCGAAGGTGGCCGCACGCACCCGGTCAAAGCCTTCCTCGAGTTTGCGCACCATCATTTCGACGGCAATGATGGCGTCGTCCACCATCAGCCCCAGCGCAATGATGAGTGAGCCCAGCGAGATTTTGTGCAAGCCCACGCCGGCGTAGTACATGGTGACGAAGGTGATGGCCAGCACCAGCGGAATGCTGATGCCCACAACCAAACCGGGACGCCAGTCCAGCGTCCAACGTCGCCAACCCCGGCCCGGGCGACTGTGCAGCCCCAGGCTGATGAAGCTCACGGCCAGCACAATGGCAACCGCCTCGATCAACACGCTGACGAACTCGTTCACCGACGAGCCGACCACTTTGGATTGGTCCTGAAATTGGGTCATCTCGATGCCGGCAGGCAGCTCAGCCCGAATCGCCTCGGTGGACTGCCGCAAAGCCTTGCCGAGTTTGATGATGTCGCCCCCTTTGGCCATGGAGATTCCGAGGGCGACAACCTCTTTGCCTTGGTGCCGAACCTTGACCTGCGGCGGGTCAATCAAGCCTCGCTGAACATGGGCAATGTCGCCCAGCTTGAAGCTGGATGTGCCTGCGCGAATGGGCAGTTGTTTCAGGTCTTCGATGGAGTCAAACTGGCCTTGCACGCGAACTTGCAATACTTCTTGGGGCGTGGTGAAAACGCCGGCAGACTCCACTGCATTTTGCTGACCCAGTTGGGCCAAGACCTGAGAAAAATCGAGACCCAGCTTGACCAAGCGTTTGTACGGAATCTCGACGTAGATTTTCTCGTCTTGGGCACCGAAAATCTCGACTTTGCTGACATCCTTGACCTTCAGCAACTGTTGGCGCACCCGGTCTGCTTGCACTTTGAGCTCAGCGGCGCTGAAGCCGTCGCTCGAGAGCGCGTAGATCGAGCCGTAGACATCCCCGAATTCGTCGTTGAAAAACGGGCCGATCACGCCGGGCGGCAGGCTGCCACGCGCATCGCTCATTTTTTTGCGCACGGAGTACCAGACTTGCGGCATTTCCTTTGGCGGTGACGAGTCTTTGACCTGAAAAATAATCAGCGCTTCACCCGGCTTCGAGTAGCTGCGGATTTTGTCGGCGTAAGGCACCTCTTGAAGTGTGCGTTCGAGTTTGTCGGTGACTTGATCGGCCATCTGCTGCGCGGTCGCGCCGGGCCAGTACGCGCGAACGACCATGGCCCGAAAGGCAAAGGGCGGGTCTTCGTCTTGCCCCAGTTGGAAATAGGCTCCCAGGCCCAATAACATCAACACCACCAAAAGGTAGCGGGTCAAGGCGGGGTGCTCGATGGCCCACCGCGACAGGTTCAAACCCTTGGCCTGGGGCGCCGTGTCGGGGCCGCTCATGGTGCCCTCAGGGGGCTGCGCGATGCGGCCGAGGCCGCAGGGGGCTCATAGAGCCTGACCTTCTGGCCTTCAGCCAGCACATGCACACCCGCCGTCACCACACGTTGGCCCGGCAATAGACCGCTGAGGATGATGATCTCATTGCCGTCAGCGCCACCTACGGTCACGGCTTGCAGCTTGAGCGTCATGGCCGGCTCTTGCACCACCCACACGGCCGTTTGGCCCTGTTGCTCTTTGAGCGCCGTGATGGGCAACTTGGTGACCTCCGCCTGCACAGGCAAGTGCATGATGACCGTCGCAGTTTGCCCTTGCCGCAAGGCACCTGAGTTAGGCCCTAAGTCGACCTTGACTTGGAAGGTGCGCGTGGCCGGGTCGGCCGCGGCCGAGACCTCGCGAATTCGCGCCGGCAGCAGTGTGGCCTCATCACCCCACAGGCGAACCTGGAAGGTGGCTGGAGCTTGGGGGTCTTTCGCGGCCTGAGCCTCCATCGCTTTGATCAGGCTCACTTTGTCTTCAGGCACTGAAAAAACGGCATCTCGGGGGCCTTGGTGGGCCAGCCTCAATACGGGCGTGCCTGCGTTGACCACGGTACCGGGCTCGACCTCGACGGCGGTGACCACACCAGCGACATCGCTGCTCAGTGTGGTGTAGGAGGCCTGGTTGCCCTGTACCCCGGTTTGGGCCTGGGCTTGATCGTACTGGGCTTGCGCTGCCTTGAGTGTGCTCACTCGACGTTCCAGCTCAGCAGAGCTGATGAAGCCTTGCTCGCGCAATTCTTGGTAGCGCGTCAAGTCAGCTTTGGCCTGCGCCAGGTTGACCTGGGCCGCCTCTCGCGCGGCACGCGCCGCGTCCTGGCCCAAACGGAAGTCTTGGGGATCGAGTTGGGCCAAGACCTGGCCTGCTTTCACACTGTCGCCCAAATCAACCGCCCGGCGAACGACCTTGCCCCCCACCCGAAAGCTCAAGCGTGATTCGGTCCGCGCACGAATTTCAGCGGCGTACTCAAACGAGGGATTGGCCCCTTCTTTGGCCACCACCCAGGTGCGCACAGATCGCACAGGCTCAGGCGCTGGCGCGTGGGGTGAACAGGCGAACACGGTCAGACTGACAAGCAGCACGAGGCATGGGGTCCAGCGCATGCGAAAATCCTTCGAAGGCGGAAAAAAAGGGATGCCGAGTCGTTTGGAAAACCGAGCATCAACCAACAACTGACTGACTGGTCAGTAATATATTCGTTCTCGCCGGTGAGGTCAAAGCCATGGTGAGGGGCTAGGTCTCTGGAACCCACACAAACCAGCGGACAATCGCGCATTTTGTAAGGGGCTGCCGTCTTCGGCCGTCTTCAGCCATGGCCGTTCATTCCTGCGAAACAAAGCACTACGAAAACTTTCCGGTGGCATCGATTTTGTGCCCAGCGCGATTGCGCCCGGCCATCGGCGCCATCTACATTTTTGCGCGCACGGCGGACGATCTGGCCGACGAGGGCGACGCCTTGCCCGCTGCCCGGATGGAGGCGCTGCAAGCCTACCGTGCGGAGCTGCTGGCGGTGTCTGCGGGTCGGGCACCCTCAGCACGTTGGCCCTTGGTTTTTCCGCGCTTGGCGCGGGCGATGCGTGACTTCAACCTGCCCTTGACCCCGCTGATGGACTTGCTCAGCGCCTTTGAACAAGATGTGGTGAAGCAGCAGTATGCGGACCGGGACGAGTTGTTGGATTACTGTCGCCGCTCAGCCAACCCAGTAGGGCGATTGTTGCTGCACCTGTATGGGGTGACGGATGCGAGAGCGCTGCTGCAGTCTGATGCCATTTGCAGCGCCTTGCAGCTGGCCAACTTTTGGCAAGACCTGTCGGTGGATGTGCCGCGAAACAGGTTCTACGCGCCCTTGCGTGACCTGGCGCAACACAGTGTGAGCGCGCCCACCCTGACGCTCGGTCATGACAGCCCTGCCGTGCGGCATCTGGTGAAGACTTTGGTCGGCTGGACGCGGGATCTGATGTCCTCGGGTGCCGAGTTGCCGCACACGCTGCAATCCCGAGCAGGCTGGCGAATTGGTCTGGAGCTGAAGCTGGTGGTGCAAGGCGGCTTGCGCATTTTGGACAAAATTGAAGCCATGGACTATGACAGCATGCGGCAGCGGCCCAAGCTCGGCGCTACAGATGGCATCGTGATGCTGTGGCAGGCACTGAGGATGAAGCCCGCCTCAGTGAGCCCCCCTTCGGAGGCCCCATGACCCCTGAGCAATACGTACAGCAAAAGACCGCGCAAAGCGGCTCGAGCTTTTACTACGCCTTCCTGTTTTTGCCTCCACCGCGTCGGGCCGCAATCACTGCGTTTTATGCGTTTTGCCGTGAGGTGGACGATGTGGTCGATGAAGTCAGTGACCCCGCGGTGGCCCAAACCAAGTTGGCCTGGTGGCAAAAAGAGGTTCACTCTGCTTGGGCCGGCCACGCGACCCATCCCGTGATGAAGGCCCTGATGCCCCATGCGGCCACCTACCAGATCAATGCTGCGCACCTGTTGTCGGTGATCGAGGGCTGCCAGATGGACCTGACGCAAAGTCGTTATCTCGACGCGGCCAACCTCGTGCGTTACTGCCATTTGGTGGCGGGCGTGGTGGGTGAAGTCGCGGCCCAAATTTTTGGCGCCACCGAGCCCGCCACGGTGCAATACGCTCACCGCCTGGGCTTGGCCATGCAGCTGACCAACATCATTCGGGATGTGGGCGACGACGCGCGGCGCGGGCGTATTTACCTGCCGATTGATGAGCTCCAAAGGTTTGACGTCAAGGCCCATGAAATCTTGAATCGCCAAGCGCCCTGGGGCTACAGCGATCGGTTCACGGCCCTGATGCGCTACCAAGCCGAGCGCGCGCACCGCAGCTATGACGAGGCACTGACTTTGTTGCCCGAGGCCGACCGCCGCGCGCAAAAGCCGGGCTTGATGATGGCCAACATCTACCGCACCTTGTTGCGTGAGATCGAAGCCGACAACTTCCAGGTGCTGCATCAACGGACCTCACTCACCCCTGTGCGCAAGCTCTGGATCGCGCTGCGCACGCACTGGCGTGGTCGCTGAGAAGGCCGTGGCCCGCCCGCAGTGTGTGGCCGTCATTGGGGCGGGGTGGGCGGGTTTGGCTGCGGCCGTGACGGCGACCCGAGCGGGACACAAAGTTACCTTGTGTGAGATGTCGCCGTGGCCGGGCGGCCGTGCTCGTCAGATTCATGCCCCTCCCGCTCATGCCACTGAGCCGGCCTTTGATAACGGGCAGCACCTGTTGATTGGCGCTTACCGAGAGACCTTGCGGCTGATGGCGTTGGTGGGGGTGTCGCTGCCTGAGGCTTTGGGGCGCGCTCCCCTGCAGTTGGTCGATGTGCAAGGACACGGTCTGCGCCTGCCCCCCGGCTCCCCAACCCTGTCGTTTTTGCGCGGGGTCATGGCCCACGGGGGCTGGTCGTGGGGTGCGCGGTGCGCCTTGCTCAGGCATGCCGCCGCGTGGCGTTGGAAGGGATTTCACTGCGACCCAGGCCTGACAGTGAGCGAGCTCACGCACGCCCTGCCCCGCCGCGTGCGTGATGAGTTGATCGACCCCTTGTGTGTGGCCGCCTTGAACACACCTGCCACCGAAGCCAGTGCGCAGGTGTTCTTGCGCGTGCTGCGCGATGCTTTAGCGGGTGAGCCGGGGTCGGCCGACTTGTTGTTTGCGAAACAGTCCCTCAGCGCGCTGTGGCCCGAACCGGCCACCCGCTGGTTACAAGCCCACGGCGCCACGTTGCGCTGGCATCACCGGGTCCACACATTGCAGCTTCAAGGCCCGCAATGGCTGGTCAATCGTGACTTGTTTGACGAGGTGATTGTGGCCACGACGTCGGTGGAGGCCGGGCGCTTGTGCCGAGCCATCGCGCCAGTGTGGGCTGAGCAAGCCTTGGCGCTGCAGCATGAGCCCATCGCCACGGTGTATGTGCGTGCCCCTGGCATTCGGCTGCCCTACCCCATGGCGCAGTTGAGCTGCGATGCCCGACGCCCGGCTCAGTTTGTGTTGGACCACGGGCATTGGGGCGGGCCCCCAGGCCAATTGGCCTTGGTCGTCAGCGGAGCAGGCCCCTGGCTGGCGCAAGGGCACGACGCATTGACGGCAGCCGCACTGCGACAACTGTCACAGGCCCTGGGCCCGCAGTTGCACAGTCCGCTCACGCCGCTGCGCACCTTGGTGGACAAGCGCGCCACCTTTCGTTGCACAGCCGGCCTGCAACGCCCGCCGCGCGAGATTGCGCCCGGCTTGCAGGCGGCGGGCGACTATGTCGAGGGCCCCTACCCGGCCACCCTGGAAGGCGCCATGCAATCGGGGGTGCAGGCCGCGCGGGGCCTTGGGGCCAATTCGGGTACGTAGCGCGTGTCATCAAGTATGTATTCCCCCCCGCCTAAGGCAGCGGGAAGTGGCGAACAGAATGAAGACCGGGCGTGGGGCAGTGGCCGGAAGTCATCACCACAATTTGCTCTTGTTGGCAGACCAATCGCTGACGCAGCTGCTCCGTGTCCGCAACGAGCGCCTCAAGTACTTGGCGGCATTGCTCCCTTTGGAACGATTCGATGACGCCCCGCATGAGGTCTCTGGGCGGGCTCGAAACAACGGCCAGCTGCGGATGAGCACCTGATCACACGTGATGGGACACCTATTTTCCTCTGCTTAAAAGTTCGACCAACGAATCCGAAATGGGAAAACCAGTGATTTCTTGAAAATATGTAAACATCGGCGATGGATTTGCTTCTATAAAAACATACTCATCGGTTTTTTTATTATACTTAATATCAATCCCGGTAAATTTCAAATCAAATAGCTCCATAATTTTAAGGCAATCTTTTTTTATTCTATCTGGAATCTCGATGGGCACAATTGTGGCGTGATGATCTTCTCTAAAATCGATTGTATTGGCAATTATTTCTGCCGCAAATAATTCCCCCCCAATCCCATAAACTCGAACATCAACGCCCTCAAGAAGCTCCTGGAACTGAACAGGCGAATTTTTCAGAAAATTTATTCTTTCTTCGGTAAGCAAATTATAGTTGAGCTTTTCAGTAAACGCCCCACCCAGAACGGGCTTAAAAATTAGATCATTGTTTGATGATTTAACGAAAACCTCCAACTCATGCCTATCATTCGTAATTAAAGTCCTTGGAATTCTTATATTATTTTTTTTCATTGAACGCAACTGAAATCCCTTTGCTTTATGCATATTTATCGCATTCGGAGAATTAACCCATAGGCAATCAAGACTTCTAAATATGCTGTCAATTAAAGAATTGAATTCTCTCTCCTGCATGAAGGCAGTATTCAAATCTTCTGCAGAAGTTGATATTGGAGATATATTTATCCCGTAACTGTTTCTCCAATAAATACTTTTTATTTCATCTAAAAAAATATTCTTGCCATTCAAAACGATCCTTCCATTCAAAATCTGATCACTGGGATAAAATGAGCCGAGAAAATCAATGTTTATTCTTCTTGTATCAAGATAATGAACTTTTTCCCCTCTGGCAATCAATGCATCATGCATAAATAAACAGTGATGCTCTTCTTCAGAGCCTATGATCAGTATCATAATTAGGGCCTGTTCGGAAACTCACTGAAGCCATTTGCTGATGGCCGCGAGGTGAACGAAGCCAAGGAACATGCAGTCCAGTTTTTCAAAGCGTGTGGCTACACGCCGGAAAACTTTCATTCTCTGAAAGAGGTTTTCAAC
>JANMGB010000306.1:0-4741 GCA_031374415.1 Burkholderiales bacterium
CCTGTTGGTGCTGGAGCGAAGGCGTGATGCCCACTAGCAAACGCCGATCCCATCGTGCCGACCTCTGCGGCGAGATTTTTCATGGCGCCAATGATCTTCTGGCCACCTGGGGATTTCAAGATGCCGCGGCTAGACGCTTACAGCACAGCGGCGCTCACTTGGGCGCCACCACGCCCAGCGCCCGCCCCTGTGCAGCCCTGCCCCCCCCCCTTGACGCTGAGCTGGTGGGTTGCAGCCTTAATGGGGTTGGGGTTGCCAAGCCACGCGAAAATTATGGCCGACCCGAGCGCCCCTGGCAACCAGCGCCCCACCGTCTTGAGCTCACCCAACGGCACGCCGGTGGTCAACATCCGAACCCCCAGCGCTGCAGGCGTCTCACGCAATACCTACCAGCAGTTTGACGTGAGTGCCCAGGGCCCCATTTTGAACAACGCGCGCACGGGCCAGCGCACCCAAACAGGCGGTGCGGTGGCCGGCAACCCTTGGTTGGCGCATGGCACCGCGCGCGTCATCTTGAACGCACGCCACGAAAGGACTCGCTCTGTTGCAAGGCCGCGCTGCGGCGGTCGCCAAGGTCGACCAGCGCGTCAAGCACTTGCAGCAGCTTGCGGGCCAGAGTAGGCAGCAACGGATGCTGCCGGTCGGCGTGCGCCTGCACCAGAGCCGCGATCGCGGCCGGTACCAAGGAGCTCTTCCAGCCCGCAGGCAGGCGCCCGTCCACGATCTGCGCCAGCACTTGGTCGGCGAACGTGTCGACCAGGAAGGGGGCACCGGAACGTTCGCACAACGTGACAAACTGGCGCGCAACGTAGGGGTGCCAGCCGGCGACGCGCACCATGCGGTCAACCAGCGGCATCACTTGGTCAAGGTCATCCCAGACGCCGTTCGCGAAGCGAGTGGCGCCGGGGGCGTGCTCGACGACCACGAACAGCAGCGAATCGACTAGCTTCGGCAGGTCGAAGCCGCCCATGCGCCCGTCGTTGTACGGTGAACGGCGCAGGTCGTCGCTCTCCAGCGTTCGTTCGAGTACGGCCTGCAGCAGGTTCAGAGTGTCATCGCGGACCTCCGGCGCATTGAGGACTTCGCCGCAGACCAGCGACTCAGTGAACTGCGCGAGCAGCCGCATCGCGACCTCGTCAGGCTGCGCAAGGATCGGCCGCAGCAACCGCTGCAGGATCTCGTCGGCTGGAAGATGGAGGGCAACGCTTGCCACCATACGACCCAGCTGGTCCTCCCACTCGTACAGGTTTCCATCGCCACGCTCGCGGCCCCGGCGCTGCTCGGTTCGCCACACCGGGTTGATCGTGTCGAGCGTCCAGCCGACAAGCGCCTCGAGGGCGTCGACAAAGTGCGCACGGCCCGCGCTCGCCATGACCGCCGCCACTGGAACCATCTGCAAGACTTTCGCGGCGTACTGGCCGTTCCACCGATCGTCGGTACTCTGCCACCCGTCCTCCTCGCCCTCGTCAAGAGATTGCGGATCCTGAGCGTCTAGCGCGGTCCGCGCCCACGATGGCCGTGGACGCACCCAAGCGGGCAGCGGCCCTTGCGTCCTGTACTCGTCGAGGGCCGCCGCCAACGTCGCGGCCCGGCGGTTTGAGTCCACCTGCCGCCTAGCCTCGGCGTCGAGCCGGTCCATGTCGCGCCTGCTCACGAGCTGCGCCAGGCGCAGCCCGAGATTCAGGCCACACCAGGCGAACCGCGCGTCGGACTCCCAGCAGCTGGCGACGCCGGCCAGCGCAACGAACGAGACCGCATCGAGCGGGTGCGCGATCAAACGATAGAGCGCCTCGCGGTCGTCAGGATGTTCGCGGGCCGACTTGATACGCGCGGCCAACGCATGCGCCACGAAGATCTTCGGGTGCCATGGGATCACCGATCCGGTAAACGCGTCGTCGGACATCTCGTCCTGCGCAACGCGAAAGCTTTCGATGGTGGCATCGACCCAGGCCTCATGCCAGCTCGCATCGGCAAAGCAAATTACGGCCGCTGCGGTTCCCGCAATCGCGCCTTCTGTGAACTCACTCCCGGACATCGGCGACATTGACTGCCCTGCAGCCGCCGCTTCAGCCAGCTCTCTTGCACGCCCGACGGCCTCGTCCACCGAGAAGCCCGGCGCCCACTGGCGCGACGTGAAGCACTTGTCCACCCACAGCCACAACTCCACCTCGCGCGCCGCCTGCGCATGGCGTTGCAGGACCGCTTGCACCTCGCGAGCTTCGTGCCGCGGACTGCTCATCGAGATCTGGACCACATCTTTGCGGCCGGGGATCGGCTCGGTGGTGTAGTTCTCGGCATGGCCCAGCTCGGACCATAGTTCGGCCGTCCGGCGCAGCTCGGCCACATGTTCGGGGTCCTGCGCCTCTTCCTCGTAGGCGAATTCCAGCCTGTTCGGGAAGTCGTCGAGAGCTGCGCGGCACGCGTCCCGCCGGGCCGCGTCGCCACCGAGGACGAAGAACGGCACCAAGTCCCGCAGTTCCGAGCGGCGCGACGTCATCTGGATGCTGTCGGCGACCGCTTGTCGATGCATCGCGTCGGCGCTACCCTTTTCGAAGTCGATCAGCCCGGAACTCTGCAATTGCTGTTCCTGGACCTTGCGTTGCAGGTCAAGCCGACACAGCCGGAAGCTGCGCAGCAGCGCCAGTGACGTTGGCGACACTTGCTTGGCTCGCAGGGCAAGGTGCACCGCAATCCCCAGGATGCCGATGCTCGTATGCCCTTCCAGCAGCTCTTGCAGCACTTTGTCCAACGGGCGTCCGGCATCGAGCTGCGCGATGGCCCAGCGCTCCAGCGTCATGAGCGCGCACTCCACGACCTGTGGCCCGCCATGGCCACGGAACCAGAAGTAGTGCCGGTCGCCCCCCCAGAACTCCTGCTGTCCCCACGGAAACACCAGCACGAGCGGCAACGGTGTCACGCTGCCATGCCGGTGCCGATGCAACTGACGCCATGACGTCGTAGCGTGGTTCGTCACATCGCGGATCAGCGCAAGTGCTGTCGCCGGATAGCGTATGAGCAGCGAGTGGAACGGTTCGCGCAGAGGGGAGGCGGGGAAGAAGCCCTGGTAGCCGCCGCCGATCGACAGCCGGTCCCAATCGTGGTGGGAGAACGAGTGGTGCATGATCGACGTGCTCGAGAGCGCGAGCTTGTCCGATCGCGATCGGTTCTCCGGTGGGATCGCCTCGGCTTCCTTGCGCCGGCGACCCTCTTCACGCGTTTCGCGTCGCGACCGTGCCGATGTGTCGTCCGGCAGCTCCCTCATGAACCAGCGCCGGGCGACCTGCGCGAGCTGCGCAGGATGCGTCTGCGCCAGCCCCGGCGCGTAGGTCATGAACTCGCGGAACGTGCTATCGGACCAGCGCTCGATTGCCTCGACCTTCGTGAGATAGGCGTCCACTACATCTGGGTAAGCGCGCGCTGCGCGCAGCACCAACGCGCGCAGCTCCGTTTCCAGCTGCATCGGGACGCGCGGGCGCGGCGTTGCATCGTTCGCCGGTCTGCGGTACCTGAACCGGCGGTCGAGATGCTCGTCCTCGATCGCGTGTAACCAGGTTGCGCACTGCGCCACGATGCGCTGCGACACTGCGTTGGGGGAGTCAGCGCGAGCGACCTGCCAGGTTTCGAACAGCGTGACCAGGTCCCCCAAGTGTGTGTCCGGGATCGAGTCGATCTGCGCGATCGCCCACGTGAGCAAGCGGCACCACGCCGCGAAGTCCGACGGCCAGCCCAGCGAGTCCGCGAAACGGAGACGCGCAGCGGCGTCCAGATCGCCGCCGAGCACTCCGGACAGCACCCTGGGATTGGGCGTCGTCTTCTCGGCCTGCATCCACACCAATAGCTTTCCGAAGAGACGGTGGCCGTTCGCCGCCAATGTCGCAGCGAACATTTCGGCATGCTCTGCGAAGCGTGGGCTGAAAACGGGCGCCACGAGCCAGGCTCGCAGCCACTGCGGCCGCAGCTGAGCCCGCTCGAGCGCATGGAGCTCGCGTGGCCACTCGCCAGTTAGCGGGTAAGTCACCTGCGACAGCAGCTCCACCACGCGCGCCAAAGCGGGCGGTTCCCCGGCCGTTGTCAGGGCCGCGATCCAGTCGGCACCCTGATCCAGCAGCAGGTGGAGGAACGACCACTCGAAGAAGATGTCGTGACTGAACTGCGCGGTGTGACCCGCGCGCAACTGCTGCACCAGGCCGTCCTCCTCAAGCGCCGGGAGCACATCCTGCGTCGCAGTCGACAGGTCGCGGATGTGCACATTACGGCCCAGGTAGGGCGCGCTGCGCTGAGCCAACTCGATCAGCCCCCGCTGACGCGCCAAGGCCTGGGGCGCGTGGGAGTCGTAGCCGCCCCTAGTCCACCAGGCCTCCACGAGGTCCGCCTCCGACTGAGGCGCGAACTCGGAGGGGTACGCCGCCCGTGAGAACCCCCGTGCCAGCACCGCAGCGAAAAACGGGCGGCGTGCCAGCGTGCGTACGCGCTCGTTTCCGCCAGTCAGGAGCGGCCGCAGCGCCGGCAGCGAATCCGCGAGCGAGCTGACCTCTTCGTCCGTCAAATTCCCCACATCGACATAGCCCACGCCGCCGCTGGCGAGCAGCGCGGGAGGCACCCTGGAGTTGCCCCCTTTTCGCGGACACTATTCTGAGCGAAAGAAGGAGTCCAAATGCAAAAGTCAAAAGCGCCCTACTCGGCGCAGTTTCGCCAACAAATGGTGGATCTTGTTCACGCTGGGCGTAAGCCCCGAGAGCTG
>JANMGB010000321.1:0-1460 GCA_031374415.1 Burkholderiales bacterium
TCAAGTGGGCTGCCTGTCCGTTGGCAGTCAGCGCACGGTGTGTGGCGGCGCAGGCAGGCGGTTGGCGAAGGTTCGTTGGTGTTGGCGGCAATGGTGGCAGGCGTGAGGCGGTTGCATGTCGTGGTTGTTTTGCTGTGCCAGGTGTGGCAAGGTTCGGGGCAGGTAAGGTGGGTGTGTTTGGGGGCCGCATGTTTGTCCTGTGGCCCAACCCGGCGCTCGAGCAGACCGACAACAGCGGCGCTGTTGTCGGCCGCTCAGCTACAACGTTGGGCTTTTTTCCCCAGTGTTTCAAGCGCTCAGAAGTTACGGCACGGGAGAGTGTTTGGTGGTCCCCATCGTTAAGGGCTGAAGGTGGTCTGCGAAGGCCGCCGGTGCAAGCGCTCAAGCGGGCTGCCTGTCCTTCGGCAGTCAGCGCACGGTCGGTGGCGGTGCAGGCAGGTGGTTCGCGAACGCTCGTTCGTGATGATGCTGTGGTGAGTTGCAGGCGGTGAAACTGCGTAGTGTTTGTAGGCAGGCGCAAAGGGTCAGCCGCAAATGCCTTGTGTTCGGACAGCCTCATCGTTAAGACGTGAGGTGGTGTGCGAAGGCAGCCTGTGCAAGCGCTCAAGTGGGCTGCCTGTCCGTTGGCAGTCAGCGCACGGTGGGTGGCGGCGCAGGCAGGCGGTTCGCGAAGGCTCGTTGGTGTTGGCGGCGATGGTGGCAAGCGAGAGGCGGCTGCATGTTGTGGTTGTTTTGCTGGGCCAGGTGTGGCAAGGTTCAGGCAGGCAAGGTAGTTTTGTGTTTCGGGGCCGTATGAATTTTCCCCGGCCCAACCCGACGCTCGAGCAGACCAACAACGGCGGCGCTGATTGAGTGCTTCATCAACAAAGGCGGCGCCGTTGTCGGCCGCTCAGCTATTACGTTGGGCTTCTTTGCTCAAAAGGGAAAGGCCAAACAGATCGAGGAGTTTGGCGCGTGCGAAGGCGGGAGCGAGGCGGTTGTTCAGTGCGCTGCGCTGTAGCACCCTTGCAGCCAGCGCGCCCGAAGTGGGTCATGCGCAAGCAATGGAGGCTGGCGCTGGTCGCTGTGTTCGGAGCCAAGGGTTGGTTCCGCCGAGTCACCAGACCGCCGGTGGCGGTTGGCTCATGCGGGCTGTGGAGTGTTTGTAGGCCGGCGCAGTGGTCAGCAGAAAAGGCCTTGTGTTTGAAGGCTCGCTGAGGTGGTGGCGGTGAGGTCGCTGGCATGTCCCGGTTGTTTTGCTGGGTCAGCTGTGGCAAGGTTCGGGCAGGCAAGGTGGTGTGTGTTTGGGGGCCGTATGAATTTTCTCCGGCCCAACCCCCCGCTCGAGCAGACCGACAACAGCGGCGCTGATTGAGTGCTTCATCAACATAGGCGGCGCTGTTGTCGGCCGCTCAGCTATTACGTTGGGCTTTTCTCTCCAGTGTTTCAGCGCTCAGAAGTTACGGCACGGGAGAGTGTTC
>JANMGB010000353.1:0-13841 GCA_031374415.1 Burkholderiales bacterium
CAGGCGCAGGCGCAGGCGCAGGCGCAGGCGCAGGCGCAGGCGCAGGCGCAGGCGCAGGCGCAGGCGCAGGCGCAGGCGCAGGCGCAGGCGCAGGCGCAGGCGCAGGCACGTAATCAGCAGTAACGCGGCCAGAGAATGACATGCAAGCAAGTGCATTATGCGCGTTCTTTGACACATATATCACTTGGCCACAATGGCGCACGTGTGCACGTGCGCGCGCGCAAATCATGGTTTGATTAGCACGTCATTGCGCGTTTCACGACTCACACTGGCGCAGATTGCATCAACCATCAACATGCTTGTTAATTGCATAAATTATTATAAATTATTAAACCTTAAAACACGTAAATATTAATTAAAACGTATATTACTGATTATACTCCACCGAGTCGCCGCTGCACCACTGCTTGGGCTGCAGCACACTTCACTTGCACTCACGCACGCGCGCGCGCGCACAATGACCGACAACGACGACAACGAGTTGCTCTCGCCAATCCTGTTTAACAGCTCGCCGGCGCCGCCGCCGCGCGCCACCGCATCACAGTCAGAGACGGCAAGCGGGCTGAACGTGGTGCGCCATGTATGCGGCGCGCTGCTGCGCTGCGAGGTAACCTCGTGTGGCGCGATTGCGCCGCGCGCCCTTGTTGACGGTAGCGGCTGGCGCGTCGCACCGCGCGGCAGCGGACATCGCTGCCCGCGCCACGCTGCTGCCTCGCCGCCGTGCGTGTGTCAACACGCTGGCGCAGACGCTGGCGCAGACGCTGGCGCGGACGGGGAGCGTTGCGCAGAGCGTTGCGCAGAGCGTCATGCGTGCATTCCCGTGTGCGTCGTGTTTGACGGTGTTGTTCGTGGCGCACCGCGCGACGCCGCCGTGCGCGCGCACCGTGCGTTTTGGCGCGCGCAGCAGGCCGAGCAAGAAGCCGAGGCTGCATACGAGGCTGCGCATGCTCGCCTGCAGGACGCACGCCGCGCTGCAGCCTTTGCCACGCGCGAGTGTGCGCTTGCATCCGAACGTGCGCGCCGCGAGGCTGCGCGTCACGACGCTGCGCGCCGCCAAGATGCGCGCGCAAAACTCGCCAGCGTGTCAACCTCAAGTTCTAATTCAGACTCGGGCTTGGACCAACCTGCTGTGCCTGCGCTTTTGCCGCGGCGCGCAAGCCCAGACGCCGCAAACAGTGCCAAGCGCAAGCGGTCTCCGTCGCCAGGCCGTGCGCACGGTGCCAAGCGCCCTCGCCTGGCGACGCATCTGGCTGCCATGTTTGGCTAAATCCATCAACTTGTCGCGCGCACCGCCTTCAAATAATAAAGCCAAGATGCGCGCGCTAAAAACCCTGTAAATGTAAATTAATACAAATTTAAATACATGAGAGGCTTGGTGTGCGCGTGCGCAAGCATGGGCATTGGCGTCAACGGGTCTGCCGCGTACCGCTTACTGTGCACAGTTGCTCGCTTGCTCGCTTGCTCGCTTGCTTGCAATTCATGCGTGCTGCTGTGCGCTGTGCGCATAAGAGCGCGCGCGCATAAGGGTGCGCGCATAAGGGTGCGCGCAATACGCGCACGCTCATGGAGTTCTTTGATGCGGCTGGCGTGCCAGAGTTAGTGGTCGCGCGGCGCCGCAGACGAGAGGATTCGTGCGCAAGCATGGGCATTAGCGTCGACGGGTCTGACGCGGGGCGCGCATACAGCCCGCCGCCGCGGCGCGTGCCCGTTGCACCGCCGAACCCCGAGGCGCTTGACAATTTGCGCTGCATGCCCGTCGGCATGTCAAACTCGCTTGCGACAGCCATTTCGCGCCAGCGCATGCCACGCTGCCTAAGCGACGAGTTTCGCGCGCGTCAAGCCGATGACAAAGATAGCGACGAGGATTCGGACCCGAACGCTGAACAGCCGCGTCATGACAGTGGTCTGGCGCTGATGCGATCGCGCAGCTTTGCAACTGAGCAACCACGCGCCCGCGCGCGCTCAAGGTCTCGCGAGCGCACGGCCCCGGGTTGTGATGTGGTGTGTGACATGTGTACACGCGCGGACAATACGATGCAACTGGCAATTCGGTTTATTATTAGCTCATGCATTGACAAGTTCCACTCAATTGACACGATATGCATGGAAACGGCCAGGCTGATAAGCGGTCGCGATGCCGAGGCGTGCTTGCGCGTGCGGTGCATTACGCCCGGTGACGTGGCCGTGCACATGCGCACACACATGACACATGCCGCAGTTGTCGTGTTTGTGCTAATTACTGACAATCTGAACGTTGTTGCCAATTTGGCAGCAACATCAGCCAAGCACGTGACAGGCAATGGCGCAGCCGTGTACGACTTTGAAGTAATCAAAAAAATGCACGAGGCCAGCGCCCTCATGCTCAAATTGCTGCGCACGCGACCATCTGATTGCGCCGCGACCGAACTGCCGCCGGTTGAAAACACAACCCCCGTCACCCCCTTTGCCAAGCGCATACATTAATCGCATACGTGCGCAGTGCATCAGTGCCATGGCCGCCGTCACAACTCGCACGTACACGCGCGCGTGTGCACGCGCGCGCGCGCTAGCTGGCATCTTGTTGGAGCAGTAGCGCGCGCAGTGCATCAGGCCGCGGCCGCAAACATGTAACACCCGCACACTGCACTGCCCTGTCCTTCATGGCAGTCATGCGCCACGCACATGTGCCTGTGCTTGCTCTGACCGCCGTGTGCCTGCTGGCGCTGCTCGCCATGCCACCCGGTGCGCACGCGCGCGTCTACAATACGCAGGGCAAAGGCAAGGCCTCGCCTCCGCCCCCGCGGCCGCCGCCCCCGCGGACTTCCAGTCCGCCACCGCCGGTGCTCGGCTCGTACGAGCAGTGCTGCTGCGAGTACAAGGGCCCGAACAAAGAGCGCCTGTCGTACACGATCTGCATGCCCGACACGGGCCCCGGCGCCAGCTGCAACCTCGCCTGCGCCGAGGCAAACGCGCCAAACCCGTGTGGCGTGTCTGTTTCCGCGCTTACGACGCACACCTACTCGGCCACGTGCGCGCACCCGCACTGCGCGGACAAGTGCTGCTACGCCAAGTCAGATGGCGGGTTTTCCTTTGCGCCGCTCACAGGTACGCACGGGCGCGGTTGCGGTGAAGGTGAAGATGACGATGACGATGAAGATGACGATCACAAATCGCCGCCTCCGCCGCTGCGTTCGCCGCCGCCTCCGCGGCCGCCCCCGCCGCCGAGCCCGCCACCGCCTCCGCGGCCTCCCCCGAGTCCGCCCCCGCGGCCTCCCCCGAGTCCGCCCCCGCGGCCTCCCCCGAGTCCGCCCCCGCCGAGCCCGCCGGTCAAGCCCGTTCTCGAGTGCATCGACGTTATCAACGGCACGCACTTCCGCGCGTACTTTGGCTATGAAAACTCGAACGCAGGCACTGTGAACATTCCCGTCAACAGCAATGCCAGTCTTGGGCCGATCAACAAGTTCACGCCGGACCCTATTGCACGCGGCCAGCCCGGCGCGTTCCTGCCGGGGCGCGTCGTAGAGGCATTTTCGTTCATTGCTAGCGGTAGCGGCAACTTTGTCTGGACACTGCAAGACCTGGCAGGCACAACGCGCACGGCGACCGTCAACTGCCAGTCGAAAAAGTGCCCGCTCGTGCACTACTGCTCGCCCGACCGCGCGTGCCCCGTCGTACCCGGCGCCGTGCTCTTCCCCACGGGCAACGCCGCGTGCTGCGCGTACAACCGCACGGACCACGTGCTGTTCAACGCCTCGCTGCCGGCCGGCCTTGTGCGCACCAACGCCAGCTGCGTCAAATGCTCTCCGCACAGTGAGCCGTCGCCGTCGCCTTCCCCAAGTCCTCCCCCGAGTCCTCCCCCGAGTCCTCCTCCAACGCCCGCGCCCATCATCACTCTGCCGCCGCCGAGTCCGCCGCCGGAATGCCCTCTTGGCGAAATTCCATGCAGCATACTTCGCCCACCGAGTCCTCCCTACACTGTCTGCGCATGCCCAGAGCGCTGTCAGGAGCTTGGAGGCATCAACGGAGGCGCCGTGTTTCCCACGAGCATTATCTCGTGCACATTTCTGGCATCTGGCCGGCGGCTGTGTGTCCATACAGACGCGGCAACGTGCACAGGTCAGCTTGCCGGCACCGTGCAATCAGGGTTCCCTTGCTTCAACGTGCTAATACCAGGGCAAACGCCAGTTGCGATCGGCGCATGCGATTTTACCAATGGCTCGTGCGCCTACACGTCCAGCGCGGCATGCTTCAACCTTGGTGGACTGTGGACGGCCCAAAGGCCGTGCGAATGTAGCGGATTGCCAAGTTTGCCGCCGCCCCCGCCGCCGCCCCCGAGTCCGCCGCCGCCCATCATGACCACGTGTCCGGCCCCTCTGGGATCTTGCCGGTTCAACACTGCGCAAGGCCCTGTTTGCCGGTGCTTGGCGCGCTGCAGCTGCGAACAGCTCCCTGGTGGCATGTTCAACTCTACGCTATGCGCGGATGCCGTCTACGGCAGCTGCGTGCGGCGTGTCGCTTTTTTCGGCGTGTTGCCGTCCGCGCCAAATCAGTGCGTCCTCACGCAGAACACCACTGACTGTACGGTGAATCTGGCCGGGGGCACCTTTATCGGCGGCGTCCCGTGCGATCCGGCCATTTACCCGTCGTGCGACCGCGGGTCGCTGGGCTGCTTTACCCTCACCGCGTCCAACTGCACCGCGCTGGGTGGCAGAGTTGTGTCTGCATGCCCGTCCGCGTCGTGTCCGCCGGCCATACTTCCACTGCCATTCTGCGTGACGCAGCGCAACGCGACGCACTGGAGCCCGTACTTTGGCTACCAGAACACAAACCCGTCCCCGCCCTCGCCCATTACTCTTGTTGCGGGTTCGGTCAACAACAGCCTGTCGCCAAACGTGTTCGGCACGCCGCAGCCAAGCATTTTTATGATGGGCACATTCAATCCCGCGTTTTCGGTTATTGCGCCCAATTCAATCACCTCTGTGGCGTGGACGATCATCGACCCCTCGGGCGCCCTCCGTACGATAACGCTGTTACGCACAGCAGTGCCTTGCACGGTCGTTCTGTTTTGCGCAACGCCAAGCCCCCAAGGCCCGACGTGTCCGCTCATTGCCGGCGCCAACGCTCCAATCTTGCAGAATGACGCCTGCTGCAATTACACGCGCACTGATCTCGACCTGTTCAGCCTGTCCGTGCCCAACGGGTCCATTTCCACAGTCCTGCCTTGCTCGTCGTGCCCGCGGCCGAGCCCGCCGCCCCCGCCGAGCCCGCCTCCGCCGAGCCCGCCTCCGCCAAGCCCGCCTCCACCTGCGCCAGTCACGGGCGCATGCTGTGTCAACACCGACCCCGCCCAGTCATACTGCGCCAACGTGACGCAAGCGCAGTGCAGCCTTGTGCAAGGCATCTACGCGGGCAACGGCACGGCGTGCGTGCTTGACGCGTGCCCGTTTGCGTCGCCGCCGCCGCCCCCCGCCCCAGCGCCGCCGGTCGCGGGCGCGTGCTGTTTCTTCGACTTGAACGCGCAGCTGGCGCCAACATGCGCGAACGTCACGCAAGCACAGTGCGAGGCTGCGCAGGGCGTGTACGCGGGCAACGGCACGGCGTGCGTGCTCGCCGCGTGCCCGCTGGCAACCCCGCCGCCCCCGCCCAGTCCGCCGGTCACGGGCGCATGCTGTGTCAACACCGATCCCGCTCAGTCGTACTGCGTCAACGTCACGCAGGCCGAGTGTGGCGCTATTCCCGGCATTTACGCGGGCAACGGCACGGCGTGTGTGTTTGATCAATGCCCGTTTGCGTCGCCGCCGCCCCCGCCGACGCCTGTCGGCGCGTGCTGCCGCGCGGACCCGGCCAACGCGACCAATGCGCTGTGTGTGCAAGTTACACGCGACGATTGCGCATCGCTGCTTGGCTATTACAGTGGCGACGGTGTGCCGTGCGAGCAGGCAAACTGCGCGTTTGGCGCGTGCTGCACGCCCACGTCGTTCACAACGCTTGGCACAGGTCCCACCGGCCAGTCGTACTCGTCGTCGTCGGCAACCGCGACCGCGACCGCAACCGCGACCGCAACTGCGACCACGTTTGGCAACGCGCGCGACCCGCAATACCGCATCGACGCCGACCCCGGTGCTGGCGGCGGGCACGGCCATCGCCCGCGCCGCACGCTGCTGCAGACCCCCATCAGCTTGTGCGGCCAAGTTTACTCGCCCGACGCGTGCGCGCCTCCCGGCACATTTACTCCCAATGTGCTGTGCGCGGACTTGGACACGCAGTGCGCTCTGACGCCGCCGCCTCCGAGTCCGCCACCGCCAAGCCCGCCTGTCACGGGTGCGTGCTGTGTCAACACTGACCCCGCCCAGTCGTACTGCGTCAACGTGACGCAGGCTGCGTGCAGCGCCATTACCGGCATTTACGCAGGCAACGGCACGGCGTGCGTGCTTGACGCATGCCCGTTTGCGTCGCCGCCGCCTCCGCCGAGCCCGCCTGGTGCATGCATCATCCCGGGAACGCTGTGCCCGCCCGTCACGGGCGCGTGCTGTGTCAACACCGACCCTTCTCAGTCTTACTGCACTAACGTGACGCAAGCGCAATGCGCAGCGCTCTTTGGCATCTATGCAGGCAACGGCACGGCGTGCGTGCTTGACGCGTGCCCGTTTGCGTCGCCGCCTCCACCGCCAGCCCCAGCTCCGCCGGTCACGGGCGCATGCTGCTTCTTTGGCACGGAGGCACAGCCGGCTACTTGCGTGAACGTGACACAAGCGCAGTGCGACCTTGCGCAGGGCATCTACGCGGGCAACGGCACGGCGTGCGCGCTCGACCAATGCCCACTGGCGAGCCCACCGCCTCCGCCGAGCCCGCAAAGCTGTGCATGCAACTTTACCTGCCCGTTTACCGGCACGTTCCCGCGCGCCATTGTAACCGCGTACATGCCGCTCGCGCAGAATTGCCTTCAGGCGTGCAGATTTGGTGTATACGCGCTGTGCGCCGCGGAAGTTGTCTCGGCCGCGCCGTCGACAAGTCCGCTAAGCCCGTTCCAGAATTGCAGCGATGTTGACCCGCTATGCCCGCTTGCGCCGCCGCCACCGCCGCCAGCCGCCCCTAATTGCATGTGTGTGATTGACGATTGCTTCAACTTGCTTGTGCAAGTGGTCGTTAATGCTAGCAACCCCAACGGGTTTAACTGCAACTCTACATGCGCCAATGTGTATCGACTTTGCGGACTCCTGATTACTAGCTTTCCGACGTTTGGCGCGGCCAGTGAGTTCCAAAACTGCAGCGACGTGAGCAATCTATGCCCCCCGCCCCCGCCTAGTTTGCCCCCGCCTCCAGCTCCGGCTCCGCCAGTCACGGGCGCGTGCTGCATCTTTGACACGGAAGCGCGGCCGGCCACTTGCGTGAACGTGACACAGGCCGAGTGCGACCTTGCGCAGGGCATCTACGCGGGCAACGGCACGGCGTGCGTGCTTGACGCGTGTCCGCTGGCAAGCCCGCCGCCGCCACCGAGTGCGCCGCCGCCACCGCCCGAGCCGTGCCCGTCTGGCACGGTCGCGTGCGCGGTCGGCGTGAGCGTGGTCTGCGTGTGCCGCGAGACGTGCACCAACACGCTGTTCTTCGGCACAGTGCTGCCCAACGCGACGGGCCCCGGCGGCGCGCTGGTCGCGTGCGTCGTTGTGCTCGGCGGCAACGCAGCCTATTGCGTGCAAACGAACGCGTCCGTGTGCGCCGCGCTTTTTGGCACGCCCAACACCGGATCGTGCCTTGCCCAGTCTGACCCTACGGCAAGTGTGCCCAACGGCTTTGGCGCGTGCGCGCTGGATGCCGGCGGCTGCTTTGTCTCTAACGCGGCATACTGCGCGGGCGGCGGCAACTTTACGCTCGGCGCCAATTGCACGTGCGCAGTGCCGCCCAGCCCGCCGCCGCCGCCACCGCCGCCCGCGCAAGTGACGCTGTGCTGCGACCTGCGCGCAGCCAACCTCTCGTACAGCGCGGCGTGCCTGAGTGCGGAAGACTGCGCGGCGTGGGGAGGCACGGTCAACAGCTCGGCGCCGTGCCGCTTTGACGGGGAGTGCGCCGCGCTCTGCCCGCCATGCACAGGCGGCGACTGCCCGCCGCCCGTAACCGCGCGCGGCTGCTGCAACATGAGCGCGCTTGCGCAGGCGTCTTCGAGCGTCGCGTTCTTCGGCGACGTGTGCGTGACCAACGCAACGTGCGGCGCGCTTGGCGGCGCGTTCATTGCTAACTCGACGTGCGCGCGCGACCGCAACTGCGCGCAGCCGAGCACTGGCGCGTGCTGCCGCGCAGGTGCTGTCTGCTCGATCGAGTCCGAGGCGCGCTGTCTCGTGCTTGGCGGGTTTTACCGCGGCGACAATGTCACGTGCACGCCCGGCGCCTGCCTGCGCCCGTGCTGCGCGGGTTTCTCGTGCAAACTCGTGGTTAACATCCAAGATTGCCCATTCCCGCCCAACGGCGTAATTGGCGACCTTGGCCAGTCGTGCTCGGTCAACTTTTGCCCCGCGCGCCTCGGTCGCTGCTGCGCTGCGCAAAACCTTCAGGTGCCGCTCTCGCTGAGCTGTGGCCTGCTCAACGAGACCGAGTGCGCGCTGCAGCCCTACTCGACGTGGAACGCGAGCGCGACGTGCGCGACGCCGTGCGGCTCGGGCTGTCTGACGCTGATCAGCGGAGAAGTAAGCTGCGCTGACATTACGCGCCCGGCCTTTGACGAAATCCTTGCCAACCCGCAGTTCCCATTCATCCTGGGCACGTACCACGACAACCGCGACTGCATGCAGACGGGGGCCACGTGCGTGCGCCCGCCAAGCCCGCCCAGCCCGCCGCCGCCGCCGCGCACGGGCTGCTGCACGGGCGCGCTGCTGCCCGACAATGGCGGCGCCGAGCCGTCAAGCGTGCCCGCGCTCAACAACACGGTCTGCGTGACCAACGCCACGTGCGTAGAGCTTGGCGGCACCTTTGACAATGACACGGACTGCGTGTCCGACCTGCAGTGCGTGGTGCGCGAGCCGCGCGGCGCGTGCTGCCTGCTCGACGCTGGCGCAGAGGCCGGCGCGTGCGAAACGCTCACGGCCGCGCGGTGCGCCGCGCGCGGCGGAGTCTACCGCGGCGATGGCGCAGTCTGCGGCCCCGTCGCTTGCACGCGCCCGTGCTGCGGCGCGCTCTCGTGCGCGCTTATTCCGACCAACCAGCCGTGCTCTGGCGCGACCGGCGCCATCGGCGACACGTGCGCTAACACGAGCTGCCCGCCGTTCCCGCTCGGGCGCTGCTGCTACATGCCGACGTCGCTGCTGCCGTCAAGCGGCGCGACGTGCGAGCGCGTCACGTCCGCGCAGTGCGGCGCGCTCGGGTTTTACAGCGTGTTCACGCTTGGCGCCAGCTGCGACCAGCCGTGCGGCTCGGCATGCATCCCCACAAGTCCGAACAGCACGCAGTGCTACAACATGACCAGCGCGGCGGCCAGCGCGTACAACGCGCAAGCACCCAATGCGCCAACCGTGTTCCGCGCGTTCCGCTCGTGCGCTGACGTGGACTGCACATGCCCGGTGCCCGAGCCCGAGCCCATGCGCTGCTGCGACTTGCGCGACTCGCCCGACACGCCGTACGACTTTGCCTGCACGAGCGCTAGCGTGTGTGCGCGCTGGAATGGCACGATTGGCGCGCCCAACGCCACGTGCGACTACGACGGCCAGTGTTTCTTGCCGCCAAGCCCGCCGCCGCCCGCGCGCCTGCACTGCTGCTCCAACCTGACCGCCGCCGTCACGTCCAGCCTGTACTCCACGTCAAGCTTCCCCTACGACACGGCCTGCCTCAGCGCGGCCGACTGCGCGCGCTGGGACGGCACGCTTGACATTAGACGCAGCTGCCGCTTTGACGCGCAGTGCTTTGCCTCGCCGCCGCCGCCGTCGCCGCCGCCCCCGCCAAGCCCGCCCCCGCCGAGCCCGCCTTCGCCCCCACCCGCGCCCCCGCCGGTTGGCGCGTGCTGCCACATGGCGCCTGCGCACGGCGCGCCGTTCGGCACGCAGTCCGCGTGCGTGTCGGTCACGCAGGCCGACTGCGCCGGGCTGCCGTTCAGCGCCTGGCTGCGCAGCGCGCCGTGTGCCAACGTCTCGTGCGGCGCCGCGTGCTACGAGGACCCCGTCACAGAGATTCCCAGCTGCGCCAATGTCACGCTCGGCTTTTACAACGCGGTCATTGCGCCCAACGACACGTACTGCTACACGGCCTTCACGCCCAACGCCACGTGCAACGCGCTCGGCGACGACGCGCGGTGCGCGCTGCCACCGCCCACGAACGGCGTGTGCCCCGGCAACGGCACGCTGTGCGCCTACCAGGGGCCGAGCGCCGCGTGCGACTGCGAGTGCGCCGAGTCGTGCGCCTACTGGGGCGGCTCGTCCGACCCCGCGCTGACCGCGCTGTGCACGCGCCTCGCTGCGCAGCCCGTCGTCACAGGCAGCTGCGTCTACTCGAACAGCACGTGCTACGACAGCCTTGCCGCGGCGTGCCCCGCGCGCCCGCAGGCGCGCTTTGCGGCGCACGTGCCCTGCGCGGCGCTCGGGTTCGGCGCGTGCCGCACGCAGCTCGACGTGCCGCGCGGCTCGGGCATCTACTGCGTGCAAACAACGGCCGCGCTGTGTGCGGCGGAGCCCAACTCGATCTTTGAGCCCGCGGGCGTCTGCGCCGACTGCGCCTACCGCGCGCTCCCGCCGCCGCCGCCGCCGCCCCCGAGCGGCGCGTGCTGCCACATGGCGTCCGCGCACGGCGCGCCGTTTGGCGCGCAGTCCGCGTGCGTCGTGGCGACACAGGACGCGTGCGGCGCGCTGCCCTACTCGGCTTGGGTCGAGTCCGGCACCTGCGCCAACGCCTCGTGCGGCGCCGCGTGCTACGAGGACCCCGCGACCGCAATACCGAGCTGCGCCAATGTCACGCGCGGCTTTTACGACGCGGTCATTGCGTCCAACGACACGTACTGCTACACGGCCTTTAGCCCGAACGTCAGCTGCAATGCGCTCGGAGCCGATGCGCGCTGCGCGCTGCCGCCGCCCACGGACGGCGTGTGCCCCGCCAACGGCACGCTGTGCTCGTACGGCGGCGCCGTGTGCGACTGCGAGTGTGCCGAGTCGTGCGCTTACTGGGGAGGCTCGTCCGCCCCCGCCGATCTCGAGCTGTGCACGCGCCGCGCCGCGCAGCCTGTCGTGACAGGCGCGTGCGTCTACGTCGGGCACACGTGCTACGATGGCCTGCGCGAGGCCTGCCCGCACCGGCCGCACGCGGTCTTCTCCGCGCACGTGCCGTGCGCCGCGCTCGGGTACGGCGCGTGCTCGCTCCCCGTCGACTCGCCGCTCGGCTCGGGCATCTACTGCGTGCAGACGACGGCCGCACTCTGCACAGCCGCGCTCGGCGTGTTCAACCCGCTGGGCGCGTGCACGAACTGCACCGCGCAGCCCATGCCCTCGCCGCCGCCGCCGAGCCCGCCGCCGCCAAGCCCGCCCCCGCCGCCGCCCAGCCCGCCGCCTCCGCCGCCACCAAGCCCGCCCCCTCCGCCGCCCAGCCCGCCGCCCCCGCCGCCACCGCCACCGATTGGCGCGTGCTGCTCAATGGACGGTCCGCTGGCGCCGGTCGGGGCCGCGCAGACGCTCTGCGCCATTAGCGCGCGCGAGCCGTGCGACGCGCTGCCCTACTCGGTCTGGGTCGAGGGCGGCAACTGCTTGCAGCCGTGCGGCGCCGCGTGCTACGAAGACCCGGTCACGGCCATCCCCAGCTGCGCCAACGTCACGCGCGCCTACTATGACTCGGTCATTGCGCCCAACGACACGTACTGCTACACGGCCTTTACCGCGCACACGTCGTGCAACGCGCTCGGCGCCGACGCGCGCTGTGCGCTGCCGCCGCCCACAGCCGGTGTGTGCCCGGCCAACGGCACGCTGTGCTCGTACGGCGGCGCCGCGTGCGACTGCGAGTGCCCCGAGTCGTGCGTCTACTGGGGTGGCTCGTCCGACCCCGCCGACCTTGCGCTGTGCACGCGCCTCGCCGCACAGCCCGTCGTCACGGGCGCTTGCGTATACGCGGACGGCACGTGCTACGACGGCCTCGCCGCGGCGTGCCCGCACCGCCCGCGCGCGCGCTTTGCGCCGCACGTGCCCTGCGCGGCTCTTGGGCACGTGGCATGCGCGCTGCCGGCTGACGACCCGCCCGGCTCGGGCATTTACTGCCTGCAGCTGAGCGCGCTCCGCTGCGCGGCGTTCGGCGGCCTGGTCACGGGCGAGGCTACGTGCGCCAACTGTTCGGCGCGGCCGATTCCCAGCCCGCCGCCGCCGCCGCCGCGCCCGCCGCCCCCGCCGAGCCCTCCCCCGCCCGTGCGCGGCTGCTGCAACCTGACGCAGGCGCCGCCGGCCTCCTTGCCGAGTTACAGCTCGGACTCGCCCGCGCACGACTACGCCTGCACAACCGCCGAGCTGTGCGCGCAGTGGGGCGGCGTGCTCAACGCCAGCGCAACGTGCCGCTTTGACTCGCAGTGCGCGCCGCGCCCGCACGCCAGCCCGCCACCGCCACCGAGCCCGCCGCCGCCAGCTGGCGCGCCCACTCCTCCGGTCTTTGCCTGTCCCAATTCCGGTGATGTGATTTGCCAGCGCAACGACGGCCAGTGCCAGTGCTTCTGCTCGGCAGGCTTTTGCGCGCTGTTCAGCGGCGGCACTGGCCGTGTGGTGACAGACGGCAATCACACGTGTGCCAGCCGGCCGTTTGGCGCGTGTATCTTTGGCTGGGGACTGTGCATTGAAAGCAACGACCTTAACTGCAACGGCGGCACGCTGTACCCGGGCACGACGTGCCGCTCAATCTCGGGCACGTCTGCGATTGGCGGTAAGCGCATTGGCGCGTGCTACTACGTGCAAGACGCGGTGTGCCTGAACTATGTCAGCGACACTTGCCTGCCGCCCAACACGTTTGCAGGCAACGACACGTTTTGCGAGCCCGGCTGCACGTTTCCGGGCAACATCACGGTTGCGCCGCCAGGCCCTCCAGCGACGCCGCCCCCGACTCCGCCGCCGAGCCCGCCGCCCAGCCCTCCGCCAAGCCCCCCGCCGCCCACGGTTGGCCTGTGCTGCGACCTGACGCAAGCGCCGCCCGGCAGCTTGCCCAGCTCGAGCGCGCCAGAGCACGACTATGCGTGCGCGAGCGCGGCACAGTGCGCGCAGTGGGGCGGCATTACGGCAGTCAACCGCACGTGCCGCTTTGACGGCCAGTGCGCGCCGCGCCCGCCGCCCCCGCCCCCGCCGGGCCCGCTGCCGTGCGTGCCCGAGCTGTGTGGCTGCGAGCCGCCGCCAACCACGACGCCGTGCCGCACGCAGTGGGAAAGCGTTCACTTTTGCGGCGTTGACGTCGCGGCCGAGCTGCGCGCGCTCAACGCACAGATCGCGGCCGCGCTGGAAGAGAACACGTAATAAAAAGCACACACGCAAATGCGTACACTCTGCACCGTCTTGCAAGTTGGCGCTTGATGATTATACACAATACAAAGTACACCTGCGCACATTGCCAAGCCGCCAAGGCGCAATTAGGTAAAACGGCAAAAACTGTATTAAAATAGGCCATTAAACGCTATTATAAAAAAATATGCACCCGCTGTCCTACCTGGCCTAAATGCACGCTTTTTTAACCCCTGTTTTATGGGCTAAGACCTATTAGCGTAAACCTTTGTTATTTTCGTTATTTTGCAACATTACGCGCATTTTATATCAGTACGTACATGCGATATTCACTTGTAATTACATATAATTCCGTTTATAACAAAGGTTTACGCTAATAGGTCTTAGCCCATAAAACAGGGGTTAAAAAAGCGTGCATTTAGGCCAGGTAGG
>JANMGB010000375.1:0-2442 GCA_031374415.1 Burkholderiales bacterium
GTCGCAGGTGTCAGCCAAGCCGTCTTCGTGGAACGCTCCGGTCAACCACACCGTGGCCACCAGACTGACAGCAGAGGCCACCAGTGGCGGCCACATCAGCAGCCCGAGCCAGAACACCGCAGCGGCCCACGCGCCGACGCAGGCGCCGATCAGCGGAAAGTGGCGCAGGCAGGCCTGTAGCCAGGCCGGCTCGAAGCCCACCCAGCGCGGTACCGGCACGCGCGTGAGGAACTGCAGCGCGGTGAAGAACAGGCGCAGCTCTTGTCTCATCGCAGCGGGGCGGTGGGGGCCTCAAGATCGCACTGCCGACTCACGCAGGCCGATTCGAAGCTGGCCATCTCGTCCAGCAACCGGCAGGCAGACTCGAGAAGCGGCCAGGCCAGGGCGGCCCCGGAACCCTCGCCCAGCCGCAGGCCCAGGCTCAACAGCGCTTGCGCGTCCAGCGTGCGAAGCATCAGGGCATGGCCAGCCTCGTCGGAGCAATGGGCGAACACGCAGCGCAACAGCACCTGGGGTTGGAGGCGGGACGCCACCAGAACCGCACTGCTGGCGATGAACCCGTCGACAACGATCACTCGGCGCTCGAGAGCTGCCTGCAATACCGCGCCGGTCATCATCGCGATCTCAAAGCCACCGAAGGCCGCCAGTGCGGCCAGCGGTGCGCTCGCTAGAGAATGGTATGCCAGCACATCGCGCAGCACGCGCACCTTGCGCGCCAAGCCCGCATCGTCCAACCCGGTGCCGCGACCCACACACCGCTCGATCGGTTGATCCGTCAAGCGCGCCAGCAGCAAAGCAGCAGCCGAAGTGTTGCCGATGCCCATTTCACCAAGAAGCAAGGCATTGCCGGGCAAGTCACGCACCACCTCGCGGCCGGCGGCGATGGCCGCCGCGCATTGCGCTTCGCTCATCGCCGGGCCGGCCAGCGAGTCGGCGGTGCCAGGGCCTATCTTGCGTTGCAGCAGGCCGGAGCGGGGCAGGAAGTCGTGGCGCACACCAGCGTCGACCACCGTCAGCGTCAAGCCATGTTGGCGAGCCAGCACATTGACCGCCGCACCACCGACAAGGAAGTTCTCCACCATCTGCCAAGTCACGTCACTCGGATAGGCCGAAACACCTTGCGCGGCCAAGCCGTGGTCGGCCGCAAAGACCACCAGTTGGGGTCGATCGAGGCACGGGTTTGCGGTGCCGAGGATACAGCCAATCTGGACCGCCAGCGCTTCGAGACGCCCAAGGGAGCCGGGCGGTTTGGTCTTGCCATCGACACGGGCCTGCAGCTGGCTGCGCAGCATGGCGTCGTTCAATTCGGGGATGTCGGGGATCATGGGCATGGCGTATGTGTGCAAATGGAAAGGGAGTGATCTGTGGCCTACCAGCGTAAGGCGCTGAACAGCGCTTCAAGGGCCTGCGGTGCTTGCGCCGAAAGGCGCATCCAGCCCGGCAGTCCAAACGACGTGGTGTCCCGCACGGCCACACCGCAGGCGCGCAGCGCTGCGGTCGGCATCGAGGCCGGCCAGTGTGCGCACAGAAACGGCGTCACGCTGGGTGCGGGTTGCAGGCCCAGGTCGGCCAAGCCGGCGCGCAGTGAGTCGGTCCAGGACTGCAGCACGGTTCGTGCGTCAATCAGCCAGGCTTGCGTGGCCGGCTCGGTCCAGCATTCGAGCAAGCTGACGGCATGGGCACCGAGCGGCCAGGAGGGTTCGGCAGCGCGCAACGCCTCGCACCAAGTCTGTACTGGCCATGCTGCACCCGCCGGCGCGATGGCATAAGCGCCCCGGATGCCAGGCAGGCCCAAGGCCTTGTTGGGACTGTACAGCCGGAACACGGCATCCTCAGCGTCGCTCGACCAGGGCGAGGTGCCACTGAGCCGCAGCGGCGCGTAAGCGGCATCCAGCACTGTGGGCGTGGCCGCAGGATCGCGTGGCGACACGGCATCCTGGCCCAAGGGGCTGCCGGGATCGGCGCACCAGCGCAGCGTGGCGGTGGCGTCGTCAGCGCCCACCACGGCGCGGCCCCAGGCCCGTGCCGCGACAGCATAGTCGCCATAGGCCAACGCCGGCAGGGCAACTGGCCCGGGAGCGAGCCGCTGGCCCATGGCTGTGATGCGCTGGATGAATTCGCTCGCGCTGGCGGCAAGCAGGATGCGTCCCTCGTCAACGCCATGCCAATGTGCCAAGCGCCGGCGCAGCGCGTGATAGCCCGGATCGGGGTAGCGCGCGGCCTGCGTGCGGTCCAGCGCCTGCAAGGCCTGCGGGCACGGGCCTGCGCCGTTGACGTTGGTGGAAAAATCCCAGCGCACAGGGCCCTGAGCGTCAGGGCCGCCGTGCACGCGGACGATGGCGGGCGTTCTCACATCGACCTCCCTGCACAGGCCAAAATCGCCAGCCCGATCGTCAGCCCTGCGGCCCGAGAAGCGATGCGCAAGGCTTTCTCGAGGTCAGC
>JANMGB010000376.1:0-1151 GCA_031374415.1 Burkholderiales bacterium
GTCAAAAGCGATCGTCTCGGTGAAACGCGACTTGAGGCCGACGCTGTGCGTCAGCATGCGGTGCATCTCGTCGGTGTAGCCGGCCAGAATCACGACCGTCTTGCCGCCGACGTACTCGGGCAGCGTCAGCATGCCGACGAGCTGGTCGACGGCCTCGTCGGTGAACGCGGCGCCCTTGCCGAGCCCGTACGCCTCGTCGATGAACAGCACGCCGCCGCGCGCCGCCTTCATCTTCTCCTCGACGTTCTTGCGGCTGTGGCCGACATAGGCGCCGATCAGGTCGGCGGCCGACGTCTCGATGACGTCGGGCTTGGCGAGCAGGCCGTACGCAAAGAGGATCTTGCCCAGCGTGCGCGCCACCAACGTCTTGCCGGTGCCGGGCGCCGGTGAAGATGTAGTTGTCGACGAGCCCGTCGAGCGAGCGGCCGTCGCGCTGGCGCACGCGCACGCGCTCGCCCAGCTGGCGCAGCTCGCGCTCGACGTCGCCAAAGCCGCGGCCCGCCAGCTCGCGCTCGAGCGTCTGCAGCGGATCGCGCGTCAGCTCGGCGCTCGCCGCCGCGGCACAGGTCCGTGAAGACCTGCAGCAGCTCGCTGTCGCTCAGGTCGTCAAACTGCAGCGCAAAGTTGACGTCGAAGCGGCGCGCCAGAGGCCCGGATTCTGGTCGCGCAGCATCTTCGTCATCTCGGAGCGGTGTAGCCGCACATGACGACGGCAATGTCTTCGCCGGGCGCGCCGCTCACCTTCTCGACGATCGTGTCGAGCGCCTGCTTGCCGTACAGCGAGTCGTCGAGCACGTACGCTTCGTCGAGCAGCGCCGCCGTCTTCTGCTGCGACGCGCCGACGACGTCGCCGACGAAATCCGACGCCGTCTTCGACACAACGAGCTCGCCGTTGGACAGAAAGCGCAGCGCGCGCAGAAGCCGGCCGTAGAGCGACGCTGCCGTCGTCTTGCCCGTGCCCGGATTGCCGAGAAACAGACGATTCAGCGGCACGTCGTCGATCTTGAGGCCGGCGAGCTCGCGCTTGTAGTTGTTGCGTGCATGTCGCGCTTGATCGACGCGAGGCCCACCATCGACTCGAGCTACAAGAGATGCCAAACGGACGACGAAGGCACTCACTCTTTGACACAGATCGTTCAAACAATCGTCCT
>JANMGB010000381.1:0-1289 GCA_031374415.1 Burkholderiales bacterium
TTCAAAAGCAAGCTGCCACAGCCGCCTTCCATGCCCACCGCCGCATGGATCAACCCGCCACTTCAGGAGCCCTTCCACCCTCAAGACTGCACTGTAAATTCATGACACCAGGTGGCGCAAAGTCATTGACACGCTCCGGACCTCGGTCTCAAAGCTTTGACAAGGAGGCGCCACGCTGCTCATTAGTAACTCTGTACTTGCCAGAACCTGGGCTGTTCGTAGTGACTCGAGTGTTACGTGATATCTGCGAATTCCGGCGGGGGCTAAAGTACGTCCTGAGTTTTCTTTGACCCGGATGATGTACTGGGAAGCCGGCCTCTCGATCGGTATGACCTTGATTCGTTCTGCGCCGAAATCAGTGCGGTTGTAATCGGGTAGGCACGCGCCAGGACGTGAGGGATCGGCACCTGCTTTGCAAGGTCCGTTTCCGATCGAGCGTTGCCATGCCCATTCCACTGCGTTGAGGTCGAGTTCCTGGCAAGCAGGCACGCGACGGTATGTGCAGTCCACCAGCCGCTGGCTGATCTTCGGCCCGTAGAGCTCTTTCGGCTCCTCCACATATACAGTCTTTGGCCGTTCTGCACTCTCTACATGAAGGATGCGCGTCGCAGTCGGCGCGTGGGTCTTGCATTCAGCTTCAAACGTTGCCGCAAGCTTGCTGCGTACTTGTGCCCCTCGCACATCCTTCATCCTCTCGAATACAGGATAGACGTAGATATACCCCAAAACTACGATTGGCAGGCTCAAGCGCACAGCCCATGCGAAAAACCATGAACTGTCGAACCGTTCGCGCGTACCAGAGAAGCTAATGATCGTGGCAACGATCCAAACGACGAAGATGCCTGCGCTCGTCAGAAGACCGGCAACAATCCCTTCGCCTCCCAGGGCGAATGACACATCGGGAAGCATCGCCGCTCCGATAGAGGCGATAGCAGCAAATAGGCGCAGTCTCATGGTGAACTCTAACGAGTGTGTAAAAAAACCATCGCGCATGCCGCGACAGCGTGATCTTGGGGGTGGTCAAACCCCTCCCCCGTAGGAGATCGTGGCATATACGCGGTTCTGGCGGGTCGAATTTTCGCGCTGTGCATCGGAAAATCCTCACGGAAGGTTTTTTTTACAGGCCCAACGGCGTTTCATACGAGGCCCAACCGGAGCGTGTCAATGACTTTGCGCCACCTGGTGTCATGAATTTACAGTGCAGTCTTGAGGGTGGAAGGGCTCCTGAAGTGGCGGGTTGATCCATGCGGCGGTGGGCATGGAAGGCGGCTGTGGCAGCTTGCTTTTGA
>JANMGB010000383.1:0-3248 GCA_031374415.1 Burkholderiales bacterium
CTTCATCCGCGCCTCGTACCACCCCGCAGTTGCTGGCTCAACGAGCCATTGACCCACCCGGAGGCACCTGTGCTCGGCCTCTTCTGATCACATAGTTCCACATTTACCATCGCCGAAGTTCCACATTTACTTTCGCGGACACCCTGGCGGGGTCCGTGGCTTGACCACCGCTCCCCGACCTACGCCCATGGCCTGACGCGCTTCGCTTGCCAAACAGCCTTTGAAAAGGAGACCAAGAAAAAAACAGCCAAGACACCCTGACCATCAATAAATTCCCCCACCCCCCAACCCGCCAAGATAGTTGTCGCCGAGCCGCCAGGATAGTTGACGCCGGCCAAGTTCTCGATCTCCGTGTTCAGCGCCTGAATCGCCCCGGATTTTGAGGAGGCTCCTTCGATTGAGAGAATGGAGCCATTATGAGGAAGTCCCCGAAGTTTTCCCCGGAAGTGCGTGAACGTGCAGTGCGCATGGTGTATGAGTCCAAGGACCGATACGCGTCAGAGTGGTCGGCGATCGAGTCGATTGCCGGCAAGATTGGCTGCGCAGCCCAGACATTGCACAAATGGGTGCGCCAAGGCGAGCGCGACAGTGGCGAGCGGCCTGGCGCGACGACGACCGAGCAACAGCGCATCAAAGAGCTGGAGCGCGAAGTCCGAGAACTGCGTCAGACCAACGAGATTCTGAAGCTGGCCAGCGCGTATTTCGCCAGGGCGGAGCTCGACCGCCAGCTCAAGAAGTGAACGCCTTCATCGACGAGCACCGCGCTCGTTGCGGGGTCGAGCCGATCTGCCGAGTCCTGCAGGTTGCCCCGTCGGCGTACTGGCGTCACGCCGCGCGCCAGCGCGACCCTGCACTGCTGAGCAAGCGAGCGCAGCGCGATGCCCAATTGCTGAAGGAAGTGCAGCGCGTATACGACGAGAACCTGCGCGTGTACGGTGCCGACAAAGTCTGGCGACAACTGCAGCGCGAAGGTACGACCGTGGCGCGCTGCACCGTCGAGCGGCTGATGAAGCTCCACGGGCTGCGAGGTGCGCGCCGCGGCAAGACGGTGCGCACCACCATAGGGAACCCCAAGGCTGCGTGCCCGCTGGACCGCGTGAACCGGCACTTCAAGGCCGGCCGCCCCAACGAGCTGTGGGTGGCCGACTTCACCTACGTCTCGACCTGGCAAGGGTTCGTCTATGTGGCCTTCGTCATCGATGTCTTTGCGCGATACATCGTCGGCTGGAGGGTCAGCAGCTCCATGCAGACCGACTTCGTGCTTGACGCGCTGGAGCAAGCGCTATACGCACGCCAGCCCGAGCGCGATGCCCTGGTGCATCACATTGACCGAGGCTCGCAGTACGTCTCGATCCGCTACAGCGAGCGGCTGGCCGAGGCAGGCATCGAGCCCTCGGTGGGCAGCACCGGCGACAGCTACGACAACGCGCTGGCTGAGACGATCAACGGGCTGTTCAAAGCTGAAGTCATCCACCGGCGCGGGCCTTGGAAGACGCGCGAGTCGGTCGAATTGGCCACGCTCGAGTGGGTATCGTGGTTCAACCATCGTCGCCTGCTGGAGCCCATCGGCTACATCCCGCCGGCCGAGGCTGAAGCGAACTACTGGCAGCAGCAAAGCACCGAGCGCACGGCAAGCAGCTCGCGCGAATATCAACACTGAAGGAGGGTTGAACCATGAATACATGGCCCAACCGAGGGGGCCTCCGGCGGCCCCTGCGGGGGGCTGAATGAGAGAGAATCCAAACCCCAACCCTTTGGTCAGATCGCCTTGGTCTGACTTAAGCCAACCGGCCTCCTCGAAACCCGGGGCGATCCAGCCTGGGAAGATGGCTTCGCTGGAGGGTCGACATCGAAACCATCCGCACGTTGTCGAAGTGCAATCTCCAAACTTGTTCGGGGCTCATTCAAAGCCAGTTCACGCATGCTTAGGCGCAGCCCCTCCGTGCTACATAGACGTCGATGCAATTCCCAAACCTCGTTGTTTCCCAATCCGCTCCAGAGGTGCAAGTTACCACCTACAAGCTCTGCCCGAATGCGAGGAACACCACTCTCCGCGTACTGCACACCGACCATCGATCGCTCTGTGTTGGGTTCTTTGTCAGCCAACCGCTTGGCCTCAAGCAGCTCTCGAATCTTGGCTGTCGTTGCTGGATGCGGTGGCCATGCCTGAAGATAGGCAATGGCGTTGTCAAGTGCGGCCTCAAGCTGATCATTGCGATTTGCCATGCCTGATGTCGTTCCTTTCCTATGTCACGAGAAGATGATGTGAATCGGCTTGCCCGTTTCGGCCTTTAGACGATCGACCTGTCCAAGTAATGCTCAAAGCATCAGGACAAGGCAGCTGGATGTAGATGGGTTCGCGTGCACGCACGCGTTCGACCATTCCGTCGAACAATGTGAAATTGTTGGTCGACAATAAAGCTTGACACATGCTCCCCTATGGCGGCGCCTCAGACTCACGGCCGCCGCACCAGAATAAAGTTGGACACAAAGACCTCCTTGTGTCGAACTTTATTGTTTGGCGGCAGAAATCAGCAGATGGGTGGGGTGTTTCAGTTTTCACTTCTCTTTCCGTTCAGTGTTGAGCTGCGACTTGCAGTGGCGGGCAGCCCGCCAGCGGCGCGCCCGTCAACGCATGGAAGAAGGGCGGAATCAGGCCAATCGAGTGCGGTGCCCACTCCTCGCTCGCCCGGTACTTCTGTAAGGTTGAAGGCGGAAAAACTCCATGTGGCACGTCCTCGTGATCGCCTAGCCACATCCGCGCCCTGAAGTCACAAAGGATCCCGTCGGGTAGTTCAATCCACCAGTGGTAAGGAATCGTCCCAATACCTATGACCTCCAGCTCGCCCACCAGTACACGGTGATCGATCCCATCTCGCGTCATCAGGGTCGACAGCACACGAGTCAAGCCGTCGCACTCCAGCTGCAGGCCCCAGACCGAAACATCCAGGACCAGGGGGATCGCTTGCTCGGCCTGCTCAGCTTCGCGATCCTCCTGCTCATCGGGCTCGTCGAGGCGCTCTGGTTCACCAACGCGGCGAAGCCGGTTCCTAAGCAGGTGCAGCACCGTGGTTTTGCCTGAGCCCCACTCGCCAGTGAGCGCCAGTCTGCGGAGCGTGTCAATGACTTTGCGCCACCTGGTGTCATGAATTTACAGTGCAGTCTTGAGGGTGGAAGGGCTCCTGAAGTGGCGGGTTGATCCATGCGGCGGTGGGCATGGAAGGCGGCTGTGGCAGCTTGCTTTTGAA
>JANMGB010000385.1:0-10496 GCA_031374415.1 Burkholderiales bacterium
TTGAAAGGTTCGAAGTCGATGGATTCATTCGTCAGGCTAGGCGCAAACCGCAGCGATACCCTTTGGTATCGCGAGGATTTGTAACGACGCATGGCGGATGAAGACACGGCTTCCAACCTTTCAAATTCACTGAGACGGGGTACTAGGGCGTGCCAACATATACTTGGCCCCTGCCTGAAGGGCGGGGTTTCAAGCTGGAGTTTTTGATGACCTTGTTTTCTGACGCCCGAGTGCGCGAGCTCGCACAAGAGTTTTCCACCCCCTTGTGGGTCTATGACGCTGCCACCGTGCGCCAGCGCATTGCGCAGCTCAAGTCGTTCGACACCATTCGCTTTGCCCAAAAAGCCTGCTCCAACATCCACTTGCTGCGTCTGATGAAGGAGGCTGGCGTGGTCGTAGACTCTGTTTCGCTGGGTGAGATCGAGCGTGCGCAGCGCGCCGGCCTGACGCGCACCGATGATCCCCTTCACGCCGAGATCGTCTTGACGGCCGATCTGATCGACCGCCCCACCTTGGCCAAAGTCGTGGCCGAGCACATTCCGGTCAATGCCGGCTCGATCGACATGCTTCACCAGCTCGGCGCCGTGGCCCCCGGACACCCCGTGTGGCTGCGCATCAACCCGGGCTTTGGGCATGGTCACAGCAACAAAACCAACACGGGCGGTGAACACAGCAAGCATGGCATCTGGCACACCGACCTGCCGCAAGCCCTGAATGTCATTCGACAGCACGGCCTGAAGCTGATCGGACTGCACATGCACATTGGCTCAGGGGTTGATTACAGCCACCTTGCACAGGTCTGCGGTGCCATGGTGGAGTTGGTTCGATCAGTTCATGCGCAAGGGCACGACATCCAAGCCCTGTCAGCAGGCGGTGGCCTGTCAACGCCCTACACGGGCCAAGAGCCTGTGTTGGACACTGGACACTATTACAGCCTGTGGAATGCAGCCCGCCAAAAAGCCGCGGAGATTGTCCAGCACCCCCTGAAACTGGAGATCGAACCGGGGCGCTTCCTGGTGGCCGAAAGCGGTATCCTGATAGCCGAAGTGCGCGCCGTCAAAGACATGGGTGCCAACCACTTTGTGCTGGTCGATGCCGGCTTCAACGATCTGATGCGGCCAGCCCTGTACGGCAGCCACCATGAGCTCAGTGTGGTGCCCGTCCCAGAGCGACCCGCAGCCCCCCTGCGAGCCACTGTGCTGGGGGGCCCTTTGTGCGAATCAGGCGACGTCTTCACGCAGCTCGAAGGGGGTGTGGTCAGCCACCGCCAGCTGCCCTCGGCCCAGGTGGGTGATTTGCTGGTGTTTCATGACACGGGGGCCTACGGCGCGTCCATGTCCTCCAACTACAACAGCCGCCCCTTGATTGCCGAAGTACTGGTCGATCATGGCCAAGCCCGTTTGATTCGCCGACGCCAAACCATCGACGAATTGCTGGCCCTTGAGGAACTGTGAGCCACAAACCGCTCGTCCCTGACTCACTGTCGATTCGACAAGTGCTGGCTCACACTGAGCCACTACAACGCCTGCAACAACGCGTGAAGGCCTCCAATGAGCGCTTCAACGCGGTGCGCGGATGCCTGCCAGCGGCCCTGCTGCCGCACATCAAAGCCGGTCCATTGGACGAGGACCAATGGACCCTGCTGGTCAGCAACCAAGCCGTGGCAGCCAAGCTACACCACCTCCAGCCCCACATTGAGGCGGCCCTCCAAGGCCAGGGCTGGCGCCCCTGCATCCTGCGCATCAAGGTGCAGCCGAACAGGCCCTAGTGCCCCGTCTCAGTGAATTTGAAAGGTTGAATTGTTGCGGGGCCGATGGCGAGGTACACAGGCTGCTGGATTCCCGCCTGCGCGGGAATGACATGGCGAGATGCCAACCCCGGCGCCCGTCATCCCCGCCTGCACCCGTCATCCCCGCCTGCACCCGTCATCCCCGCGCAGGCGGGGATCCAGGAGGGTGCCTGAAGCGCAACAGGCCCGCGCGCACTCCATTCCTGCACGCTCCGCGTGCCAATGCGCCACCCGTTCGCCTTGGCGAATCAACCTTGCAAATTTACTGAGACGGGGTACCAGGCTCCGACTGGACAATTCCCGCGAACCGCTTCACACTCGCCGGCTATTTCAAACATTGAGGAGAAAGTTGTTATGGGGTTTGTCACTGAATTCAAGGAATTTGCCGTCAAGGGCAACGTGATCGATTTGGCCGTGGGCGTGATCATTGGCGGGGCCTTCGGCAAGATTGTTGACTCCATCGTCAAAGATTTGATCATGCCCGTCGTTGGCAAGGTACTGGGTGGCCTGGATTTTTCCAATTACTTCATTTTGCTCGGCGACCCGCCCAAGGATTTCAAGGGCAGCATGACTTTTGCTGACCTGAGCGCCGCGGGCGTGCCCTTGTTCGCCTACGGCAGCTTTGTGACCGTGGCCATTAATTTTCTGATTTTGGCGGTCATCATCTTCATGATGATCAAGCAGATCAATCGCTTGAGAAAGCCTGCGCCAGGCGCAGCCGCACCCGCACCAACGCCGGATGATGTGCTTTTGCTGCGCGAGATTCGTGACTTGTTGAAGAAGTAACGTTCGGTCGGCCCCCGGCAGCCACCGGGGCCATTTCTTGCTCAACCGGCACCCATTTAGGCCCATACTGGGAGCCTAATCGTTTAGTGTCCAGGCTCCCAGTGACGCCCACTCATTCCATATGACCGCCAAAGACTTGCGATGGTCTGCCGCCATGGAGTCGGCACTGAATCAAGTCAAAGCGACCGCAGCCGCCGTCGGGGATCAGGTTGTGCAGAGTTTGACGGCGCAGTCCACAGCCGCCACCCGCATCGCCGAGCGTGATTTGCTCATCAATGCCAGCCTCGAATTGCGGCGGCAAATCAGCCTTTTTCAGTCAACTTTCAACGACACCCTGCATGCCCTGGTGTCCAAAGAGTTGGAGCCTGCGCCTGATCCGTTTCTCAAAAGCCTCCATGGCCTCAGTGACTGGCAGTCACTGACACTCGTGGACGACGATCAGGTCGAGGAGGATGTCTACGCCAACCGCTTGGGTCAAGAAATCAGCCATGCCTGCGAGGTTGAATTGCGGGAGTTGGCTCCCTACATGGGTGCGGTACTGGAAATGGGGCGGGCCGACGAGGGCCGCAACCCGGTGCGACCCGCAAGTGTCGGCAAGGCACTGTACCAAGCGATTGCCCAAGTCACGGCCGACCGTGAGTTGCGCAAAATTCTGGCTCGCGAGCTCGGCCGGGCCATGGCCAGCGCCTTGCAAGATGGCTACAAGCATATCCGCGAAGACTTGCAAGGCCGGGGGGTGCAGCCCGTGGCCTTTTCAGTCAAGGGAGTAGACGGGCCCGGCTCACAGTTTGGCGGTCACTCGGCTCGAGCCAGGTTAGAGGACACCACCACCCAAGACAGCAGCCTTCATGGGGATGAAATGAGTGGCTACGGCCATGGCTACCGCTCGAGCGGCTCCGGATACGGAGCCGGCGCGAGCACTCGCTCTGGGGCAGGCTTTGGTTCTGGTTCTGGTTCTGGTTCTGGTTCTGGTTCTGGTTCTGGTTCTGGTTCTGGTTCTGGTTCTGGTTCTGGTTCTGGTTCTGGTTCTGGTTCTGGTTCTAGGTCTGGCGTCCAGAGCACTTACGGCCATGATGGCCCGACAGGCTCCATCGACCAGGGCACCAACGCCCAGTTGATGACGCTGCTGCGCAGGCTGACCTATCTGGCCAGTCAGCCCATGCCTCTCGATGGATCTGCTGACATTGACACCGGGCACGGTTTCGCCGCGCCGCGCCTGGGATCGGGCATCGCCGGGCCTGGCCTGGAAGGAGGCTCGGCGGACGGCCCCAGCTACCATGATGGTCTGACAGGCCTGATGGCCGTGAACCTGATTCGCACCCACCGTGAGGAACTGGTTCAGGCCTCCAGTGGGAAGCTGGATCACATGGTGATCGATGTGGTGGGCAGCCTGTTCGATCAGGTTTTGTCTGATCCCAAAGTGCCGCCCCAAATGGCACGCCAGATCGCTCGGCTGCAGTTGCCAGTGCTGCGGGTGGCGCTCAACGACAACACGTTCTTCTCATCGCGCAAGCACCCGGTTCGCCGGTTTGTCAACCGCATTGGATCGCTCGCCTGCGCTTTTGAGGATTTCGATGAGGGGCCCGGTCAAGAGCTGCTGGCCCGCATCCGGGAGTTGGTGCAAGAAATTGTTGACGGCGATTTTGATCAGGTCGAGCTCTATAGCCTGAAGCTGGCCGAGCTGGAATCGTTCATCGCGCATCAGCCCGAAGGCCAGGAAGAAGGCAACCACCCGGCCCACCTGCTGGCCAACAAAGAGTCAGAGTTGCGAATTCAGCAGCGCTACATGCAGCAGTTGCAAAACGCGCTCAAGCCGATCGACATTCCGGCTTACCTGAGGGATTTTCTGTCTCAAGTCTGGAGCCAGGGGCTGGTTCTGGCGTATCGCCGGGCGGGCCCCGATGCGGAGTTGACGCAAAGTATGCGCCGAACGGGCCGCGACATCATCATGAGCGTGCAGCCCAAGGGCTCGCCCGCTTTGCGGCAGAAGTTCTTGATGCAGCTCCCCGGTCTGATGAAAGACCTGAAGGACGGCATGCGGCTGATTGGCTGGCCCGAAGCCGCGCATGACGCCTTCTTCGCGGATCTGCTGCCCTCGCACGCCGAATCGCTGAAGCGCCCTCCGATATCTGAGTTGGATCAGAACCTCCTCATTCATGAGGTGGACACGATCTTCAGTGCGCCCATCCCCGGGGTAGACAACTCTTGGAGGGGTGAGCCTCTGCCGGTGTTGGCTGATAACGAGATCGAGCGCCGCTTCACTGCCGAAGAGGCCCAAAGCGTCGGTCTGGTGGATGAGAGCGCCGTCGACTGGTCGGGCGCAGTGGACATCGACCTGAGTGACGAGGCCCCCTTGGGCGAGGTCTCTCAGCTGAGCGCAGGGGGCTTTGAGAACCTCGATCTCGAACACATCGACCTGGACCTGGGGATCGATATCAATCTCGATCTCAACCCTTCAGAGCCGGCGGCCCCGTCCAGTGGCGCAGACCTGGCCAACCATATCCAGCTGGGCTTTGCTTACCAAATGCTCTTGCGCGATGAGTGGCAGAAGGTGCGCTTGAGTTTTGTCAGCCCCGGTCGAACGTTCTTTGTGTTTACGCACGGCCGGGGACACCGCGAGACCATCTCCTTCACCGCACGCATGTTGTCGCGCATGTGTGAGTCAGGGCGTCTGCGCGCCGTCGAGACCGCCTTCTTGCTGGAGCGGGCCACGACCCGAGCACGCACGCAGTTGGCTGCGTTGATGTCGTCGAAGAAGCACTGAGACGGGGTACCCGCGCAGTGGCCATCATGCCGGGTTGTCCAGGTCAATGAACTCATGCGCCAGACCAAACTCTTGCGCCACGTGGGCGGCCAGCGAGGGTGCGCCATAGCGCTCGGTTGCGTGGTGGCCTGCCGCCATGAAGGCCACGCCGGTTTCGCGCGCCAGATGGGCCTGCGGCTCGGAGATTTCGCCGGTGATGAAGACATCAGCCCCCGCAGCAATGGCGCCCTCAAAGTAGCTTTGGGCGCCGCCCGTACACCAGGCAATGCGATGCAGGGGGCGGCCATCGCCCGCCACCGCAGTGACGCCCCGGCCTGTCAGGGTCTGCACGTGGCTGCGCAACGCATCCCAACCCCAGGCTTGTGCGGCCGAGCCGATAAAGCCCAGACGCTGTTCACCGAAGCGCCCGTCAGCGTTGACACCTAAGCGCTGGCCCCACTGCGCGTTGTTGCCCCACTGCGGGTGGGCGTCCAGTGGCAGGTGGTAAGCCAGCAAGTTAATCTCGTGGCTCAACAGGCGTGACAGGCGCTGTTTGAGCCACCCGGTAATGCGACCATCTTGGCCGCGCCAGAACAGGCCATGGTGAACCAGGATCACATCGGCTTGCGCCCGAACGGCTGCCTCGATGAGGTCCAGACTGGCCGTGACGCCCGAGACGATCTTGTGAACCTCGGGTTTGCCCTCAACTTGGAGTCCATTCGGCCCATAATCGCGAAAATTTTCAACCTCTAACTGCTTGGCAAGATACGACGTGATGTCTGTTTGCTGGGCCATGGATTCTTTCTCATGCGTCAAATTTGGCTTATTTTCTCGCAGACGGTGACAGTGGTCGTCGCTGCCGTGTTCACCGTGTCAACCCTCAAGCCCGAGTGGCTCAAGCGAGAAGGGGCCACCCGGCCCGGCGTGGTGTCCATTGTGACCGCCGACAGCAACACGCCGCGCGAAGCTTCCGTCATGGGCTTGAGCGCGGCGGCGAAGCAAGCCTCTCCAGCGGTCGTCAGTATCACTGCCAGCAAGACACCCGCCCGCAACACGCCCGATGACCCCTGGTCGCAGTTCTTTTTCGGCCAGGGGCAAAACCAACAACCCCAGGTGGGCTTGGGATCGGGGGTGCTGGTCTCCCGTGAGGGCTATGTGCTCACCAACAACCACGTGGTCGAAGGGGCCGATGACATTGAGGTGCAGCTGGCCGATGGTCGCAAGGCACGCGCCAAACTGGTGGGCACCGACCCGGATACAGATGTGGCTGTCTTGAAGATTGCCCTCGAGAAACTGCCCACCATCACCTTCGGCAATACCGAGCACCTGGAGGTTGGCGACGTGGTGTTGGCCATTGGCAACCCCTTTGGGGTGGGTCAAACCGTGACCTCGGGAATCGTCAGTGCCCTGGGGCGCAATCAGCTCGGGATCAACACCTTCGAAAACTTCATCCAGACCGACGCCGCCATCAACCCTGGCAACTCAGGCGGGGCCTTGGTGGACGCGCAAGGCCGCCTGCTGGGCATCAACACGGCCATCTATTCGCGCAGTGGCGGCAGCATGGGCATTGGGTTTGCCATCCCGGTCGATACGGCCAAGCAGGTGATGGAGAGCTTGATCAGTCTGGGCGAGGTGAAGCGGGGCTGGATCGGTGTGGAGCCTCGCGATCTGACGCCTGAGATGGCGGAAAACTTTGATCTTCCGGTCAAGGAGGGGGTCTTGATCACGGGGGTGTTGCAAAATGGCCCCGCGGGTCAGGGCGGCATGCGGCCCGGCGATGTGGTCGTGAAGATTCAGGGGCAGGCGATCCGCAACACCCGTCAGCTGCTCAATGCAGTGGCTGAATTGGCGCCGGGCTCAACGGGCCAAGTGAGCGTGCAGCGCGGCGCCAAGGTGCTGGAGTTGAACGTGAAGGTGGCCCAACGTCCCAAACCAGTGGCACGCGGGGGTCGCTAAAACCGCCATCAGGGCGGCGTCTCGATGCCGTCTTCTTGCTCGGCGGGCTTGGGTTTGACAAGCCACGCCGCCGCCCAGATACCCAACTCATACAGCACACACATGGGCACAGCCAAGGCCAGCTGTGAGATGACGTCAGGCGGCGTGACAATGGCCGCAACCACGAAGGCCAACACAATGAAGTAGCCCCGAAACGCCTTCAGCTGGACCAGGTTGACCAAGCCCACTCGCACCAGCAAAATGACCACGATGGGCACCTGAAAGGCCACACCGAACGCAATGTACAAGCCCAAAATAGTCTCGACATAGGACGCCACGTCGGGCAACGCGGCCACGGAATCCGGCGTGAACTGCTGGATGAAGGCGAACATTTTGTCGAGCACGAAGAACTGCACAAAGCCGATACCCACATAGGCCAGCAAGCTGCCAAAGAAAATCAGGGGCAAGGCAAAGCGCTTTTCGTGCTTGTACAGACCCGGCGCAACGAAGGCCCAAGCTTGGTAGATCAGCCAGGGCAAGGCAAGCAGCACCGCCGCCATCATCAGCACCTTGAGGGGCACCAGCACGGGCGACAACACGCCTACCGCAATGAGCTGGGCATTGGGGGGCATGTGGGCCCGAATGGGATGGGCCAACCAATCGATCAAGAGGCTGGGGCCCGGCCACAGGGCGAGTATTGCGATGGCGGCGCCAAGGCCATAGACCGCGCGCAGCAAACGGTCGCGCAGCTCAATCAGATGGACCACGAACGGTTGTTCGGAGCCCGCGGGGTCATCAATAGGTGAGGTCATGGGGTGTGTCGACGGGCCGGACGCAAGCGAGCGACGCGGCCTGCGCCAGACTGAACTTTGGCGCGCAAACCGTGGCGCTGTTTGTACCAACTGGGCACGGCGGTGCGCTTGATGCGCCAGTTTTTGCGGCGATGTGGGTAGGCGGGTGCAGGAAACTCGCCTTCGTGCAGATCCCCGCCAGGGGGCAGGATGGTTTGGGCCCAGGCGTCGTCCAGCGCGCTGGTGGCTTGCTGAACGTGCTGCCCCATGGTTTGCTCAACGTTGCGGGCCGCGTCTTCAAACTGGCCCTTCATTTTCTTGATCTCTTCGAGCTCAATGGTGCGATTGACCTCGGCCTTGACATCGGCCACATAGCGCTGCGCTTTACCCAGCAAGTGGCCCACCGTACGCGCCACACGCGGCAAGCGCTCAGGGCCAATCACGATCAGAGCCACCACCCCAATCAAGGCTAACTTGTCAAAACCAAAATCAATCATCCTGAAGCAAGGTCAACTTTTGGTTTTGTTGTCAACGTTGACCGCTTGGCCTTCAACGGTTTGGGTCGTGACTTGTGGTGCAGGTGTCTCCGGCACAGCACCATCTTTGAGACCGTCTTTGAAGCCTTTGACCGCCCCGCCGAGGTCGGAGCCCATGTTCTTGAGCTTTTTGGTGCCAAAAATAAGCACCACAATCACCAAAACAACCAACCAATGCCACAAACTGAATGAACCCATGAAAACGTCTCCTGAGGGAATGAATCGGATTTTAGGTGAAGCAATTAGCCGCGCGCCCAGGGCCTTGGACCACCCATGACATGCAAGTGCAGGTGCGCAACCTCTTGCGCCCCATCGGCGCCTGAGTTGATGATGCAACGAAAACCGTTGAGCGCCCCTTCTTTGCGTGCCAACACGGGCGCCAAGGTCATCATTTTGCCCATTAAGGCATGGTGTTCGGCGCTGACATCGTACAAAGACGCCAAATGCAGCTTGGGCACGATGAGGAAATGCACGGGGGCCCAAGGCGCGATGTCATGAAAGGCGAGCAGCTCGTCGTCTTCATAGACTTTGCGGCTGGGGATCTGGCCTTGGATGATTTTGCAAAAAATGCAGTCAGGATCGTGGCTCATATCAATGTTAGCTGAAGTGTCCAGGGGCTTGGAGCGGCACGGGCTTGCCAAGGTTCAAGTAAGAAATGCCTTTGATCAAGCGGTAAACAAACCAGGCCAGCCCGCCTGAAAACACCGCCAGGCCCAGGTAGTGCCACCACACAGTGAGGTAGCCCAGCGTCAAGCATGCGAGACCACTCCAAAACATTTGGGTTTGCCAGGTGAGGTGGCTCTCAAAGGCGGTGCCGCGCGCCTGCAAGCGCTGGGACCGATTGATGATCAGGGCGACCACCGCCGAAATCCCCGCCGTCAAGGGGGTCAAGGCGTACAGCACATAGATGACACCCGTCATCTGCCTCAGCTCGACCAGATTTTGAGAGCCAGCCGGGACGGGGTTGGGCATGGGGTGACGATGCATGGATCAGCCCTGGGCGCGCGTCTGAACGTCGCGCTGGGCTTTTTCTTCCAGACCGGACAAACCCTCGCGGCGGGCCAACTCGCTGAGCACATCGGCCGGCTGCAGGCCAAAGTGGGAAAGGACGAGCAAGCTGTGAAACCACAGGTCGGCCACTTCGTAGACGACTTTGTCAGGCACACCGTCTTTGGCGGCCATGACGGTCTCAGTGGCTTCCTCGCCAACTTTCTTGAGGATGGCGTCCAGGCCCTTGTCAAACAGGCGGGCCACGTAGCTGGATTGGGGATCGGCCAGTTTGCGCTGCTCGATCACTTGCGCCAGGCGAGCGAGGATGTCAGCGCTTTGGAGGGGGGCAGTCATTTGTAGATGTGCTCGGGGTCTTTCAAGATGGGATCGATGGTGTGCCAGACCCCGTCTTGGTATCGTTGGAAAAAGCAGCTGTGTCGCCCCGTATGACAAGCGATCCCCGGCTCGTGTCCCTGCTGGATCACTTTGAGAAGAATCACATCATTGTCACAGTCGAGCCGAATTTCTTGCACTTTTTGAACATGACCCGACTCTTCACCTTTGTGCCACAAGCGCTGGCGCGAGCGGCTCCAGTAGACCGCTTCACCACGCTGTGCTGTCAGTGCCAGCGCCTCGCGGTTCATGAAGGCAAACATCAGCACATCGTTGCTGCCAACTTCTTGGGCAATCACCGGCACCAGGCCTTGGGCGTCCCATGTCACATCATCAAGCCAGTTCATGTCACTCACAAGTCTCGTCTCCCCTCGCGCTAGGGCGTGTTAACCAATACCTGGCCCCTGCGTGGGCGGCAGAATGGGCGCAATCGAGGCGCAAAGCGCAGACGTGGTGGTGCCCACGTCGAGCATTTGCAACGTGGAGTGCGCCCATTCTGCCACCCACCCGGAGGGCTGGCGCTGCAAAGGGCC
>JANMGB010000079.1:0-25550 GCA_031374415.1 Burkholderiales bacterium
CTCCACCCCGCTTCGCAGCGACGCAGTTACTCTCGGCTACGGGGTCATGGCTTGCCCCGACACGGACTTCCACCGTGCTGATTGCACGCCTTCACGGGCGCACGATTCCCGCCTGCGCGGGAATGACGTGGTGAGATGCCACACCCTGCGCCCGTCATCCCCGCCTTCTCCCGTCATCCCCGCCCTCCCGTCATCCCCGCCTTCTCCCGTCATCCCCGCCCTCCCGTCATCCCCGCCCTCCCGTCATCCCCGCGCAGGCGGGGATCCAGGAGCGTGACTCAGGAGCGTTATGCCCGCACGCTGCATTCCTCCCAGCTCAGCTTGCCCGTGCGCCACCTGTTCGCTTTGGCAAAATCAACCTTTCAAATTCACTGAGACGGGGTACCAGGGCGTGTTGAACCGAGCCGGCACGTTTATAGAATGCGAGCTCTGAGGCTGTTCTCAACCTGTTCAAGGATCAAGTTTGAAAATTAAAAGCCAGCGAGATTTTTGGGCGGGACTTCTTTTTTTGGCTTTGGGCGTGGCCTTCGCGCTGGGTGCGTCAGAGCATGCGATGGGCAGCTCGACAAGCCCTGGCCCGGGCTACCTTTCCTTGGCGCTCAGTGCGCTGATGGTGGTGTTGGGGGCTCTTGTCTTGTTTCTCTCGTTAACCTTCGAGACCGACGGCGGCAACCCCATCGGCCCCATCGCGTGGCGCCCCTTGTGGGTCATCACCACGGCGGTGGTGATGTTTGGTCTGGCCTTACCCCGCTGGGGCTTGGTCATCACCTGCCTCTTGACCGTGGCGTGGACGAGTTTTGCTGTGGGCAAGCCCCACTGGCCCGGACTGTGGTGGAGCTGTCTGCTTACTCCTTTGGCTGCTTACTTGTTGTTCGTGCTCGGGTTGCGGCTCCCCATTCCGATTTAAGCCGCGGGTCTGGGACGTGATGCAGTAGCGGTTTGCGGGTTTCAATCAAGGACAACATGGATTTTTTTCACCACATCGCAACCGGCTTCTCGATGGCCTGGACCGCGCAGCACTTGGCCGTGGCTTTGGTCGGTTGTTTGGTGGGCTGGATGGTGAGCGTGTTGCCGGGCTTGGGGCCTGTGGCCGGCATGGCCATGTTGCTGCCCATGCTGGGCATGTGGGGCCTGAACGCCTCCATGATTTTGTTGGCCAGTGTGTACTGTGGTTCCCAGTGGGGGGCGTCGATGGTGCGCGTTGTGACATCCCCTTCGGGCACGACCGCGCTGGCCTTGACTGCCGTTGATGGACATCAACTGTCACGCCAGGGTCGCGCCGGCGCGGCCTTGACTGTGGGAGCCGTGTCGTCCGGGGTGGCCGCCTGCCTGGCCTTGGGCCTCATGGCGCTCGGCGCGCCGTTGTTAACCGACTTGGCTTTGCACATCGGGCCCGCCGAATACGTTTCATTGATGGTCTTCAGTCTGGTGGGTGCGGTCGCGTTGTCGCCGGGTTCGCTCATCAAGGCCTTGGCCATGATTATTCTTGGCTTGCTGCTGAGCCAAGTGGGTGCCCGGCATGCCACGCGCTTGTTTGAGCACGCCCTCGGCGTGCCGGATGCTTTCACCCACATTCACTTCGTGGTGCTGACCCTGGGCTTGTTTGTCTTGGGCGACATCATCACCTTGCTCGGCCAGCCCGCCAATGAGCGCTCCGGCATCGCACTCACCCTCGGTGACATGCGGCCCGCCTCGACTGAGGTCCAGCAGGCCCGCCCGGCAGTATGGCGAGGCACCCTGATCGGTAGTCTTTTTGGGCTGCTGCCTGGGGCGGGTTCGGTGCTGGCGTCCTATACCGCCTACGCTCTTGAACGCCGACTGGCCGGCCAGTCCGGTCAATTTGGTCGTGGCGATGTGCGGGGTGTCGCTGGTCCTGCTGCGGCGCTGCAGGCCGGAGTGCAATCCTCTTTCATGCCCTTGCTCAGCTTGGGCCTGCCGCTAAACGCGGTCATGGCTCTCATGGTGGGCACCATGGCCCTCAAAGGCTTGCCGCCAGGCCCCCAAGTCATGAGCAGCCACCCTGATTTTTTTTGGGGGCTGATCGCAGCCCTGCTAATCATCCAAGTGCTGCTCCTGTGCGTGCACCTGCCCTTGTTGCGCCTGTGGATGACCCTGCTGAACCTGCCGTACCGTTTTGTGTTTCCCGTGGTCACCGTGGTGACGTGTTTGGGGGTCTATGCATTGCGGGGCAGCGTCTACGACCTCTATCTTGTGGCAGGTTTCGGCGTCATGGGGTACGTGTTTCACAAGCTTCACTGTCCCTTACCGCCGATTTTGCTGGGTTTCATTTTGGGCCCCATGATGGAATCTCACCTGCGCAACCTATTGCAACCCGCGGGTGAGTGGCGCGGTCTCGTCACGCGGCCTGTCTCGCTCAGCTTGTTATTGATGACCTTGGCCTTGATCGTCTTTGTCTTGCTGCCCTCTGTCAGACGCCCCCGCGAGTTGGCGTTCAGAGAAACGTAACGTCCGCGACACTGTGGTCTACTGATGCGGGTACTCAAGTCCCCCTCACTCGCATGACATTCCCCCCCGATCCCCATGCCTTTGACTGGCACGCTGGCTACCCCAGCCAGCGTGCACCCGTGTTTGGTCGCAACGTGGTGGCCACCTCGCACCCACTGGGCGCGCAAGCGGGCCTGCGCATGTTGTGGCAAGGCGGCAATGCGGTCGATGCGGCCGTGGCCACGGCCGCGGCCATGACCGTGCTTGAGCCTGTCAGCAACGGCCTGGGCTCAGACGCCTTTGCCATGGTCTGGGACGGCCAAGCTCTGCACGGCCTGAACGCCAGCGGGCGTGCACCCCAGGCGTGGACGCCGGCCTACTTCCACAGCAAATACGGCAGCGCCAGCACGGCGCTCCCGCAGCGCGGTTGGGACTCCGTCACCGTGCCGGGTGCCGTCGCCAGCTGGGCGGCGCTCAGCCAGCGATTTGGCAAGCTTGCCTTCGCCGATCTCATGGCCCCTGCCATTGAACTCGCCGAGCGCGGCTACGCCGTCACGCCCATCGTGGCGCAAAAATGGGCAGCATCTGTGCCCGTGCTGGCCGACCAGCCTGGCTTTGCGGCCGCCTTCATGCCCCACGGCCGCGCCCCCGAGGTGGGCGAGTTGTTCCAGTGGACACAAACCGCCCGTGCCTTGCGGCTGATTGCGCAAACCCAGGGCCAGGCCTTCTACCAAGGCGAGATCGCGCAAGCCCTGGTGCGTCATGCCCAAGCCCATGGGGCGGCCTTGACTCTGCAAGACCTGGCTGCCTACCAACCCGAGTGGGTCCAGCCAATGGCGCAAGCCTACCGGGATCACACCTTGCACGAGCTCCCACCCAACGGCCAAGGCATTGCGGCCCTGATCGCCTTAGGCATCGTGCGCCACTTCGATCTGCGAGCGCAAGGGGTCGACAGTGTGCGCGCCCAACACATCCAAATCGAGGCCATGAAGCTCGCGTTTGCTGACGTCTACCGCTACGTCGCCGAGCCCGCCAGCATGGGGGTCACCCCCCTGCAAATGTTGCACCCCGACTACCTCAAAGAGCGTGCCCAATGCATCCGCCTCGACCGCGCCCAAGTGTTCCAAGCCGGTCAGCCGGGTGACGTCCACCGCCGGGGGGGCACCGTCTACCTCACGGTGGCCGATGCGCAGGGCATGATGGTCAGCTTCATTCAAAGCAACTACATGGGTTTTGGCTCGGGGGTGGTTCTACCGGAGTACGGTGTCTCCCTGCAAAACCGCGGACACAGCTTCAGTCTGGACCCGTCACAGCCCAACGTGGTGGCCCCGGGCAAGCGCCCCTTCCACACCATCATTCCTGGTTTCTTGACCCGTCCCGACGGCCAAGGCGGCATCAGCCCACAGATGTCCTTTGGTGTCATGGGGGCCAACATGCAACCCCAAGGGCATTTGCAAACCCTGGTTCGCATGCTTGATTTTCACCAACAGCCGCAAGCGGCTTGCGATGCCCCCCGGTGGCGCTTCAACCAAGGTTTAGAGATCAACGTCGAGTCCCACATGAACCCTGGCCTGGTCGAAGGCTTGGCGGCCCTGGGCCATCGCATGGAGGTCATCAACGACAGCTACCAAGACTTTGGCTCAGGCCAATTCATTTGGTGCTTAGGCGGGGGGGCAGGCTACGTTGCCGCCAGCGACTCACGTCGAGACGGGCAGGCCGTGGCGTGTTGATGTTCAAGGACAATGTCTCTTTGGCCGACGAGTCTAAGTACCCCGTCTCAGTGGATTTGAAAGGTTGCTTCGCCAAAGCGAACAGGTGGCGCATCTGCAGGCGGAGCGTGCAGGAAAGGAGTGCGCGCGGGCCTGTTGCGCCTCAGGCACCCTCCTGGATCCCCGCCTGCGCGGGGATGACCGGCGCAGGGTTTAGCATCTCACCACGTCATTCCCGCATAGGCGGGAATCCAGCAGCCTGTGCACTTCACTATGGGCCTCGCAACTATTCAACCTTTCAAATTCACTGAGACGGGGTACGGGGTTGTTCATGTCCTCTAAGCTGACGATTGTCTTGTTACCTGGCCTCGACGGCACAGGCACGCTGTTCGATCCCCTCATTCGGGCGTTGCCGGCGAGTTTCGCGCCGCAGGTCGTGCGTTACCCCGCGGATCAATGCCTGGATTACGACGCCTTGGTGCGGTTCGTGGCACCGCAATTGCCGGCGCAAGGCCGATACCTGTTGCTGGGCGAGTCGTTTTCCGGCCCGGTCGCCGTAACCTTGGCTCAACAGGCGCCCAACGCGCCGGTGGGTTTGATTTTGTGCTGCACCTTTGTCACCACGCCGCGTCCTCACTTATCGCGCTGCATGGACTGGGTGCCCTCCCTGCCCCCCATCCATGCGATATCGCCCTGGCTCATCAAGTGGGTGGTCTTTGGTCGCTGGGGCAACAAGGCCCTGCTCAAGGCCCTGAGCAAGGCTTTGTCCCAGGTTCGCTCCAAAGTCCTTTTCAACCGTTTGCTGTCGGTCCACCGCGTCGATGCACGGCAAGCCTTGGCGGCTTGCGACATGCCTGTCCAATATTGGCAGGCCAGCGATGACAGCCTCGTGCCGTCGACGGCCTTTGATGCTGTGGGGTATGCTGCCCCGGATGTCGAGCTCGTGCGCATTGAAGGCCCCCATGCTTTGCTGCAGGCTCGCCCCGAGCAGGCCGTGGAAGCCCTGGTAGCCTGGTCGCAAAAGCGTGGGTGGATCACCTCCGGTGAGGCTGTCCCCAACCCCTTTCCCTGATTTCGATTGCCTGGTGATGACTCAGCTTCTCCCGTTTATCTTCGATGGCCTGCCAGTGCGTGGTGCCTTGGTGCGTTTGAGCGATTCATGGCAAGAGGTGTTGCAGCGCCGTGCGGGAGCCTCTGTTTGGAGCGCCCCGGTGCGCCATCTCTTGGGTGAGATGGCGGCAGCGGCGACGCTCATGCAGTCCAGCATCAAGTTCAATGGCGCTTTGATTTTGCAGTTGCATGGCGACGGGCCCCTCAAGCTGGCGGTGGCCGAAGTGCAACCCGATTTGGCGTTTCGCGTGACAGCCTCCGTCGTGGGCGAGGTGTCCGATTCACTCAGCTTCCCTGAGCTCACCAACCCGGGTGGGCAAGGGCGCTGCGCCATCATCCTGGACGCCCAAGACCGTCTGCCAGGGCAGCCGCCCTATCAAGGCGTGGTGCCTTTGCATGGCGACGCCCGAGAGCCACTGCCCCGTCTGAGCGACGTCCTGTCGCACTACATGTTGCAATCTGAGCAGTTAGACACCACCCTGGTCTTGGCCGCCAACGATCAGCTGGCTGCTGGCTTGCTGATTCAGCGCATGCCACGAGAAGGACAGGGCAACCTCGGTCACCGTGAGGACGACATCGGCCTCGATGAAGACTACCAGCGCATCGCGCACCTGGCGGCCACACTCACCTCAGACGAGTTGCTCACGCTCGACAGTCAGACCCTTCTTCGACGCCTGTTCTGGGAAGAGCCCCTGCGTCACTTTGAGCCCAGCCATCCGCGTTTTGCCTGCCGCTGCTCGCGTGAACGCGTCAGCAACATGCTGCGCAGTCTCGGATCGCAGGAGGTTCACTCGATCCTGGAAGAGATCGGCCGCATCGACGTCGCCTGTGAATTTTGCGGCTTGGGCTACGGCTTCGATGCTGTCGATGCCCAGGCGCTGTTCACCCCGTCACCCTCGGCCGGCTCTGATTCGCTGCACTGACACTTTGATCCAAGTCAAGCCCCGAGGTCGCCAGCGGCCTTGAAATGGGGGGCCTTGCCCTCAGCTGCAGTCTGTCCCGATTTGGAGCCCCCCATGCGACTCGACAAACTCACCACCAAATTCCAAGAAGCGCTGGCTGACGCACAGAGCCTCGCGTTGGCTCGCGACAACCCCTACATCGAGCCGGCCCACGTGCTATTGGCCATGCTCAATCAAGCCGATGGCCCCAAGGCCTTGTTGTCTCGGGCGGGCGTCAACACAGCCCGCCTGCAAACGGCCCTCGAGGCCGAGGTCACCAAACTGCCCCAAGTGCAAGGCGCTGAGCAGGTCCAGGCGGGCCGCGAGCTCGTCAGTGCGCTGCAAAGCACCGAAAAAGAGGCCAACAAGCGCGGTGATCAATTCATGGCCAGCGAAATGTTCCTGCTGGCCCTGACCGACACCAAGGCGGGCATCGGCCCCATCGTCAAAGAACACGGCCTCACCCGCAAGGCCCTCGAGTCCGCCATTGATGCGGTTCGGGGCGGTCAAAAGGTTGATACCGTGGGTGCCGAAGATCAGCGTGAGGCGCTGAAAAAATACACCCTCGACCTCACCGAACGCGCCCGCTTGGGCAAACTCGATCCCGTGATCGGGCGTGACGACGAGATCCGCCGCGCCATCCAGGTGCTCCAACGTCGCACCAAAAACAACCCCGTGCTCATCGGCGAGCCCGGCGTGGGCAAGACCGCGATTGTCGAGGGCTTGGCCCAGCGCATCGTGGCCGGCGAAGTCCCTGAGTCCTTGAAAAGCAAACGGGTACTGGTCCTCGACATGGCCCTGCTGCTCGCAGGTGCCAAATACCGCGGCGAGTTCGAGGAGCGTCTCAAGTCCGTGCTCAAAGAAGTGGCCCAAGACGAGGGCCAAACCATCGTTTTCATCGATGAAATCCACACCATGGTGGGCGCAGGAAAAGGCGAGGGCGCCATCGATGCCGGCAACATGCTCAAGCCCGCTTTGGCCCGCGGTGAGTTGCATTGCATTGGTGCTACCACCCTGAACGAGTACCGAAAGTACATTGAAAAAGACGCGGCCCTGGAGCGCCGTTTCCAGAAAATTCTGGTGGGCGAGCCCACGGTCGAGGCCACCATCGCCATTTTGCGTGGCCTGCAGGAAAAGTACGAAGTGCACCACGGCGTGGACATCACCGACCCTGCCATCGTCGCCGCCGCCGAGCTCAGTCACCGCTACATCACCGACCGCTTTTTGCCCGACAAAGCCATCGACCTCATTGACGAGGCTGCGGCCAAAGTCAAAATCGAGATCGACTCCAAGCCCGAGTCCATGGACAAGCTCGACCGTCGCTTGATTCAGCTCAAAATCGAGCGCGAAGCCGTCAAGCGCGAAAAAGACGAGGCCTCCAAGAAGCGCCTGGGCCTGATCGAAGAAGAGATCGTCAAAGTGGAGCGCGAGGTCGCTGACATGGAAGAACTCTGGAAGGCTGAAAAAGCCAGCGCCCAGGGTTCGGCCCAAGTCAGAGAAGAGATCGACCGCCTGCGCTTTCAGATCGAAGAATTCAAGCGCAAAGGCGACTTCAACAAAGTCGCTGAGCTCCAATACGGCCGCATGCCCGAGCTCGAAAAGAAGCTCACCCAGGTTCAGGCCCACGAAGAGGGCGGCCCGCAAGCCAGCGGCAAGCCCAAGCTCTTGCGCACCCAGGTGGGTGCTGAAGAAATCGCCGAAGTGGTGGCCCGGGCCACCGGCATTCCGGTGGCCAAACTGATGCAAGGCGAGCGTGACAAACTCCTGCAAATGGAAGCCCGGCTGCACGAGCGCGTGGTGGGTCAAGACGAGGCCATCGTGGCCGTGGCCAATGCCATCCGCCGCTCGCGCGCCGGCTTGAGCGACCCCAACCGTCCCACCGGCTCATTCCTGTTCCTGGGCCCCACCGGGGTGGGCAAGACCGAGCTGTGCAAAGCCTTGGCTGGTTTTTTGTTTGACAGCGAAGACCACCTCATCCGCCTCGACATGAGCGAGTTCATGGAAAAGCATTCCGTGAGCCGCCTGATCGGCGCGCCGCCGGGCTACGTGGGCTATGACGAAGGCGGCTACCTGACCGAGGCGGTGCGTCGCAAACCCTACTGCGTCCTGCTGCTCGACGAGGTTGAAAAGGCGCACCCTGATGTCTTCAACGTGCTGCTCCAGGTGCTCGATGATGGTCGCCTGACCGACGGCCAGGGCCGCACGGTGGACTTCAAAAACACCGTCATCGTCATGACCTCCAACCTGGGGTCACAACACATCATGCAGATGGCCGGCCAGGACCACGAGCTCATTCGGGCGGCGGTCTGGGACGAGGTCAAGCAGCACTTCCGCCCCGAGTTTCTCAACCGCATTGACGAGACCGTGGTGTTCCATGCCCTGGACACGAGCCACATCGAGCGCATTGCTCGCATTCAGCTGCAAATCCTTGAAAAGCGCCTCGAGCGGCTCGACATGAAGATCGACGTCTCAGTCGAGGCTCTGGCCGAGTTGGCCAAGGTGGGCTTTGATCCGGTGTTCGGTGCGCGCCCCTTGAAGCGCGCCATCCAACAGCGCATCGAAAACCCCGTGTCCAAGCTTATTCTGGAGGGCCGTTTTGGCCCGAAAGACATCATCCCGGTGGGCGTGCAAGGGGGCGAGTTCGTGTTCCATCGTGTCGTTCACTGAGCAGCCATGAGCGCCGGCGCCAGGGGGAGGCTCATAATCTCCTCTTGACGTCAACCTAAGCCGAGCTCATGCCAACAGCCGTTCCTGATCACCTCCCTGCTCAGCGCCCTGTGCACGATCCAGTGGTGGTCGTGGGGGCGGGCTTAGCCGGCTTGGCAACGGCCTTGCATCTGGCGGCCCAACACCACGTCGTCATTTTGGCCAAGCGCGACTTCGAAGAGGCTGCCACGGCCTGGGCACAAGGTGGCATTGTGGGCGTGCTGGGCCAAGATGACAGCATCGACATGCACGTGCACGACACCCAAGAAGCTGGCGCCGGGTTGGTCGACGAAGAAACCGCTCGCTACATCGCTGAGCAAAGTGCGCGGGCCATTGCCTGGCTGGTGTCGCAAGGGGTTCCGTTCTCGACTGATCCCGACGGCCCACTCGGTTTGCACCTCACCCGCGAAGGCGGCCACGCGGTACGCCGCATTGCGCACGCCGCGGACGCCACCGGCAAAGCCATTCACGATGTGCTGCTTCAGGCGGTGCGCAATCACCCCCACATCACCCTGCGCGAGCGCTGGATGGCGGTGGACCTCATCACCTCCCGCCATCTCAAGCGCGACGAGGCCACCCGCTGCTACGGTGTGTACGCTCTCGACATTGATCGCCAGCGGGTCGAGACCTTGGCTGCGTCCAGCGTGGTCCTGGCCACGGGCGGGGTGGGCAAGGTTTACCGCTACACCAGCAACCCCGACACCGCCACCGGCGATGGCATTGCCATGGCTTGGCGTGCGGGCTGCCGCGCTGCCAACATGGAGTTCATTCAGTTCCACCCCACCTGCCTCTACCACCCTGAAGAGCGCACCTTCCTCATCACGGAGGCCTTGCGAGGCGAGGGGGCGCATCTCAAGTTGACCGATGGCACGCGCTTCATGCTCGCCCACGACAGCCGCATGGAGCTTGCCCCACGCGACATCGTGGCCCGCGCCATTGACTTCGAGATGAAAAAACATGGCCTGGACAACGTGTGGCTGGACGCCACACACCTGGGCGAAGACTTCTTAAAGACGCACTTCCCCACCATTCACGCGCGCTGCCTGAAGCTGGGCATCGACATCGCCCGCCAGCCCATTCCCGTGGTGCCTGCGGCGCACTACACCTGCGGCGGCATCGTGACCGATCTGCATGGACGCACCGACGTGCCGGGCCTGTACGCTGTGGGCGAGACCACCTACACCGGCCTGCATGGCGCCAACCGCCTGGCGAGCAATTCATTGCTCGAGTGCGTGGTGCTGGGCCGCAGCTGCGCCAGCTTCATTCTGGGCAGCCCATCCGTCACCCTGCCCGAGTTGCCCGACTGGGACGAGAGCCAAGTCGAAAACGCCGACGAGCAAGTCGTCATTGCCCACAACTGGGACGAGCTGCGCTTGCTGATGTGGAACTACGTGGGGATTGTGCGCACCACCAAACGCCTGGAGCGTGCCCTGCACCGCATCAAACTCTTGCGCGACGAGATTGACGACTACTACGCCAACTTCCGAGTCAACCGCGACTTGCTGGAGCTGCGCAACCTGGTGGATTGTGCCGAGTTGATTGTGCGCTCAGCCCTGATGCGTCATGAAAGCCGTGGGCTGCACTACAGCCGAGACTTCCCACACACCTTGCCGGTCAGCTTCCCGACCGTGTTGGTACGCGCCATGCGCCGTGGCAAGAAGCCCAAAATTTTCGGTCTCAGCGGTTGACGATTTCAGTGCCGGGCCTTCATGGCCATGCGGGCCTGAACAAACTCGATGGCGAAATTGACGGCGTTGGTAATCAACAGCTCGTTCTCGGCACGTTCTTTGTCGCTCAGGTAGAACGAAAAATCCACCTCGTGTCGGATGTACCTCGGCGGCAAGCGGTTGAGTGCCACACAGGCGATATCAGCAAACAAATCGGGCACGCCGTGCAGTTGGGGGTATCGCCCGGTGGCCTCAGTGATGGCCGCAAACACGGCACGCTCGTGGGAGTTGTGAATCAAGTCGAAGTCAGTGGCCATGAGCGATCCTGTGTGCGGGCGATGCGCGCAGTAGCGTGCCGCGTTCCTTGATTATTTGATCCTGCTCGCGAATACGGGCGCCTCATTCTGGGCATTTGGAATTGTTTTTCGGTTATTTTTGGGCTTTTACGTCAATTGTGATTCGCGCTCCTCTTACAATCAAAAGTGCCGCTTCTCACCGCCACACGCCATGACTGTAGAGAACTGTTTGCTGGTCACCCTCCAAAGCAATCTGACCGATCTCCCCTGGGGCTTGATCGTTGACAGCGGCGCTGACGCCATTGAGGTATGCAAACGGCGGCAGTTCGGTGCCGTGTTCTCTGATTACGGTGCCTTGCGTGATCGCTCCAACGGTCTGCGCTTGACGCGCGCCTTGCGCAGCAGCGCCAAAACCCTCCACATCTACCTTCTGTCTGACCGCCCTGACATGACGCAGGTGCAGTCGGCTCTGCATGCGGGGGCCACCGATTTATTGCTGCGAGACGTCTCTGCCTTAGAGCGTGTGCTGACCCGCTTGCAAGGCGAGCTGCGCCACGCCCAAGAAGAAGGCTGGGCCGACAGCGACTGGGCCGCTGCTGCGGCTTCAGGCATCGAACTCAAGCGTCTGGAGCAGTTGCTCAGCGATGCCGGCCTGGGGCCCGCCGCCGAGTTGGCGGTCAATGAAGCCATCGCCGAACTCACCGAAAAAGAGGCCCATGCGATCGATCTGGTCAGCATTGCGCAAAAGGTCAGCACGCACATCCCCGACCCCGCTGATCGGCACGAGTTCTTGATGCAATTTGTTGACGCGCATCATTGACCCCGTGAGCGACATTTTTGTCGCGAGTCGGTAGATGGTGTCGTCGCACTCAAGCGCGCGCAAGCACCCTCATGGAGTAGTCCACCGCGCGCACATGCTTCGTGAGCCGGCCCAGTGAGATGCGATCAACGCCCGTGGCGGCGATCTCCCGCAGTTGCTCCAGCTGCACATTGCCCGACACCTCCAGCAGCGCCCGGTGCCCATTGAGTGCCACGGCCTCACGCATCTGCGGCACATCAAAGTTATCGAGCAACACGCTGCGTGCGCCGCAAGCCAGCGCTTGCGCCAATTGCGCCAACGACTCCACCTCAATCTGAATACCGACCCCGGCCTGCAGAGCGTGCGCCTGCGCCAGCACTTCAGGGATGCCGCCCGCCGCGGCAATGTGGTTTTCCTTGATCAAAATACCGTCCCACAAGGCCATGCGTTGATTGTGACCCCCGCCCACCCGCACGGCATACTTTTGCGCCTGACGCAAACCGGGCAGGGTCTTGCGGGTGTCCAGCACGATGCAGCCGTTGGGATGGGGTGAGGCTGCGTCAATGGCCTGCACATGCTGCCGGGTCACGGTCGCCACGCCCGACAACAACTGCAGAAAATTCAAGGCAGGCCGCTCGGCCGACAGCAAGGCTCGTGCGTGGGCCTGGATGCGACACACCACATCGCCAGGCGCCATGACGGCGCCTTCATCAAACACCCAATCGATCTGGGCCTGCGCATCCAGCGCATGAAAACAGTCGTCAAACCACTCGCGCCCGCACAGGACGGCGTCTTCGCGCACCACCACTTGGGCGTGAATGACTTGTTGGGCAGGCACCAACTCCGCGGTCCAGTCACGAACGCCGATGTCTTCAATCAACGCATCACGGACATTGCGCGCACGTGCAGTGTCCAGTGTTTCATTGGCATCGATCGGGGTCATTATGTGGCTCCCAGGTGGGGTACAAAGCCTGAGGGTGCAGGGGCCGTGCTGCTGGGGTTGCGCTTCACAAAGTCGAGCATTCGGTCAATGCAGCCCAAGGCCTGTTGGCGGACTGTGTCGTCCAGCAGCACCTCACCGTGACCTTGTTCCAGGCAATCAATCACGCCTTGGAGCGCATTCATGGCCATCCATGGGCAATGGGCGCAGCTTTTGCAACTGGCGCTTTGGCCCGCAGTGGGGGCCTCGATCAGCGTCTTGTGCGGGGCCAGCTGACGCATGCGATGCATGATGCCGTTGTCAGTGGCCACAATGAACGTGTCGGCGGCCATGCTTTGCACGGCCTGTAGCAATTGGGAGGTCGAGCCCACCAGATCGGCCAGTTGCACCACCGCCTGGGGCGACTCTGGATGCACCAACACTTTGGCCTCAGGGTGCTGCTCTTTGAGCAAAGCCAGCTCAAGACCTTTGAACTCATCGTGCACTATGCATGCGCCATTCCACATCAGCATGTCGGCCCCGGTTTGCTCTTGGATGTAGCGGCCCAGGTGGCGATCAGGGGCCCAGATCAGCTTTTGCCCCTGAGCGTGCAGGTGCTTGACGATGGCCAGGGCGCAACTGCTGGTCACCATCCAGTCAGCGCGGGCTTTCACGGCCGCGCTGGTATTGGCATAGACAACGACTTTGCGCTCAGGGTGTGCATCACAAAAGCGGGCAAAGTCCTCCGGGGGGCAGCCCAAGTCCAGCGAGCAGGTGGCCTCCAGGTCCGGCATCAGCACGCGCTTGTCAGGGCTCAATATTTTGGCACTCTCGCCCATGAACCGCACGCCCGCCACCACCAAGGTGGGGCTGGGATGGTCACGTCCAAAGCGCGCCATCTCCAGTGAGTCGGCCACACAGCCGCCTGTTTCCAAGGCCAGATCTTGCAAGTCACCATCCACGTAGTAGTGTGCGACCAGCACGGCCTGGTGTTGTTTGAGCAAGGCGGCGGCGCGTGCCTTCAGGGCGACTCGCTGCTGGGCTGGCAACGCCACGGGAATGTTCGCCCACGCTTGGGCCACGCAACTCCCACCCTGCGCATCAGGACGAGCGTAATCAAAGAAAACCTGGGTCATGAAAACTCCGAGTGAATCTGCAGCCACCAATGGTAGCGACTCTGCACTCGGCCAGGCGGGCCCGGCAGGCTTGCATCAAATCATCAAAAAACTGACATAGGTTTGAAACCCCGGCCTTCAGGCCGGAGAACCCCGAAGGGGCGACTCAAAGGTAGGGGATGCAAACCCCTTCCAACAGCCTACACACCGACCTTCAGGTCGGTCGAATGTTTGCTCAGGTGAGATGCTTGTCGAGCTCCATCAACTTCAGCCGGGCCAGCGTCATGTTGGTGCGCTGCTTGTCGAGCAGGGCCATCATGAAGAAGCCTGGGCGGTGAGAGGCTGGTCGCAACATCACTTGACGCCCGCCACTGCTGGTGGTTATTTCGTCCACCGTGGTCAGGCCCATCAAGGTCGCTGATTGACGGTGTGCGCGCATCAGTTGGGCGCAGGCCGAGGCGGTTTGATCCAAGTTGACCTCTTGGCCCAAGCGAGTGTCCCGTGCCAGTACCTGAGAGGTCTCGTCATTCACCAAGGCGCAGGCCAACAGCCCGTCCATCGACGACATCTTGTCCAGGGCGGTTTGCGCCTGCTGAACTTCGAGCGAAATGCGCTTGGGTCGCCCCGCGGCGCCCTCGAGTTCAGGCGTGACCACCATCTTGGAGGGGGCCACTGTGCTCGAGAAATCAAACTCTTCATGGCGGCGTGCCAACAGGACATCACGCTCCATGCTTTGCTGCGCCTTGGCCAAGCGCCACTGCGCGACCATCGAGTTCCAGACGGCAGAAGCACTGGTCATGGGCTCTTCAATCAGCAGCACCTGCAAAGAGGCCGGCCACACGACAGCCTGAATCTTGTGCTGAATCCAGGCCGCATTCGGTGGCAGCATGAACAGCAAGGTCTGGCAGCGCCACGTGGGCAAGCCGCTAGCTTCCTTGAGTGAATTGAGCAGGGTGTCAATCGCATGGGCCTGCATGGGCCCCACGATCACGGCGGTCATTTGGCTACGCTCCATCAGGGCCACCTGAATGTCGTTGCCTTCTGGGGTCAGGGGCCGCACGTCGGCATGCGCAATTTTCAAACTGTCCTGGATGTTGCGCACCACGGTCGTTTGCTCGATGGTCGCCAGCGTACGCAGCGACTCCCTTTCGCGCAGGTGCAAGCGCTCGACAGCTTGGCTGCAGGCTTCTGACAAGGTGCTGATGACCAGCGTAGCCCAGACCCGCACGGGGTCGATCATCACGATCAGCTTGGTGCCGGGGTCTTGCTTGGAATCGCTCTCGACGTAATGTTCACGCAGGGCAGCAGAGGGCGAGCCCGAGACCAGTAACTCGTGGGTATGGGGTTCAGTGGGTTGGGTTTCTCGGGGGGGTAGGTCAGGTAGCATGGATTCCATGATCGCCGTGGCGGCGAAGCCATCATCATCGTCACCGAGGGCCGGGGCATGGCGGCGCAAGTCGCCAAACAGAGATTTCAGCATGGTGCCTCCCAATGGGGCAGTGCCAATGTCAGAGATTGCATAAAGTTCATCCTCAGACTGTGGCTGCAATTCGACTGAACGCCAATCCCCCGCTTGAGGGACGCACCACTAATTTAGTGGGAGATGGATCCTTTGAGTGGGGGGGTGATGTAAAAATACAACTCGAACCGAGATTCAAGCGTCCAATGGCCTCATTCCTGTAAGGCCAACAAGCTTCCGTGCCAAGGCTCGGGCTGCTGTTTCAGGGGGCTGGGTTTGGAGTTGTTGCCAACGGGGCCGTGGTTCAAGACAGCGTGTTTCTTGGCCCCGCGGCCGAGGCACATACCGCGGGTGTGGGCCGCCCGCAGCTTCAATCCCGCAACGTCAAGAATTTCGATGTCGCGGTTGTTCACGCTCAGCAAGCCCGCATCGGCCAACAGGGTGAATGATCGACTCACTGTTTCGTGCGCCAGGCCCAGCAAACTGGCAATGTCACGCCGCCCCATGCAAAAGTGCAGCCGGTGCGGCGACTGGCCGGTCTGCGCCATGCGGGCCGACCACCCCAGCAAAAAGCACGCAAGCCGTGCGTCAGAGGCCACTGCTGCCATCATCTCTGCCGTGTCCGACAGCCTGGACAACTGCCGACTCAATGCAAGATGAAGGCTCTCTCGCAGCGATGGAAGAGTGTCTTGAAGCGTTGGCAAATCATGCACTGGCAAGCCGAACAACACGGCGTCTTCCAGCGCAACCACGCTGGCGGGGTGGATGCCGCTGTGCAAGGCTTCAAAGCCCAACAACTCACCCGGATGGGCAAAGAAAAGCACCTGCTCGTAGCCGTCAGCCAGGGTCTTGACACACTTGAGGCTGCCACTGCTCAAGACATACAGCTGTTGAACGGCGGCTCCCTCGTGAAACAACGTGGTGTTTTCGCGCAGCCGCCATGGGGTGACCGGTATCAGGTCAGCTGCCGCACCATCGACCAGCAAATGGCCCAAGGCGCGAATGACATCCCCCATCGACCCGGCGTCAGTCAGCGGGGCAAGAGCGCAGCGGCTCATGTCCGAGCTCGCGGGCACTGCACGACCTGGGCTGACGGTGTTCATAGGTCTCTCCGGTTGAGGCTTGCTAAAGCAACTACGTCTCCCCGTGCAGACTGGCCCTGATTGCCCGAAGGTTGACGGCCAGGGGGAGCCTGGACATTGTGTGTCACAAAGTCGCCGCGGGCCTCCAAAGGGACGTTTGCTCTACCTGCCAAGCTGATCGCGATGGTCAGGGTTCGCTGTTTCCCGAAGACAGGGTGAAAAGTTGCCCTCAGTGACTGTTTGTAAGGTCACATGATCGATGCGAAAACGCTGCCGCAGGCTTTGTGCCGCCTCGCGCAAAAAGCCATCACCAGGGCTGCCTTGAGGCACCACCAAATGGGCCGTCAGAGCCGTGTGCGTGCTGCCCATGGCCCAGACATGCAAATCAGTCACAGCGGACACACCCGACAAGGCCAACAAATGCGCCCGCACCTCGGGCAGGGCGATGTGATGCGGCACCCCATCCATCAGCAAGTGCATGGAGCGCCACAGCAGCCTCGCGCTACCCCACACAATCACCACCGCAATGATGATCCCCAGCACCGGATCGAGCCACGTCCAGCCCAGCCACCATGTCAAGCCCGCAGCGGCCACCACACCGGCTGAGACCAGGGCGTCACCGGCCATGTGCCAGAACGCGCCCTGGATGTTGACGTCATCGGCTCGTCCGCGCATGAACAGCCACGCCGTGGTCCCATTGATCACAATGCCCAGTGTGGCCACGATCATCACGGTGACGCTTTGGGGCACCGACCCATGGCCCTGAATGAGGCGGTGTGCCGCCTCCCACCCCAGTGACCCCATGCCCACGAGCAACAACACGCCATTGCCGGCAGCCGCCCACAACGAGACGCGCTGACGGCCGTACGTGTAGTGCTCGTTGGCAGCCAAGCGCGCGGCCCACACACCCACCCAGGCCAACACCAGGCCCGCCACATCACCCAAGTTGTGGGCTGCATCGGCCCACAAAGCCAATGAATCCGCTTGCCAGCCGTACCACGCCTCGACCAACACGAAGGCTAAATTCAGACCAATGCCGATGGCAAACGCCCGATCAAACGAGGCAGGCACGTGATGATGGCCGTGATGGTCGTGGCGATCCCGATGATGGTCATGAGCGTCATGCCCATCCTTCGAGCCGCCTGGATTGAGCGCGCCGTGGGCATGCGCCCCCTGATCTGTGCAATGCGAATGATCCGGATGAGCGGAGTGTTCGTGTTCAGGCGCATGAAAAGAGGGCATCAATGACATCCGTGGCTGTCGATGCACCACTTTAGCCCAGCCAGCCCGGCGAAGGCGCCCCGACGGGAGCTCGACCCGTCTATCGCGCAGCGAAGAGGGCGGAGTTGCTCGGGTACGATGCGCCTTTTTCGATGCCTGCGTCAGCAGGCATGATCACCCAACCCCGAGGAAGATTTTTATGGCTGCTGTCAGTCTCATTGCCCTGATCGACGATATCGCCGCGCTTCTGGACGACGTGGCGGTTCTTAGCAAAGTGGCTGCCAAGAAAACCGCCGGCGTATTGGGTGATGACCTCGCACTGAATGCCAATCAAGTGAGCGGCGTGCAGGCTGATCGCGAGTTGCCTGTGGTTTGGGCGGTGGCTAAAGGTTCTGCGCTCAACAAGGTGATTTTGGTTCCGGCCGCCTTGCTCATCAGCGCAGTCGCGCCCTGGCTGGTGACCGTGTTGTTGATTTTTGGGGGGGCCTATCTTTGCTTTGAAGGCTTTGAAAAGCTGGCCCATCGCTTCTTGCATGACCAACGTGAAGATCAGGCACACCACGCCGAGTTGGTGGCCGCTTTGGCGGATCCCAAGGTCGACATGGTGGCGCTTGAAAAAGACAAAATCAAAGGCGCCGTGCGGACCGACTTCATTTTGTCGGCCGAGATCGTCGTGATCACCTTGGGTACCGTCGCGGCCCAACCCTTAGCGACGCGCATTGGTGTCGTGATCGCCATCGCGGCGATCATGACCATCGGGGTGTACGGTTTGGTCGCTGGCATCGTCAAACTTGATGACCTGGGGCTTATCCTTCACCGGCGCCCCGGCGCCCTGTCCAAAGCGTTCGGCCGTGCTTTGTTGGTGGGTGCACCGTACTTGATGAAAACACTCTCTGTGGCGGGCACCGCGGCCATGTTTTTGGTCGGTGGCGGCATCGTGGTTCATGGATTCTCGGTATTGCGCCATGCTGTCGAGTCGCTCGTCGAGCGCGTGACCGTGTCGCTCGATGCCACTTGGGCGTGGCTGGGTGTTTTGGTGGAGCCGCTGATCAGCGGGGCGGCCGGGGTGGTGGTGGGTGCTTTGGTATTGCTGCTCGTGATGGCCGTCCAAAAAACGCTCAAGGCCGTGCGCTCAAAATGAGACTTTGTTCCTCAAGCTGACGGGCTCGCGGCCGATATATCGAATAGCTGTCACTTCAAGGTCTGCCATGAACGTCTCGTCGATTGCTTTAACAGGCCTGCAAGCCGCCCAGACCCAGTTATCGGTGTCTGCGCACAACGTCGCCAACGAGCAGACCACAGGTTTTCGCCGTCAGCTTGTTCAGCAACAAACCTTGCCCGGCGGCACGGTGGTGCGTGTGACCACAGCGCAAACCCCGGGTACCGAGCTCAGCAGCGAAATGGTTCAGCAGAAAGAGGCGCTCTACGCCTTCAAGGCCAACCTCAAAGCCATCCAAACAGAACACGAGATGTTGGGCTCGCTGCTAGACGACCAGGCCTGAAGCACCACCCACCGGCTCCACGCGCAGCATGGTGTGCAAAATTCTCATGGACAGAAGTCAGCCGCGACAGCTCACCGCAAGCCGGCGATGTAATCCGACAAGGCTTTGATCTCTTTGGTACTGAGGTTGGCTGCCACCCCGTTCATCGTGGTGTTGTTCAATCGAACCCCGTCACGAAACGCCGTCAGCTGGCCCTCGACGTAGTCGGCGTGTTGGCCCGCCAAGCGGGGGTACTGCGAGGGAATGCCCGCGCCATTGGGGCTGTGGCAGCCTGCACAGGCGGGCACGCTGCGACTGGCGATGCCGCCGCGGTAGATTTTTTCACCCAGACTGGCCAAATCAGGGCTCTTGGCTGAACCCAACGAGGGCTTCTTCGAGGCATAAAAGGCGGCCACACTCTGCATGTCTGCATCGTTCAGGGCGGTGGCGAAGCTCTTCATGATCGCGTTGTCACGCTTGCCAGACTTGTATTCCTGCAGCTGCTTGACCAAATACTCGGCATGCTGGCCCTTGAGCAGCGGCTGAGCGGGGCTGCCGCGTTTGTCGTCCGTGCTGTGGCAGGCCACGCACACGGCGTTGGCGATGGTCTCCCCGCGGGCCAAATCAATGGCTTGCGGCGCGGGCGCCCCGGGGTTGGCGAAAGCGGTTGAGCTCAACAGAGCAAGCAGCAAACCGGGCAGGGCACGAGCGGCAGACGTCATGGCAGATGTTTTTCCTGAAGCAGAACCCAGAGATTTTACAATGCATGCTTCGGGTTTTGAATGCCGCCTTGCTGCGGCATGCACACAGCGCATGAAAGAACAACAACAAACACCCGTCAATCCGGTCCACAAACAGGCTTTGGCCTGGGCCCATACCGCCCGGTTTTTAACCACCGCCAGCGAGCTGCACCAGCTTCCTGTGACCGAACTACCTGAGGTCGCCTTCGTGGGTCGCTCGAACGCGGGCAAGAGCACGGCCATCAACACGGTGGCCCAAATCGGCCGCTTGGCGTTTGCCTCAAAAACGCCGGGTCGCACCCAGCACATCAACCTCTTTGAGTTGGGCCCCAAAGACCAGGCTGATGCCTTGTGGGCCGATTTGCCCGGCTATGGCTACGCGGCCGTGGCACGCGGCGCCAAGTTGCGCTGGCAGCAAGTGATGGCCGACTACCTGGGCGCCCGCCGCAGTCTGGTGGGTGTCGTCTTGATGGTGGACTCCCGACTTGGGCTCACCGCGCTTGACCAACAACTGCTCAGTTTCGTGGCGCCCCGTGTGGCCAATGGCGCTGTGAAGCTGCTCGTGCTGTTAACCAAAGCCGACAAGCTCAATCGGCGCGACTGCGGCGCCATCCTGAGCTCGGTGCAGACCGAGCTAGGGCAGGTCACCACGCCTGAGGCTGACGTCAGCGTGTGCTTGTTCTCCGCACTCAAAAAAATCGGTGTGGGTGATGCTGCAGCGGTGCTCCATGAGTGGGCTCATCCTGTGGCCTTGCCGACGCCAGTCCTCTGACGATCGAAGGCAACATCACGCACCCGAACTGAGTGTGAGCGAACACCGCAGTCCTGCGCTGGCTACTCAGGCAAGTTTGAACACCGACACCGCCTGCACCAGTTGACTGGCCTGGTGCTTCAGGCTTTCCGCCGCCGCGGCACTTTCTTCCACCAGGGCGGCGTTCTGCTGCGTCGCCTGGTCTATTTTCGTGACCGCGTCGCCCACCTGGGCCACACCGCTGCTCTGTTCGCTGCTGGCCGCGCTGATCTCGCCCACGATGTCGGTCACCCGTTTGATCGAGGACACCACCTCCTCCATCGTCGCGCCGGCGCGGTCGACCAGGGCGGTGCCCTGTTCGACCTGCGAGACGCTGGCACCGATCAGCAGCTTGATTTCCTTGGCGGCATCAGCACTGCGCTGCGCCAGGCTGCGTACTTCACTGGCCACCACCGCAAAACCACGGCCTTGTTCGCCGGCACGGGCTGCTTCGACCGCAGCGTTGAGTGCCAGGATGTTGGTCTGGAAGGCAATGCCGTCGATCACGCCGATGATGTCGCTGATCTTTCTGCTCGACTCGTTGATGCCCTTCATGGTGTCCACCACCTGGCTCACTACCTCGCCGCCTTGCACCGCCACCGTGGAGGCGTTCAGCGCCAACTGGTTGGCCTGACTGGCGTTGTCGGAGTTCTGTCTGACCGTTGAGCCCAGCTCCTCCATCGTGGCCGCTGCCTGCTGCAGCGCGCCAGCCTGTTGCTCCGTGCGCGTTGACAGATCGTTGTTGCCGGCTGCGATCTCCGCGCTGGCCGTCGCCACGCTCTCGGCGCCACCGCGGATCTGGCGGACGGACTGTTCCAGCGTATGCCGCATGCGCAGCATGGCGCCGGCGACGCTGTCATTGCAGGGCGTGCCGGCCAGCGTGCCGTCAAGCGCGCCGTCGGCGATCTGGGTCGCGAACTGGCGCAAGGCCACGGGCTCGGCGCCCAGGCGGCGCAGCGTGGTGCGCGTGAAGAGGGTGGCGCACACGCCGATGAAGCTGCCCGCCAGCACAATAGCCGCCGCCAGCAACAACCTTTCGCGTTTGTAGCGCGCGGCCTTCTCGGCCGCCGAAACGTCGGCCGCACTTTCGATGGCGGCGCTGAGTTTTTCGAGCAAGTCCTCCAGCGCTTCGAAGCTCTTGTCGAAGGCCTTCACCCGCGCGTCGTCCGCCGCGTCGCTCAAACCTGCCTTGACCAGCGCAGTCGCGTCGGCGACGTACGCCTGAAGTGCCGGTTTCGCGTCGTTCAAGGCCCGTACCGTGTCACCGCTTGCGTTGGCCTGGACAACTTCGAGCGAGGCCTTCAGTTTGGCGACATGACTGTCGAGATCCTTCCCGATGTCCTTCCTCTCTTCGTCACTGACCTTGCTTCCGGCCAGGCGCGCGGCGAAGGTGTCGGAGCGCAGGGCGTCGTGCATCATGTCGATGTCACCCGAAGCACGGCTGACCTTGAGGTCGGCCAACAGGCGGTCGGCCAGGATCTCGCTGCGGGCGGCACTGAGCGCGGCCATGGCGCCGATACCGAGCATGGCGGCAATGGCCAGTGCAGCAAAGACCGCCATGCTGGCTCGGACGGTCAGGGCTTGAAACCAACTCATGGGCCAATCCTGGATGCAAGGTGTTGGGAGGCGATGCGGGTGAAACTCAAAACGCGAGTTTGGCGCCGATCGTCAAGAGTTTGGCCTTGGCCGCACCCGACTGCAAGCTGTATGAGGCATCGAAACTGAGCTTGTCGGTGGCGGCCAAACGCACACCCGCGCCGAACCAGGGTTTGTCGTGTTGTTCGCCGTAGTACTCGGCCATCACGTCTACGCCGTGGCCCAGGGCGTACTCGGTCGCCAGGTTCCAGGTCATGGCTGTGCGGCGCGCGCTTTCGCTGCGGACCCAGCCCAGGTTGGCGTGGCCCGTCAGGGCTTTGGCCAACTCATGGCTCAGCACCAGGTTCAGCGCCGTGCGCTCGTGTTTCATGGCCTCAAAGGGCAACTTTACGCTGGCTGCGCCCCAGGCCAGGGTCAGGCCCGGTGTGTCGTCCTTGCGTTCAATCAGCGCTGTTTTGCCGCCCAGCACCAGCGCGTTGGCATGCTGCCCGTCCGAAGATTCACGTTGCACAGCCAGGGCGAGTTGGGTGCCAAGGCCGACGCCACAGCCCAGTTGCGTTGACAGCGTATTGACCGCGCTGCTGCCACGCTCGGTGCCCCTTGCGGCAAAGGACTCCCACTCACAGTCTCGGGGATCCAGCACGCCGGCGTCCTCGGTGGCCAATGGGCGGCCAGCGTGGGCGCTGAACAGCGGCGCGGCACAGACAAGGGTCAAGAACAGCTGGGACAGTTTCATCACTGCTCCTACAAGAGTTAGGCATTCGGCACCACAGAAGGCTGCGATCCGATGATTCTTGAGCTCACGCTCAAGAGACTCGGCATCGGTCTTCAGCCATCCACTTTTTCGGCAATCAGCAAAACAACTTGAACCTGCAACTACACCTGCGGTCAACCCAATTCGCGATATAGGCTTTCTATGGCGCGTTGCACCAGACTTTTTTCTTCCAAAGGCAGAAGCAATCCCTCATCGATCAAGCGCTGTAACGCGCGCTCGGTGATGGAGTGCGTGCGCCCAGGTGACTCACCCCCAAACAGGAGCAAACTCCCCTGTGGGCTACGCCACATCAACTGAACTCGCATCCAGCGCCCGCACACAAACAGCCGCCGGCGTGCGCCCAGTTTCAACGCCGTCGCGGTCTGCTTCTGGGGAGTGTCTACGAGCATGTTCGGCGAGCGCACCTCGATCAACTCTGCGGGCACCGTGTCCATGGAGCTCACATCGATCAATGAGTCTGCAAAGCCCGAGCGACCGTGATCCTCCAACACCTCGTCACGCAATTCCTGCACGATTTGTTCGGCAGACTGCGTGCTCAAGCCGCTCATGAGCTCGCGTTCCCCTGGTCGCAATGCCTCGGTGTGAATCACCAGCAGATCGCTCAGGACGGTCTCTTGCGCGGCGGTGGGCAGTTGAATCAGTGCCATGCCCCTGCGCAAACGTTGTAGCAACCCGGGCAGCACAGACAACAGCCGACGTTGGCTCGTGGGGTGGTCGAGGGGGGTCAAACTCCATAGCAAGTCGTCTACAGCCTTCACATAACCGACCGTGGCCTCAGCATCTTCACCGTAGCGCTGAAACGACTCGGCCAACACCTTGGCCCAGGTGTCGGTGATGAAGTGCCGCAAGGTTTCAGGCACTTGCAAACTACCCAGCTGAGTACGCAATCGCAAGGAGAGTTGGGCTTGCAGGGCATGGCGCTGCTCGGTTCGAGACAGTTGCTCCACCTGAGGGGTAGCCTCTGCGAGCTGTTGCGCCAACTGGGCGCTCAGCCATTGGCTCAGGTACTCATTGGCTCGCCGGTAGCGAGCGCCATCCGGTGTGCGGTGCGGCGCCAACTCATTGACCAGCCTCTCGCCATAAGTGAGCAGTGCGTCCAGGCGAGGATCACCCGCTTCCGTGTACAACGCACTGGCCTTGCCCATCAAATCCATCAACGCCCAGGCCGGATGCTCCCGATCTTCCATCATGCTTGCTTCATGCAAGGCCACACGCAGTGCGGAAGCCTGCAACCTGGCGATCAAAATCCGCAGCCCGGGGTGCACGCTCACGTCAGACAAGATGATGTCAAACAAGCGTGACAGCAAGTCAATCACCTGTCGATCGCCCTCCTGGGACGCCCCCTCACTCAAATTCACCTGGTGATCACGCAGCCGCGGCGCTGAAGCCGTGCTGTTGCGACGCGCATGGGCATTGGGTACAGGCAAATCACGCAATACTTCTTCGAAGCTCCGCAAGGTCTCTTCGAGCTCCCGATCCAACGAGTGCGAGCGCGCGGGTTGATCGCTTCGCACTGTCGGCCAGCCAGTTCCCCGGCCCCTTTGCGTGTGCCCCACCATGGAGCCGACCCCGCCTTGGCCGGGCGCAGACTTGGGTGATTTTTTGATGACGCCCACGGTGTTGCGATGCGAGCCTGCGCGCTCAACCCCACTGCCTGGGGTGAGCACGGTGGTGCGGTAAATCCCCGGCTTGACGCCCTGATCTTCAAGCCTCGTGGCCGCGCCGGCCCATGCCTTCTTCAGTTGCGTCGCCAGGGCTTCGCCACAGACTCGCATCAGTGCGCGACGCTGGCCAGTCGCCGCGGTGGTGGCGATCACGGCTTCCCACAGTGCCCGGGCGTATAACAACGGGCCCAATGGGTTGGTGTCAGCGATCACATGCACATGACCACTGAGTGTGGAGGTGAATGTTTGCAGCTCCCTCAGCTCCCACTCGGCGACATCCTTGATGCCCTGCACCACCCGTGCAATCTCGATGTCCGACTCGACGCGAGACTCATCCAACAGCGTCAAAGTGCCGCTCAGGTCACCCTGGGCAGACGAGACTTGATTGCTTTGCTCGTCCAGGTCCGCTGTGAGCAGCCGCCTCAGACTCTGAACAAAAGCGTCGGTATAGCTCTGTTTGCGCGCCTGAAGCAACTCGATCAAGTCAAACAAGGTCGTTCGCTCGACGGATGATCCGACCGATCCAGTGCTTGCGTGCTGGAGGTTGCTGAAAGCGCTCAGCCGCGCTGCCTCGATCACATCTGCCGATCGCTTCAGTTCATCATCGACAAATTCTTGCAGCAACGGTGCGATGGCCATCGACACTCCCTCGGTGGGTGGCCGATTATGTCGCTGTTGGCGCCGACCAGTTGGCACAAGTGAGCTGGAAATCCATGGTGTCTTTCGGGGAAAGGGTGACACTGGTACCCCGCCTCAGTGAATTTGCAAGGTTGAATTGTTGCGGGGCCCATAGTGAAGTACACAGGCTGCTGGATTCCCGCCTGCGCGGGAATGACGTGGTGAGATGCCAACCCCTGGGCCCGTCATCCCCGCCTTCTCCCGTCATCCCCGCGCAGGCGGGGATCGTGCGCCCGTGAAGGCGTGCAATCAGCACGGTGGAAGTCCGTGTCGGGGCAAGCCATGACCCCGTAGCCGAGAGTAACTGCGTCGCTGCGAAGCGGGGTGGAGAGCAACTGGAGGCGAACTGGCAGTCCG
>JANMGB010000322.1:0-2109 GCA_031374415.1 Burkholderiales bacterium
CGCACCTCGAAGCGCAGCTCGCCGAGCCGGCCGCGGTCGCGAAACTGCGGACTCTCGACCTTGGCGCACCACTGCTCGAGCGTCGGCACGAGACGGCGTCGGTACTCTGCGGCCTGGCGCACGCTCTCGTGCGGCTGCAGCGTCGACTTGAGACCGTCGGCCTTGAGGTGGTGCACGAGACGGCTGCTGTAGATCCACGTCGACAGGTAGCGCAGGCCGGCGCCGAGCAGCAGCGGGCCGGCCGACACGCTGCCGCACTGCTCGCCGAGCGCGCCGCACATCTCCATCACACTCACGCCTTGGCCGGTTGCACCGACGAGCGCGATGCTCGTGCCGTCGTCGATGCGCACCACCGCACTAACGTCGAGCACACTCTGCGACCACGGGTCGGTGACGATGAACGGCGCGTACATCGCGATGAAGTCGGCGAGCGGCGTCTTGCCGTTGAACCGCGTTGTGCGCACGGTCAAGATGCCGACGGTGCGCAGCACCGCGACGAGGCGACTCGCCGTAACAAAGGCCGCCGTGACGGCAAACGGCACCGGCGCCATGTCGACGTCGCCGTCAAAGTCATTCTCGTCGCCTTCCTCCTTGCGGTAGTCGAAGCGAGTGTACTTTGGCTTGGTGAGCACCATGCTGCCGTCGTCGCAGGCACAGAGCGCTTCGATCAACGCGCTGTGATCGGCCTGCCTCACAAAGACGGGCGGGTCGACAAGCAGCTGCACAACGCCGCGCAGGCCGACGCGCGCACCCAGCTTGTTGCCGAGCTGCAGCAAGCTGAAGCGAAACTGCGTCGATGCAATGCACAGCAGATGCGTGAGTGTCAGCAGCCACTCCGTGCGCACCTCCAGATTGTAGAAGTCGACGTCAAACACCGGCGGAGACGACTCAAAGGCGAGGCGAACACGCGACACGTCGAGCTGCGGCGGCATCGCTTGAGCCGGCGCCGGCGAGTCGACGTGAGGCGCTTGCGCTGGTGGTCGAGGCACTGCTGGCGGCGCCGGCTCGACTGGAACGTGCGCAACCGCTGGCTCTGCCGCACGCAAGAGCGGCGCCGGCGCCGCTCGCCGAGGCTGCACCATGCGCTTGCGCTTCGCATGCAGCGGTGGCTGCGGAGCATTGAACGCGTCGTCGTCATCGTCATGGTCGTTGGGTGCTGCAGCGGCACCGGCCTTTGCTGCAGCAACTGATTCGCCGTCGTCGTGGTCGTCGTCGTAGCGGCTTGTCTTCTTTCGCGAGCGTCGCACACCAACGCCGATGCCGTGCGCCACGTCGAGATGATCGTGGTCGGCGCAGTGTCGCCGTAGCGCCTCGATGCTGCTGCAGCACGTCAAACACTGAGCGCACACGTGTTCGCCGGCGGCATACGACACCTGCACGCCTGCGCCGGCTCGTCGTGATTGCGTGTTCGAGCAGTGCTCATGGCACTGCGAAACACTCATTCCTGTGATGCTTCAGGCAAGGCGACGCATTGCTGCTGCTTGACGCCGTTGTTCCAGTCCCCGACGCTGCTCGATGTCGCTGCGCGAGGCTATTCTGCTGGTGGCGTTGGCGTGCAACGCGGTGCTGCTCCCGCTCGTCGACCGGCCGATTCTGGCGCCGCCGAGCTCGATCCGTCGGGCGTCTAACGGCGGCAGGCGGCCGTCATGATTCGGCAGCGAGCAACCGAGGCGGCGCGCTTCAGCACAGAGCTGCTCGAGCAGCGGCGCGGCCCGCTCGATGTCGACCAGCACACGAGCACCGTCCAGTGCTGCGTCTGTTGCCGCTCGCGGCTTGGCGACGGCCGAGTTGCTGGCCGCACGCGGTTGAAAATTGGCAAACGCCGTTCATTTCGAGACAAACACGTTTGCGGTGTGCTTGGTGCTTGCCGATCACTTGTCGCTCAGAATGACACGGAACGTCGGGTTGCTATTCCATGTGAAGATGTGCGCCGCGTAGACAAGTGACGTCCAGCCGCTGCCGGGCTGCGCCCAGTGCTCACGCGTAGCGGGGTTGGCGTGGTACGTCTTCTGTGCGGTCGGCAGATCCATCACATCGAACTCCTTCGGTCGGTCGACGCTCTCTTCCTAGTCGGCGTCGGCGTTCACGTACGTCGTGTGCTCGTCGCCG
>JANMGB010000127.1:0-16729 GCA_031374415.1 Burkholderiales bacterium
ACGCTGCCTCATACACCCCCTTTTTTCAGACCGAGGCATCCGCCCCCAAAGGGGTTGCGATGACTTCCCTTGCGTGAGCCCCGCACGCAGCCGAGCCGAGGCACCTATGTTTAAGAAAATCCTCATTGCCAACCGGGGCGAAATCGCCCTCCGCATTCAGCGCGCCTGTCGCGAGCTGAACGTTCAGTCGGTCGTCGTCTACTCCGAGGCCGACCGCGATGCCAAATACGTGAAGCTGGCCGATGAAGCCGTGTGCATCGGGCCACCGCCCTCATCCCTAAGCTACCTCAACATGCCCGCGATCATCGCCACGGCCGAGGTCACCGATGCAGAAGCCATCCACCCTGGCTACGGTTTTTTGTCAGAGAACGCTGACTTTGCTGAGCGCGTGGAGCGCAGTGGCTTCACCTTCATTGGCCCCACCCCAGACGCCATCCGCACCATGGGCGACAAGGTCTCCGCCAAGCAAACCATGATCAAGGCGGGTGTCCCCTGCGTCCCTGGTTCCGAAGGCGCTTTGCCAGACGACCCAAAGGAAATCATCCGCATCGCCCGCACCGTGGGCTACCCCGTCATCATCAAAGCGGCTGGCGGCGGTGGCGGGCGTGGGATGCGCGTGGTGCACACCGAGGCCGCCTTGATCCACGCAGTGCAAACCACACGCACTGAGGCGGGCGCAGCCTTCGGCAATGCCTCGGTCTACATGGAAAAGTTTCTCGAAAACCCGCGGCACATCGAAATCCAGATTTTGGCCGACCAACACAAGAATGCCGTGTGGCTGGGAGAGCGAGACTGCTCGATGCAGCGGCGCCACCAAAAAATCATCGAAGAAGCCCCTGCGCCAGGCATTTCCCGCCGGGTGATCGAGCGCATCGGTGACCGCTGCACCGCCGCATGTAAAAAAATCGGCTACCGTGGGGCAGGCACCTTTGAGTTCCTCTTTGAAAACGGCGAGTTTTATTTCATCGAGATGAACACCCGCGTGCAAGTGGAGCACCCCGTGACCGAGCTCGTGACAGGCATTGACATCGTGCAGCAACAAATTCGCATTGCTGCCAACGAAAAACTGCCCTTCTCGCAACGCCAGATTCAGGTCAATGGCCACGCCATCGAATGCCGGGTGAATGCCGAAGACGCCTACAAGTTCACCCCCTCGCCGGGGCGCATCACAACCTGGCATGCGCCGGGCGGCCCTGGCGTGCGCGTGGACTCGCACGCTTACACCAACTACTTCGTGCCCTCGTACTACGACTCGATGATCGGCAAAATCATCACCCATGGTGACACCCGCGAGCAGGCCCTGGCCCGCATGCGCATTGCCCTGTCAGAGATGGTGGTGGAAGGCATTTCCACCAACATCCCACTGCACCGCGAGCTCCTGGCAGATGCCAAATTCATCGAGGGCGGCACCAGCATCCATTACCTGGAAAACTGGATGGCGCAGCACAAACGCTGAGGCACTGACACGGACATGGTTGAGTTGCAACTGCGGGTTCCAGGAGAATGGGTTGAGGCCCTGTCTGACGCCCTGATGGACGAGCTGGGCGCCCTGTCTGCCAGCGTAGAAGACGCCCACGCCGACACCGACGCCGAGCAAGCGCTGTTCGGCGAGCCTGGCATGCCAGCCCCCGCGCCAGGCTGGGACGACTCGATCATCAAAGCCCTTTTCAGCACCGAGGCCCAGGCGCAGGAAGCGGCCGAGCTCATCCAGGCACAGCCTTGGGCGCAAGACATTCGGGTGGGCACCATCGAGGCAGTTCCGGACCACGACTGGGTGCGCCTGACGCAGTCACAGTTCACCCCTGTGGCCATCACGCCCGACTTCTGGGTTGTGCCCAGCTGGCATGAACCCCCCACCGAAGCACGGCGGGTGATCCGGCTTGACCCCGGCCTGGCCTTCGGCACAGGCACCCATCCCACCACCCGCATGTGCCTGCGCTGGATCGCCCACAACGCCCCGACAGCGGGCTGGCCCAGGGTGCTCGACTACGGCTGCGGCTCAGGCATTCTGGCCATCGGGGCGGCGTTGCACGGGGCCCAAGACGTGGTGGGCGTTGACATCGATCCCGCGGCGGTGCAAGCAAGCCAAGCGAATGCACTGGCCAATGGCGTGCAGGTGAGCACGGGCCTGCCCGACATCGTCAGCGGCACCTACGACCTCGTGATCGCCAACATATTGGCCACGCCGCTCAAATTACTCGCCCCGCTGCTGTGGGGCCTGGTGCGTCCCGGCGGTCATCTGATCCTGGCCGGAATCCTCACGCGCCAAGCGCCTGAGTTGCAGGCAGCCTACGCCGCAGGCCTGCACATCGCAGTTTCCAGCGAAGAAGAGGGGTGGATCCTGATGGCAGGCCAGCGCAGCACCTTATGATTGGAGTCACGCGTCTTGCGTGTCTCATCAACTGCCTTTTCAAGATGGTGTCCCCCTCATGAGTTTGGCCACTCGCTGCACCTCTTGCAAAACAGTGTTCCGGGTCGTCCAGGATCAGCTCAAGGTCTCTGAGGGGTGGGTGCGCTGTGGCCGTTGCGGCACGGTTTTCAATGCCCTTGAGGCGCTGTTTGACCTTGAACGCGACACCCCCGCACGCTGGCAAACCTCGCAGGCCGGTGGCCTGGGGGGCAGCAAAAAGTCACGCGAGAGCAGCCGCTCCAAACCCACCCGAGACCGTGAAGCCCCTGCGCCCAGCAGCAAAGCTGTCAAGAGCAAAGAATCGTCGCGGGCCAGCCCACTCAAGCGCAGCCCGACACCTGAGAAGCCCTTTTTTGCCCGCCGCCGCTCTGATGGCAGCATCGCCACCGGACCCGAGTCCAAGCCCCGCGGGCATGATGATTTTGCCGATGCGCAGTTCGACGCCGATGTCGTCGCGCACGCACCCGACCCTGAGGTCACACAGCCCCTGCCCCTGAAACCACAGCGTGCCGAACCGACCGTCGATCCGCATGCAGAAACCATCATTGCGGGGATGGAATCGCCCAGCAATGACGTGGGTGACGACTATGAGCCCGCTACGCTGGAGTTCGTGCGCATGGCCGAGCGCCAGGCCCAGTGGCAAAGCCCACGCATGCGTGCCATGCTGATCAGCGCCAGCGTGGTTCTGGCCGCCGTGTTGTCACTGCAAGTCATGAACCACTATCGCGACATCACGGCGGCACGCTGGCCCCAGATGGCCCCCATGCTCGTGCGCTGGTGCCAAATCGTCCAGTGCCAGGTGCAAGCGCCCCGCAGCATCGACAGCGTGGTGGTCGAAAGCACCACCCTGGCGCGAAAACCCAACACCACGGACAGTTTTTTGCTGTCCGTGGTGTTGCGCAACCAAAGCCATTTTGCGGTCGCCATGCCTTCGCTCGATCTCAGCCTGCGCGATGCCAGCGGCCTGCTGATCACCCGACGCATGCTGCACCCGCTCGACCTACAGACCAAAACCACGGTCCTGGAGCCCGATGCGGAAACGCAGCTGCAAGTTCAACTGAGCGATAAAGAACAACGCATCGTGGGCTACACCGTCGAAGCGTTTTATCCGTGAGCCACCCCACCCCCCTCAACTGGAGCAACCATGTCGGCATTGATCTGCGGATCCCTGGCGTTTGACACCATCACCACCTTCCCGGGCCGCTTTGCGCAGCAGATCTTGCCCGACCAGGTTCACATTTTGAATGTGTCGTTTCTGGTTCCCACGCTGCGCCGAGAGTTCGGTGGCTGTGCGGGCAACATCGCCTACAACCTGGCACAGCTCGGCGGTGAGCCCTTGGTCATGGCTGCGGTGGGGGCCGACGACGGCGCCCAGTACCTGGAGCGTCTGCGCAGTTGGGGCGCCAGCACGGAATTTGTGCGCACCATCCCCGATCAGTACACCGCGCAAGCCATCATCATCACCGACACCGACAACAACCAAATCACCGCCTTTCACCCCGGGGCCATGCAAGAGGCGCACCAAACCACGGTCCCTGCGCGGGCTGACATTCGCGTGGCCATCGTCGCGCCGGACGGCCGAGACGCCATGCTGCAACATGCTGCCCAACTCGCCGCAGCCAACATTCCCTTCATTTTTGACCCCGGCCAGGGCCTGCCGATGTTCGACGGCCCTGAGCTCAAGCAATTCGTTCAACAGGCCACTTGGGTCGCCCTCAACGACTACGAAGCCCGCATGCTGTGCGACCGCACCGGTGAGAGCCTGGCCTCGCTGTCACGCTCACATCTGCGCGGTGTGGTGGTCACGCTGGCAGCACAAGGCTGTGAAGTCTGGGAGCACGGCGAGCGCACCTTGATCCCAGGGCTCACCGCCAGCGCTGTCCTGGACCCCACGGGGTGTGGCGATGCGTTTCGTGCGGCGCTGTTGTATGGCCTGGAGCGCGACTGGTCGCTCGCCCGGTGTGCTGAGCTGGGCAACCAACTCGGCGCGCTCAAAATCGCGCACCGCGGAGGCCAAAACCACGTGGTCGACAAGGCTGCACTGGGCCTGTAGTACACCGGCTTAGTGAATTTGAAAGCTTGAATTGTTGAGAGGCCTATGGCGCAGTACACCGGCTGCTAGATTCCCGCCTGCGCGGGAATGACGTGGCGAGATGCCAACCCTTGCCCCCGCCATCTCCGCCTTCCGCCTTCATCTCCGCCTTCCGCCGTCATCTCCGCCTTCCGCCGTCATCCCCGCCTTCCGCCGTCATCCCCGCCTTCCGCCGTCATCCCCGCCCGCCCCCGTCATCCCCGCCCGCCCCCGTCATCCCCGCGCAGGCGGGGATCCAGGAGCGTGCCCCAGGCGCAACGTCCCCGCGCACTGCATTCCTGCCAGCTGAGCTTGCCAATGCGCCACCCGTTCGCTTTGGCAAAATCAACCCGTCAAACCCACCGAGACAGTGGAATTGCTCCCAACCTCAAAGCAGCAAGAATGCAGCAATGGCCACCGCCGTAGGCCCCGCCGCGCCCGCCAACAGCCCCAACACACCAACCGCACCGTCGTTAAACCCTCCGCGCAACAACGCCATCCCCGCGGGGTTGGGCGCGTTCGCAATCACAGTCAGCCCGCCACCAGCCACCGCACCCGCCACCAGCATGTACTGGGCCTGCGGGCTGATGCCCTGAATCAATGAGCCCAAGTAGGTCAGGGCGGCGTTATCGGTGACGGCGGTCAAAGCCACGGCGCCAAAAAACAGGGCCAGGGGCTCCAAGGACGTCACGACCGGCTGCAGCCACCATTGCTGCATGCCCCCCAACACCACCAAGCCTGCCAAGAAAAACCCCACCATCAAGCCCTCCTTCAAAATCAGTGGTGACTGATGGGTGGCATAGGCTTGCGTGAACCCCATAAAAAACAAAAACAGCCCTAGAAAAATCACCGGATGGTGGGCAAACACCACCACGGCAGCCAAGAACGCCAAGTGCACCAGCTGAATCACACCGGGCACGCTTGCAGAGGGGGCATCATCCTCTGCCGAGGCCAACACATGCTTGCGCAACAGCCAGGTCACCGCCGTGGCATTGATCACCACAGCGATCAGCGCCTTCCAGCCGAACGTATGAAACATGAAGCTGCTGTCCCACTGCCACACAGTGGCCACCATCAGGACAGGCGGCGCAGCGTATGACGTGAGCGTGCCCCCAATCGACACATTGACAAACAAGGCCCCCATGGCCGCGTACTTGGTCCACTCGGGCGGGCCGGCTTTGAAGACCCGCGGCCGCAGCATCAACGCGGCCAAGGTCATCGCCGCAGGCTCGGTGATCAACGAGCCCAACAAGGGCACTGCCGCCAGGCCCAACCAGACCTGTGCCACCGACCCTGGCACAGGCATGCAACGCGCCATGACCGCCAGCAATGACGACACCGCCGTCAGCACAGGTTTGGATGCCGCAATCACCATCACCACAAACACAAACAAGGGCTCCACGAACTGCCGTGACTCGGCATACTTCATGGCCTGCGCACCGTCAGCCATCAAGGCCATGGCCGCAATCAGCACTGCGGCCCACAGCCCGAACACCACCTCCACCTCGCCCAACAAATGGAACACGCCGGCATGCTTGGGATACCGGTGCGCCAGGCGCTCAAAGGCTTTGGCCGAAAAGGTGTGAATCAGGGCCAGCGCAAAAAGCACAGCAGCCGTCCACTGAACAGGGGAAATTTCTTGCATGATGAGCGATCCGAAAGGGGGAAATAACCCGGGATCATGCCTCAACCCAGCCACCGGCTGAACAGCCCCCTGTTCTCCAACACCCGCGCACGCAACCGACAAAACAGCGCCGCCCTGCTTCAGGCGTGCCTTTACCCCCAGCGTCTCTCATGGCACTTGCTCCTTCAACGACCGATGTTTTGATGCGCCAAGCGCTGAGCTTGGCTGAACAGGCCATTGGCTTGAGCGACCCCAATCCGCGTGTGGGCTGCGTGATCGCCCGGCCCGATGGCCGCCTGATTGCTCAAGGGCACACGCAAGCAGCGGGCGGCCTTCACGCCGAGGCCATGGCCTTGCAAGACGCGCTGTCTCGGGGTGACTCCGTGCAAGGCGCCACGGCCTACGTGACGCTGGAACCCTGCGCCCATCAGGGCCGTACCCCCCCTTGTTGTGATGCCTTGATCGCGGCAGGTATCGAGCGGGTGGTGGTGGCCGTGAGCGACCCCAACCCCCTGGTGGCAGGGCAAGGCATGGCCCGCATGCGCGCCGCTGGGCTGAACGTCGAACAGCTGCCCGCAGGCCCCTGCACCGAGGCAGCCCATGAGCTCAATATCGGTTTTTTCTCCCGCATGCAGCGGGGCCGGCCCTGGGTTCGTTTGAAAGTGGCTGTATCCCTGGACGGCCGCACGGCCTTGGCCAACGGGAAAAGCCAGTGGATCACCGGCGCCGCCGCCCGCACTGATGGGCATGCCTGGCGCAAGCGCGCTGGCGCTGTGTTGACGGGCGTGGGGACGGTGCTTAGTGATGACCCTCGCATGGATGTGCGGCTGGTGCCCACTGCCCGCCAGCCCCTGCGTGTGGTGCTGGATGCCGAGCTGCAAACCTCGCCGCAAGCCCAACTGCTGCAGGCCCCTGGCCCCGTGCTGTTCTACGCCACGGCACCTCACAGTGAGCGCCGTGCCGCCCTGCAAACGCAAGGCGCAGAGGTCGCCACGATCGCCACGGGTCATCGCCCAAACCACGTCAACCTCGAGGTGCTGCTCGGCGACCTGGCCCAGCGTGGCGTCAACGAGCTCCACGTGGAGGCAGGCCAGCACCTCAACGGGGCCTTCATTCGCGAAGGCTGGGTCGACGAATACCTCATCTACATGGCACCCTTGCTGCTGGGCAGTGGTCGCGACCTGTCAGATTTTGGCCCCCTCACGAGCCTGCAAGATGGGGTTCGCCTGCGCTATCACAGCGTCACCCTGATCGGCGACGACCTGCGCATCTTGGCCCGCCCTGGGGCGTGTTAACAAGTATCTGAGGTAGTCTGCGCATTTAACTTAACGGCTCCCCCCCGAATGTTCACTGGCATCATCACTGGCATCGGCCAGATCACTCATGTCCAAGCCTTGGGCGCGGATGTCTTACACGGCAAGCGTGTGACGGTCAAAACACCTCCGGGCTACCTGGACGACGCGCAAGCCGGCGACAGCATCGCCCTCAACGGGGCCTGCATGACGCTGACCCATTTTGACGTGGCCGCCCATTGGTTCACCGTCGATGTGTCAGCGGAAAGCTTAGATAAAACCGCGGGGCTGAACCACGCGGGGACAGTCAACCTCGAAAAAGCGCTGCGCGCCCACGACCGTTTGGGCGGTCACCTGGTCAGCGGCCATGTCGACGGCTTGGGCCGCGTCGCCCAGTTTGACCCCGTGGGCGAGTCATGGCTGCTGCGCATCCAGGCGCCTCACGAGCTGGGCCGCTTCCTGGCCTACAAAGGCTCCATCACCGTCAATGGCGTGAGCCTGACCGTGAACCAAGTCACAGACCACGCGGGGGATGCGGGTACGCCAGCCCATTGCGACATCCGCATCAACCTGATCCCGCACACCCTCACCCACACGACTCTGGGAACCCTGCACGCAGGCAGCCTGGTGAACCTCGAAGTTGATCTCATCGCGCGGTATGTGGAGCGGATGCTGAGCCGCCAACCCCTTGAATAGCGCAACACATCATCTTTTTTGATACCGTCTTCACGGCCCGCGTCGGCCTTTCGCCGAACAGCGGGCGGCATTCTCTACAATCCTACGATGTCGATTTCCCCCATACCTGAACTGGTGGCCGAGCTGGCCGCTGGGCGCATGGTCATTCTCGTTGACGAAGAAGACCGCGAAAACGAAGGCGATCTCGTGCTGGCCGCTGAGCACGTCACGCCGCAGGCCATCAATTTCATGGCTCGTTTCGGCCGCGGCTTGATCTGCCTGACCCTGCCACGCGATCACTGCGCGCGCCTGGGTCTGCAGCCCATGACGCAACGCAACGGCACCCAGCACCGCACCGCCTTCACCGTGTCCATCGAGGCGGCCACCGGTGTGACCACAGGCATCTCGGCCGCCGACCGGGCGCGCACCATCCAAGTGGCTGTGGCCCGTAATGCGCAGGCCCATGACCTGGTTCAACCCGGTCACGTCTTCCCCTTGCAGGCGCAAGACGGCGGTGTGCTCATGCGCGCTGGTCACACCGAAGCCGGCTGTGACTTGGCCGCCATGGCGGGCTTGTCGCCCACCGCGGTGATATGCGAGATCATGAAAGACGACGGCAGCATGGCGCGCCTGCCGGATCTGCAAGAATTTGCCCAGCAACACGGCCTGAAAATCGGCACCATCGCCAACCTGATTGAGCACCGCATCCGCAACGAAAGCTTGATCGAGCGCCTGGACGAGCGCATCCTCGTCACTGTGTATGGTGAGTTTCGCTGCACCAGCTTCAAAGATCGGACGGGCAACGTGCACCTCGCGCTGTCCAATGGACAATGGACGGCTGCGGATGAAGTTTGGGTGCGCGTGCATGAGCCGCTGTCTGTCCTGGATCTGCTGGACGCCGAGTTCCGGGCCCACTCTTGGCCACTGCCCCAAGCGCTCAGCGCCCTTCAGGCCAACCAGCAGGGTGTCGCGGTGCTGCTCAATTGCGGCGAATCAGCCATGGCACTGCTCAACAATATGCGCCCCGGACCCACTGCGCATGCCACCCCCATGGACCTGCGCACCTATGGCGTAGGTGCGCAAATCCTGCGGGAGTTGGGCGTGACCCGCATGCGCGTGCTAGGCAGCCCGCGTCGCATGCCCAGCATGGTCGGCTACGGCCTTGAGGTCACCGGCTTTGTGCCCGCGCCCATCCCCTGACCCCTATTCAGTCCAGAAAGGTTGACTCCATGCAAGGCGCAGAACAAGGGCCAGGCCGCCCCCTTCAGGGACAAGGCTTGCGCATCGGCGTGGTCCAGGCCCGCTTCAATGCCAGCCTGACCGACACCCTGGCACGCCATTGCCTGCAAGAGCTGAGCACCCTGGGCGTCTCAGCCGTGGACATCACTCACCTCAATGTCCCGGGCGCCCTTGAAGTCCCCTTGGCATTGCAAGCCCTCGCCCGACAATCGAGCAAGCGTTTCGACGCATTGATTGCGCTGGGCTGCATCATCCGCGGCGAGACCTACCACTTTGAACTCGTGGCCAATGAAAGCGGGGCGGGCGTCACCCGGGTCAGCCTGGACCATCAACTGCCCATTGCCAACGCCATTCTCACCGTTGAAACCGAAACCCAAGCCTGGGCTCGGGCCGAAGACAAAGGCCGTGATGCGGCCCGCGTCGCCATCGAAATGGCCCTCCTGATGAAAGATGTGTTGTGAACGTACCCAAAGACTCCACACCGCCCGGTGCCGACAAAGCCCCCCCGGTGCGCAAAAAATCGCCACGCCGTCGCTCGCGTGAGCTGGCCCTGCAAGGGCTCTATGAATGGCGCTTGTCGGCGACCGACGCGGGCGTCATTGATGCGCACATGCGCGAGCAAGAAGACTTCGCCAAGTGCGACAAGGCCCACTTCGACGTCCTGCTGCACGGCTGCATCCGCGAGGCTGCGACACTCGACCAGGCCCTCAGCCAGCACCTGGACCGCCCCACCAAAGAGCTCTCGCCCGTTGAGCACGGCGCCATGCTGATCGGCGCCTATGAACTCATGCACTGCATCGACATCCCCTACAAAGTGGTCATCAACGAAAGCGTTGAGCTGACCAAAAGCTTTGGTGGCACCGATGGCCACAAATACGTCAACGGCGTGCTCGACAAAGCCGCACTCGACCTGCGCCCCGTGGAAGTGCAAGCCGCCCGATCCGCCCCTCGCCGCTGATTGGTCGCCCCACAAATGACGCCCGCCAAACGCCTGCAACACATCGATCCCTTTTATGTGATGGAGTGCGCCAAGGCAGCGGCCGCCCTGGCCCATAGCCCAGCCTGCGCACTGCAACCGATGATCTTCTTGAACATTGGCGAGCCTGACTTCACTGCCCCGCAGCCCGTGCAAGCTGCCGCCCAGCGGGCCATCCAAGAGGGTCGCACCCAGTACACCGACGCCCTCGGCCTGCCTGCGCTGCGTGAACGCATCAGCGCCTGGTACGCCCAACGCCATGGTCTGAGCATCGCGCCCGAGCGCATCGTCGTCACGGCGGGGGCTTCGGCGGCACTGCAACTCGCCTGCCTGGCCCTGATCAACCCAGGCGACGAAGTTCTCCTGCCCGACCCCAGCTACCCTTGCAATCGGCACTTCATTGCAGCTGCGGATGGCATCCCTGTGTTGCTGCCCACGCAGCCAGAAACTCGCTACCAACTCAGCGCCCAGAGCGTGGCCGAGGCTTGGGGCGAACGCACCCGGGGCGTCTTGCTGGCCTCACCCTCCAACCCCACCGGCACCTCGATCGATCCGAGCGCGCTGGCTCAGATCAACCAAACCGTGCGCGCCCACCAAGGCTTCACGCTCGTCGATGAGATCTATTTGGGCCTGAGCTTTGACGATGCCTGGGGCCACAGTGCCTTGGCTCTGGGCGACGATGTGCTGTCAGTCAACAGCTTCTCGAAGTACTTTTGCATGACGGGTTGGCGCTTGGGCTGGCTGGTGGTCCCTCCAAGCTTGGTCCGCGACATCGAAAAATTGGCACAAAACCTCTACATCTGTCCCTCGACCATCGCCCAGCATGCCGCCATGGCCTGTTTCGATGACGCCAGCCTGGCCGTGTTTGAGCAACGCCGCGCCGCCTTCAAGGCGCGCAGAGACTACTTGGTCCCCGCACTGAACAAGCTCGGCCTGACGGTGCCCGTGATGCCGGATGGCGCCTTCTATGCCTGGGCCGACTGCTCAAGCTTCTCGCCTGACAGTTGGGATTTTGCCTTTGATCTGTTGCACCGCACCCATGTGGCCGTCACCCCAGGCAAAGACTTTGGCGGGCCGGCCAACCGGCGCTACTTGCGTTTTTCCTACGCCAACGCCCTGCCCCAACTCGAAGAGGCCATCCATCGTCTGGGCAACGCTCTATCCTGAGCACAGTGCAACTTTTCCCAAATCAGTTACAAATGGCCACGGATTGGGCTTTTTCTTTCCTACTCTGCGTCGTAATCCTGCCTAAGCTACGGCGTTCCCTACTCAAAACCAGGCCCGGCACTGATTCAGGCGCACATGTCGAACCCATCTTCCGATTCCGAGCCCGCCTCGACCGTGGCAGCCGATCCGGCTGAATGGGGAGACTCGGCATCCGTATTGCCCCATGCGGCGGCCGCCTCACAGTATGGACCCGAGCAGGGTTCCAGCGACCCTCTGGCCACCATCGGGCACATCGGCCGCTACGCCATCAAGTACAAAATCGGCGAAGGGGGCCTGGGTTCGGTGTACGCCGCCCATGACCCTCTCCTGTCGCGCCTGATCGCCATCAAAACCCTCAACGTCGCCGTTGAGGAAAGCAAGCGCACCGAATTCAACGCCTTGTTTCTCCACGAGGCGCGCGCCGCGGCAGGGCTGTCTCATCCCCACATCGTCACCGTTTTCGATGCAGGCATCAGCGACAGCAAGGCCTACATCGCCATGGAGCTGCTCAAGGGCCGCGACCTGCGCCAACTGCGCAAAGAAGGCTGGCGCCCCAACCATGCCCAGGCCGCCTTGATTGTGCGGCGAGTGGCCGACGCTCTGGCCTACGCCCACAGCAAAGGCGTGGTGCACTGCGACATCAAGCCGGCCAACATCTTCATGCTCAGCCGCACCCAGCCACGCGTGCTGGACTTTGGCATCGCCCGCGTCACCCACACCAACGACAGCCACCGGCTTGAAGACATCACGGGCGGCTCGCCCTACTACATGGCGCCCGAGCAAGTCCGGGAGCAACCCGTCGATCGTCGGACCGATGTGTTTGCGCTGGGCGTGGTGCTGTACGAGCTGCTCACTGACAAGAAGCCATTTCAGGGCAGCACACTTGAAGAGATCACCCGGGCGGTCTTGGATCACACACCGCCCCCGGCGCACACCGTGAACCCCGACATCCCCAGGGCGCTGTCCGGCATTGCGGCTCGGGCCATGGAGAAGGACGTCGCGCACCGCTACCGCTCGGCCCGCGCCCTGTCTCGTGAACTGCGCCAATGGCTGGAAGACCATGGCCAAGAAATTGATGTGGTCGAGGCATTCCCCACCCCCCGGCCGCGCCGCCGCTATGGCTTTGCCGCGGGTGGGGTGGTGTTGGCGGCCTTGGCCTGGTGGTCTTGGCAATCCAACCAAAGCACATCGCCCAAGGCTGACGTCCAACCCGCCACGACGGCGTCCGCACCGCATGTGGCCTCGGCCACCAGCCCGCAGCCTCTCATGTTCGATCTAGATCCTGCACCTGCTTCGGCCCCAGTCAAGGTGGTGGTGTTGCCAGCCGAAGTGGCCGCGCCCGAGCCCGAGCCCGTGCCCGTTGTCACCTTGCCCCCAGCGCCCCCGTCCATCCCCACGCCAGCCACCCTGGCGCCACCGGTGTCCCTCCTGCCGACCCCCGACACCCCCGGCCGCGAGACACCTCGCGAACGTAAAGTCCGCGAAGCACGTGAAGCCCGCGAAGTCCGTGAGGCACGCGATGCACGCGAGGCCCGCGAGGCCTTGGCCCTGCAGCCGGCCAATGGCATCATCCGCATCGCCGTGAGTCCCTGGGGCCAAGTCGAAGTTAACGGCGTCACCGCGGGCGTCTCCCCGCCCCTCAACGAGCTGACCTTGCCTGAAGGTCGTCACCAAATCACCATTCGCAATGGTGACTTCCCGCCTTACTCGACCACCGTCAAAGTAACAGCGGGCCAACCCATTTCCATCAAGTACCGGTTCGGATCATGAAGCATCTTTGTACCGCCGCTCTGGCAGGCCTGGTGTTTGCTCTGGCGGGCTGCGCGCAGCCCCCTGCCGCCCCCCCCGGATTGATGGACGTGGCCGAGCGGCCCGGCGAAAAAGCCCTGCTGGCAGGCATTCGCGCCTACGAAGACGCCCAATACCCCGAATCCGAGAAGCAACTCACCCTGGCGCTGCAAACAGGTCTGGGCTCGCCCAAAGACCGGGCCGCTGCCCACAAGCACCTGGCTTTTCTCTACTGCAGCAGCCGCCGCCTCAAAGAATGCGAAGCCGCCTTTCGCGCGGCCCGAGAAGCCGACCCCTCCTTCACTTTGAGCAAGTCCGAAGCGGGACACCCACTCTGGGGCCCCATTTACCAGCGGCTGCGGCCATAATCAACCCCTGGCAGCTGCCTTCATGCTGCCGATCCGGTTGATCAGATGAACGAGCCTGACTTTTGCATTTCACAGCGCGTGTACTGGGAAGACACTGACGCTGGTGGCATCGTGTACTACGCCAACTACCTGAAATTCTTTGAGCGCGCACGCACCGAATGGCTGCGCAGTTTCGGCGTGTCACAAGAACAGTTGCGACAATGCCAAAATATGGCTTTTGTTGTCAGCCAAGTCTCAGTCAACTATCTCCAACCCGCCCGCCTTGACGATGCGATTGAGGTCGATGTGCTGGTGCAAGCAGCGCGTGCCGCCTCCTTGCAACTCGCCCAGCATGTCTGGCGCAGCGACCAGGCCGGCGGCAAGCGTCAACTTCTGTGTCGAGGCCAAGTCCGGATCGCCTGCGTCAATGCCACGACGATGCAACCTCAACGCATTCCCAACGACCTTCTCCCTCACCGCCTGCCATGAACCAAGAGCTCTCCATCATCAACCTGGTGCTTCATGCCAGCCTGGTCGTCCAAGTGGTCATGGGGGGCTTGTTACTCACGTCACTGGCCAGCTGGACGGTGATCTTTAGCAAGCTTTTCGGCCTGTCGAAAGTTCGCTCGGGCAACGACGAATTCGAGCGTGAGTTCTGGTCCGGCAAAAACCTCAACGACCTTTACAACGATGCCGGCCGTCGCACTCACACGTCGCCCATGGAACGTATTTTTGCCTCCGGCATGCGTGAGTTTCTCAAGTCGCGCGAGCGTCGCCTGGTCGACACCGGTGCGGTGCTCGACGGCGCACGACGCGCCATGCGTGCCAGCTTTCAGCGCGAACTCGACACCATCGAATCCAACCTTTCCTTCCTCGCCTCGGTAGGCTCAGTCAGCCCCTACGTGGGCTTGTTTGGCACCGTGTGGGGCATCATGGGTGCCTTCATCGGCCTGTCCAACGTCCAACAAGCCTCACTGGCGCAGGTGGCCCCGGGCATCGCCGAGGCCCTGGTGGCCACCGCCATTGGTCTGTTCGCGGCCATCCCAGCCGTCATTGCCTACAACCGCTACGCGCGCGACATTGACCGCATCGCCATCCAGTTCGAGACCTTCATCGAAGAGTTCTCCAACATCCTCCAGCGCAACATCGCCACCCCCCCAGGAGCGCACTGAGATGCCCAGCGTCAGTCACCGCGGCAGCGGCTCGCGTCGGCGCACGATCAACGAGATCAACATGGTGCCCTTCATTGACGTGATGCTGGTTCTGTTGATCATCTTCATGGTCAGCGCCCCCCTCATCACCACCGGCTTGGTAGATTTGCCCACCGTAGGCAAAAGCCAGCAACGCCCTGAACACGTGATTGAAGTGATTGTGGGCAGCGACGAAAACGTGCGCCTGCGCGTCGACAACAAAGATCCGCAAGCCACCTCACTCAAGAACCTGGCTGCCAAGGTGCTTGAATTGCAAGCCGGCAATGCAGCCACCCCGGTGGTCATTTCAGCTGACCGCAACGTCAAGTACGAAGTCGTAGTCAAAGCCATGGACACCCTGCAACGCGCAGGCGTTCAACGCGTTGGTTTGTCCGTGAAATCAGGCGGCTGAGTGCAGCCCACCGTGCCCCAAGTGAGCCTTCCCCCGCCAACCTTTTCGCCGCCGCCCGAGAGCGGCTGGCGCATGGGGCTGGGCGCCATGTTGGCCGGCGGGGCACACCTGCTGCTGATCTTGGCCCTGGCCTGGGGCGTCAATTGGAATTCACGCACCCCGGATGGCGTTGAAGCCGAGCTTTGGTCAGCCGTCCCCCAAATTGCAGCACCGCGCGCAGCGACACCCCCGCCTGCGCCCACGCCCCCACCGGAGCCGGTCAAACCGCCCCCCAAGCCCAAGCCTGACACCCCCCCTCAGCCCACCGAGCAAGAGCTCCGCAACGCCCAGATCGCCATCGAGAAAGCCAAGCAAGAAGAACAAAAAAAGAAAGATGCGGAGCGTGAGCGCCGTGAGAAAGAACGCGAACTAGAAAAGCAGCGCGAGAAAGCGCTTGAGAAAGAGCGCGAACGCGAGCAAGAAAAGGAACGCGAGAAGCGCGAGGCCGAGAAGAAAGCGGCCGCTGACAAGGAAAAACGCAAGGAGCAAGAAGAACAACGCAAAGCCAAAGAGCAGCTAGAAAAAACCGAGGCAGCGCGTCAACAAATGCTCAAACGCATGCAAGGCCAAGCCGATGGCACGGGCGATCCCGGCTCGGCTGGCAAGGCTGCGCAAAGCTCGGGCCCTTCTGCAGGCTACGCAGGGCGCATCAAAGCCAAAGTCAAGCCCAACATTGTGTTCATCGACAAGGACAACATCCAAGGCAACCCTGAAGCCGATGTGGAAGTGCGACTGGCGCCGGATGGCCGCATCTTGAGCCAACGCATCATTGCTTCCAGCGGGGTCAAAGAATGGGACGACGCAGTGTTGCGCGCCATTGAACGCACCGAGAAGTTGCCACTGGATGACGGCAAAGTGCCTTCCGTGATGGTGCTGACCTTCAGACCCAAAGACTGAAGACAATCAGGACGCTCAAGCAACTTTTGGGTCTGTTCGGAAAGTCCTCGCCAGGCATCAAAAGGCCTCTTGAACCTAGAAACGGCCCGCGGCGTTGCAAATTCTCGCAATACCGACCGGTATTGCTGTGCTTTGCGCCTTGCATCCCACTCCAATAGGCCATTTTCTGCCCGACGAGGAGTTTCCGAACAGGCCCTAGTACCCCGTCTCAGTGGATTTGAAAGGTTGATTTCGCCAAGGGGAACAGGGGGTGCATTGGCAGGCGGAGCGTGCAGGAATGAGGTGCGCGCGGGCCTGTTGCGCATCAGGCACCCTCCTGGATCCCCGCCTGCGCGGGGATGACGGGAGAAGGCGGGGATGACGGGAGAAGGCGGGGATGACGGGAGAAGGCGGGGATGACGGGCGCAGGGCTTGGCATTCCACCACGTCATTCCCGCGCAGGCGGGAATCGTGCGCCCGTGAAGGCGTGCAATCAGCACGGTGGAAGTCCGTGTCGGGGCAAGCCATGACCCCGTAGCCGAGAGTAACTGCGTCGCTGCGAAGCGGGGTGGAGAGCAACTGGA
>JANMGB010000180.1:0-18007 GCA_031374415.1 Burkholderiales bacterium
ACTGGCGACCGGCCGTCGATACCGCCCCGCCGAACGCCGCCCCCGCCGCCCCTGCCACCGCCGCCGCGTAGATCCGCCTTCAACCTTCAACACGCCTCCATCTTCGGCGCAAGGATGTCGTTCGCCGAACGCTTACGCTGCCTTTGCACTCGCGGATACTTTGCGCGCAACCCTCAGTCGTGCAAGCGGCTGGTGACGGGTACGCTGGCGAGCAAAAACTCCATCTGGTCGACCAAAATCCGCCGGCCTCGCAAGATCATGTCTTCATGCAGGCTGGGCACATAGGGCAGATAAAGCAAGCTCATGCGGGCCTCTTCGGGCAGCCGGTTGGCCTTGTGACCATTGCAACTGCGGCATGCGGTGATGCAATTCATCCAGCTGTCGGAGCCCCCACGTGAGGTGGGAATGATGTGCTCGCGGGTCAGGTCGTCGTCGTCTTCATGGGTTCCGCAATAGGCGCACACGTGCTTGTCGCGGGCAAATAGCTTGGGGTTGGTCAAGGCGGGGGTTTGGCGCCAGGCGCGGCTGGGGATCGCCCCGCGCACCGCTACGATCGGGTGCACCTCAATCACCGACTGCATGCCACTGCAGCGCTGAATACCGCCCCGCAGCGTGGCAACGGCTTCGCCCAAGGTCCAGGCGATGCTGTTGCTGGCGTAGAGAGTGGCCGCTTCCCGGGATGAAATCCAGGCTTGAGGGCGGCCCGACATGTCGAGTTGCAAAACGTCCACGTGCGAGCTCCTTCCCGCGAGCGTACCCCAAACGCCACACGGTACTCAATAGGGGGCGCGGTTCAGCCCACCCACCTGGGGTGGTCAAACAACATCGCACCCGCAATTTCGTGCACAAACTCACATTTTTTCGGGGTCAGCCCATTCCCATCAGCGTGAATCATGGTCAAAATAGAACGACCGTTCGATCTATTTACAGAGAGGATGTCCCGCGTGCCCTTCGTGCCTCCCGCTGCTGCTTCGACTGCGCGTGCTGCTGCGACAACGGCAGCCCCGGCGGCGCCGCGCGCACTCAAAGGACGGCAAACCCGCTCAGCCATCCTGGATGCCGCCCTGCAGTTGGCGGCAGAGAAGGGCCTGGAGGGCTTGTCCATGGGCGTCTTGGCCGAGGCCCTGCACATGAGCAAGTCAGGCGTGTTCGCCCACTTCGGCTCACGCGAAGCGCTGCAACTGTGCGTCATCCGCGAGTACAACGACCGCTTCGCTATCGAAGTGTTTCAACCCGCCCTGCGACAACCTCGCGGGCTGCCCCGACTGCAAAGCCTCTTTCAGCGATGGGTACACCGCGTGTCGGATGAAATCGACTCAGGATGTCTCTACATCAGCGGCGCTGTCGAATTCGATGACCGCCCCGGCCCCGTGCGCGACGCCTTGGTGACCATGGTGCAAGCTTGGCAGCAGGCACTGCACCGCGCGATGGAGTTGTCCATTCAAGTGGGTCACCTACAAGCCCAGACCGATACCCGCCAACTGCTGTTTGAAGTGCACGGACTGGTATTGGCGCTGCATCACGACGCTCGCTTTTTGCGGCAAGCTGATGTGCTGCAGCGAGCCCAGGTGGCTTTTGAGCGGGTGGTTTTGCACAACGCCACGCCGGCAGGCCAGCTGTTGATGATGTCCTCGACCGACGCGCTGCAGGCACGCATCAAGGAGCGGTCATGACACCCACAACACGGTGCGCGTTATCCCTCTCGATCCATTCCCCCACCGTTCAACGGCTTGATGCGGTGAACGGGCCCTCATCCCTTGCACCCGACCCAGGAGCTCGCCATGCCCCAATACACCCCCCCTTTGCGTGATGTCCAGTTTGTGCTGCATGAGTTGCTCGGCGCTGTCGGAGAGCTCCAGGCCATGCCTCGTTATGCCGACCTCGACGTCGACACGGTCAATGCCGTGCTCGAAGAGGGCGGAAAATTTGCTGCGGGCGTGGTGTTTCCCCTCAACCTCAGCGGCGACGCCCAGGGTTGCCAGCTCGACAAAGTCACCCACGAGGTCACCCCGCCTCAAGGCTTCAAGGCGGCCTACGCCAAGTTCGTGGAGGGGGGCTGGCCTTCACTGAGCTGTGACCCCGCTTTTGAGGGTCAAGGCCTGCCCATCACCGTCAACCAGGTCTTTTACGAATTTTTGAACAGCGCGAATCAATCCTGGACCATGTACCCAGGGCTGTCCCATGGCGCTTACGAGTGCCTGCACGCCCATGGCACGCCCGCACAAAAATCGACCTATTTGCCTGCGCTCACGCGGGGCGAATGGACCGGCACCATGTGCCTGACAGAACCCCACTGCGGTACCGACCTCGGCTTGCTGCGCGCCAAGGCCGAGCCCCAAAGCGACGGCACCTACCGCCTCACGGGTCAAAAAATCTTCATCTCTGCGGGTGAGCATGACCTCAGCGCCAACATCTTGCACCTCGTCTTGGCCCGGCTGCCCGACGCGCCGGTGGGCTCCAAAGGAATCTCGCTCTTCTTGGTGCCCAAGTTTCACGTCAATGCGGATGGCAGCCTGGGTGAGCGCAATCCCATCTTCTGCGGTGCGCTGGAACACAAAATGGGCATCCACGGCAATGCCACCTGCCAAATGAACCTCGACGGCGCGGTGGGCACCTTGGTGGGCGAGCCCCACCGGGGCCTGGCGGCCATGTTCGTCATGATGAACACGGCGCGCTTGGGCGTGGGCATGCAATCCCTGGGTCTGACCGAAGTGGCCTACCAAAACGCGGTGGCCTACGCCAAAGACCGCTTGCAAATGCGTGCGCTCACGGGCATCAAGGCCCCTGACAAGGTCGCCGACCCCATCATCCACCATCCCGATGTGCGAAAAATGCTGCTCACCGCCCGCGCCTACGCCGAAGGCGGGCGTGCCCTGGCCGCCTACACCGCGCTGCTGGTTGACAAAGAGCTGCATCACCCTGTTGAATCTGTACGACGCGACGCCGCAGACGAAGTCGCCTTGCTCACGCCCATCGTCAAAGCCTTCCTGACCGACAACGGCTGGATCGCCACCTCCCACTGTATGCAGGTCTTCGGGGGGCACGGCTACATCACCGAGTGGGGCATGGAGCAATACGTGCGCGACGCCCGCATCAACATGATCTATGAGGGCACCAATACCATCCAGTCCCTCGACCTGCTGGGGCGCAAAGTGCTAGGCGACAACGGGGCCAAGCTCAAAAAATTCGGCCACCGGATCACCCAGTTCATTGAAGACGAAGGCGTCAATGAGGCCATGCAAGAGTTCATCAACCCCCTGGCTGACTTGGGCGACAAAGTCACCAAGTTGACCACCGAACTCGGCATGAAAGCGCTCCAAAACCCCGATGAAGTGGGTGCTGCTGCGGTGGACTATCTGCGCGTGGTGGGCCACATGGTGTTCGCCTATTTGTGGGCTCGGATGGCTCAAGTAGCGCTGGCCCAACAAGCCCAAGGCAACACCGATCCTTTCTACACCGCCAAACTGAGCACGGCCCGTTTTTACTTCGCCAAACTTCTGCCTGAAACGGCTGGCCTGATCCGCACGGCCCGCTCTGGGGCTGCGCCCCTCATGGCCATGGACGAGGGCCTGTTCTGATGCGGCTCACATTCCTGTCAGCCGGCGCCCTCTTGCTCGCTGCGAGTATGGCGGCTCAGGCGCAACCCTCGCCGGTCGGCTTGTGGGCGACCATCGACGACCAGACCGACCAAGAAAAATCCCGTGTTCGCATTACCCAACAAGGCCGGGAAGTCTTTGGTGTCATCGAGAAAATTCTCGACCCCAAAAGACAAAATACCAAATGCATCAAATGCCCTGAGCCCATGAAAGATCAACCCATCTTGGGCATGACCATATTGCGTCATGTGGCTTCACAGCCTGATGACCCCAGCGTGTGGGCGGGCGGCGAAATCCTTGACCCCGAGAATGGCAAGTACTACAAAGTTCAACTCAAACTGATCAACAGCGGCAAAAACCTGGAAGTACGAGGCTACATCGGCGTGCCACTGTTTGGCCGCACACAAACCTGGGTGCGTCTGGAGTAGCCAGCGCCTCGCTCACTATTTCACCAAGCAAGGATCTCCACCATGAACCGATTCAACGTCCGCCAAGTGGCCGTCTTGGGCGCTGGCGTGATGGGCGCACAGATTGCCGCCCACCTTGTCAACGTCAATGTGCCCGTGCTGTTGTTCGACCTGCCCGCCAAGGAAGGCCCCAAGAGCGCCATCGCCCAAAAGGCCATTGACGGGCTCAAAAAACTCAAGCCCGCGCCTCTGGGGGTTCGCGAAGCCAGCGCACTCATTCGCGCGGCCAACTACGAAGACAACCTGGCCTGGCTCAGCGATTGCGATCTCATCATCGAAGCCATCGCCGAGCGCATGGACTGGAAGCTCGACCTCTACCAACGCATCGCACCCCATGTGCCGGCGCGCGCCATCGTCGCCAGCAACACCTCCGGTTTGAGCATCACCCAGCTCGCTGCCGTGCTGCCCGAGGCCCTGCGACCGCGGTTTTGTGGGGTGCACTTCTTCAACCCCCCGCGCTACATGAGCCTGGTGGAGCTCATCCCCACGCCCACCACCCAGCCCGAGGTGCTGGACCAACTCGAAGCCTTTGTCACCACCACCTTGGGTAAATCTGTGGTGCGGGCCAAAGACACACCCAACTTTATCGCCAACCGTGTAGGTATTGCGGGCATGCTCGCCACGCTGCACGAGGCAGAAAAATTCGGTCTGACCTGTGACGTGGTGGACGACCTCACCGGCAAGAAGTTAGGGCGAGCCAGCTCGGCCACCTTCCGCACGGCTGACGTGGTGGGATTGGACACCATGGCCCACGTCATCAAAACTCTGCAAGACAGCCTCGGCCCCGATAAAGGGAATGACCCGTTCTACGGCAGCTACGCCACGCCCCCGGTGCTGAGCCAATTGATCCAAGCCGGCGCCTTGGGTCAAAAGTCTGGTGCGGGCTACTACAAAAAAGTAGGCAAAGACATTTTGCGTTTTGACCCAGCCGCAGGCGAGTACGTGCCCGGCGGGGGCAAGGCCGACGAGATCGTGGCGCGCATCCTCAAAAAGCCCGCCCCTGAGCGCCTCAAACTCCTGCGTGAATCGAGCAACCCCCAAGCCCAATTTTTGTGGGCGGTGCTGCGCGACAGCTTTCACTACTGCGCAGTGCACTTGGCCGACATCGCCGACACCGCACGCGACATTGACTTCGCCATGCGCTGGGGCTTTGGCAATACCCAGGGCCCCTTTGAGCTCTGGCAAGAAGCCGGCTGGACGACTGTGGCGCAATGGATCGTCGATGACATTGCGGCGGGCAAAGCGCTCTGCGCTGCGCCCTTGCCGGCCTGGGTCTTTAGCGCGCCTGTGGCCAGTCAAGGCGTTCACACCCCCGAGGGCTCCTGGAGCGCTGCCCAACAGCGCTACATCCCTGTCAGCACCTTGCCGGTTTATCAGCGGCAGCTTTTCCCCGAGACCGTACTGGGCAGCGGCTCAATGCCCGCCTTGAAGGCCGGCACCGAAATCTTCAAGAACGACGAAGTCCGTGTCTGGACGCTCGACGGCGAGATCCTCATTGCCAGCATCACCGCCAAACTCCATCTCATCAGCGGCCAAGTGACCGACAGCTTGGTGCGCGCCGTCGAGCTCGCCGAGAACACTTACAAAGGCCTCGTGATTTGGTCACCTGACGATGTTTTTTCAGCCGGTGCCAACCTCGAAGCGCTGATGCCTGTCTTCATGAAGCACGGTGCCAAGGGCATTGAGCCTGAAGAGAAAAAACTCCAAGACGCCATGCTGCGCGTGCGCTATGCCAGCGTGCCTGTCGTGGCGGCCATTCGTGGCATGGCCTTGGGCGGGGGCTGTGAGCTGGCGGTGCACTGCGCCCGACGCGTGGTGGCCATGGAAAGCTACATCGGCCTGGTCGAGGTGGGGGTCGGCTTGTTGCCCGGGGCAGGGGGCTTGACCTACATCGCCCGCCGTGCGGCCGAGCGCGCGCCCACGACGCCCGACCTCTTGAACTTCCTGAAAGACGGCTTTACCCATGCAGCCACGGCCGCTGTCGGCACCGGCGCCATCGACAGCCGCCGGCTGGGCTACCTGCTCGACAGCGACATCATCGTCCCCCACAAAGACGAGCTGCTCTTCGTCGCCCAACGCCAGGCACACGCGCTGTTCGACAGCGGCTACCGCGCCCCCGTCCCTGCGCCTTTCGCGGTGGCCGGCCGCAACGGTCTGGCCACCATCCAAGCCCAGCTCATCAACATGCGTGACGGTGGCTTCATCAGCGCGCACGATTTCCACATGGCCTCCCTGATTGCCGACGTCTTGTGCGGCGGCGATGTGGACGCAGGCTCTCTCGTCACAGAGGGTTACCTGATGGCCCTGGAGCGGAAGCACTTCTGCAGTTTGCTGGCCCATCCCAAATCGCAAGAACGTGTGATGGGCATGCTGCAAACCGGCAAGCCCGTGCGCAATTGACACGACACTAGCCCACCTTCCCACGGTCCATCTCTCACCTCAGAGGACGATCCCATGAGCAAGACACTGCAAGACGCCTACATCGTCGCCGCCACCCGCACCCCCATTGGCAAATCCGGTCGGGGATACTTTCGCAACACGCGGCCTGACGACCTCCTGGTGGCGGCCATCCGCGGCGCGCTGCGGCAAGTGCCCACGCTCGATCCCGCGGCCATCGAAGACGCCGTCATCGGTTGCTCATTTCCCGAGGGTGAGCAGGGCATGAACATGGCGCGCATTGCGGTGGCCTTGGCGGGCCTGCCCCACTCCGTCGGCGGGGTCACCGTGAACCGCTTTTGTGCCTCAGGTCTCACGGCCATCCAAATGGCCGCTGACCGCATCCGCGTGGGCGAGGCCGAGGTGTTGATCGCCGGGGGCGCCGAGTCCATGAGCATGGTGCCCTTGGGCGGCAGCCGTCCCTCCTTCAACCCCCAGGTCATCCACGATACCGAGAACATCGGCATCGCCTACGGCATGGGCCTGACCGCAGAGAAAGTCGCTCAGCAGTGGAAAATCACCCGCGAAGCCCAAGACGAGTTCGCGCTCCAGTCGCACCTCAAAGCCCTGCAAGCCCAGCAAACCGGTGAGTTCAGCAATGAGATCACGCCCATCGACGTGGTCGACCGCTTCCCCGACCTGGCCGCGGGTGAGCCCGGCACCCGCACCCGCACCGTCCACCTCGACGAAGGCCCGCGCGCCGACACCAGCCTGGAAGGCCTGGCCAAGCTCAAGCCGGTGTTCGCGGCGCCCAAAACCCCCAGCGGGCAGGCCACGGGCCTGGGCAGCGTCACTGCGGGAAACAGCTCCCAAACCAGCGACGGCGCTGGCGCCCTGATTTTGGCCAGCGAGCGGGCTGTCAAGCAATTCAATCTCCAGCCACTGGCCCGCTTCGTCAGCTTCGCCAGCCGCGGCGTGCGTCCCGAAATCATGGGCATCGGCCCCATCGAAGCCATCCCTGCGGCCTTGCGCAGCGCCGGCATCCAGCAGTCCCAGCTTGACTGGATCGAGCTCAATGAAGCCTTCGCCGCCCAGTCCCTGGCCGTGCTCAACACACTCGATCTGGACCGCAGCAAGGTCAACCCCATGGGGGGCGCGATTGCCTTGGGCCACCCCTTGGGGGCCACGGGCGCCATTCGTGCAGCCACGGTCATCCACGCGTTGCGACGCCATCAGCTCCGCTACGGCATGGTCACCATGTGCGTGGGCACAGGGCAGGGCGCAGCGGGCATCTTCGAGCGCGTTTGAACCTGAGCACGGAGCGCCACCATGGCCATCAAAACCGCGTTGCTCAATGGGGTGGCCACCATCGAAATGGCTCGCCCCGACAAGAAAAACGCCTTGACTGAAGCCATGTACGCCGACATGGCCCAGGCTCTCTCCGCGGCACAGTCGGCCGACACCGTGCGCGCGGTGCTGATCACGGGCCAGCCGGGCATCTTCACGTCGGGCAACGATCTCGAAGATTTCGCGCAGCGGCCCCCTCAAACCAACGACGCCCCGGTGTTTCAGTTCATGCGCGCCTTGGTTCTGTGCGACAAGCACGTGATCGCCGCGGTGACCGGTGCCGCCATTGGCATTGGCACCACGATGTTGCTGCATTGCGACTTGGTATTTGTGTCTGACGAGGCTCGGTTTTCCATGCCCTTCACCCGCCTAGGCCTGGTGCCGGAGTTCGGCGCCAGCCTGAGGGTGCCGCAGTTGATGGGTGGGGTGAGGGCGGCCGAATGTTTGTTGCTGGGCGACCCTTTCGGTCCACAAGATGCAGTCGACCGAGGCCTGGCCAATGCCGTGCTGCCTGCCGGCGAGGTGCTCAACCATGCCCGGCGAGTGGCCGAGCGTTTTCAGGGGCTGCCACCGGGTGCAATCACGGCCACCAAACAGCTGCTTCGCCAGGCCTCGCGTGCGGCAGTGCTGGCAGTGATCGAGGCCGAGGCCGAGGTGTTTCGAGAGCGCCTGTCCAGCCCCGAGGCCCGGGAAGCCTTCAGCGCGTTCTTCAGGGCAGCGGGAGCCGGGCCTTAGTGATCCGGCCAGTGGCGACGTACGCAGGCCGCTGGATCCCCGCCTGCGCGGGGATGACATGCACAACCCTCAGCACGTCATCCCCGCGCAGGCGGGGATCCAGGATGCTGCCTCAGGCACGTTATTCCCGAGAACAGCTCAAACTTCCACGGGCCGGATCAATAGGGCCTCACCGCACGATGGTCCGGGGCTTACCTTGCGAATCAATCGCCACATAGGTCAAGCTCGCCTCGGTCACCTTGACGATCTCGGGCTCTGCGGGGTTGCGTTCGGCGTAGACCTCCACATGCACGGTGATGGACGTGGTGCCGATGCGATCAACTTTGGCATAAAAGCTCAGCAATTCGCCCATCGACACGGGCTGCTTGAACACGAATTGGTTCACAGCCACCGTGGCCACGCGGCCCTTTGACACCCGAGTGGGCAGCACAGACCCTGCCAAGTCCACCTGCGCCATGATCCAACCCCCAAAAATATCGCCATGGGCGTTCGAGTCGGCCGGCATCGGGATCACCCGCATCACCAAATGTGCGTCATCGGGTGGAAAGATCGAGTCGGGAGTGTCGTTCTGGGGCATATTGGGACGCTTTCATTGAAACAGATTCCATTCTTCCACGATGCGCCCCTCTTCATACGCCCCGGCCGCCACAGACCCGGTGAATTCTGACGCTGTGGCGTCGACAGCTACCCTGGCGTCTACCTGGCGCCGCCTGTCCCCCTACCTGTGGCGTTGGCGCTGGCGTGTTCTCCTGGCCTTGTCCTGCCTGGTCGGCGCCAAGATGGCCAACGTGGGCGTTCCCTGGGTACTCAAGCAAATCGTTGACGCTCTGTCTGTGCCCGTCGGTGACCCGCGCGCGCTGCTCGTGGTGCCGGTAGCCTGGCTATTGGCATACGGGGCTTTGCGACTGTCCGTCACCCTGTTCACCGAGCTGCGTGAATTCGTCTTCTACCCCGTGGCCGCCCGCATTGCGCGCCAGGTGTCGCTGGAAACCTTCAACCACCTGCTCTCGCTGAGCCTGCGCTTTCACCTGGCGCGACAAACCGGCGGCGTGTCGCGCGACATGGAGCGCGGCTCCCGCGCCATCCAGTCGTTGATGAACTACTTCATCTACAACATCCTCCCCACCCTGGTCGAAATCGCCATGGTCATGGCTCTGCTGGCCACCCAACTCGACCGCTGGTTCCTCGGGATCACCTTCATCGCCTTGGTGCTCTACATCGTTTTCACGGTCACCGTGACCGAATGGCGCACGGGCTTTCGGCGCGCCATGAACGAGCAAGACTCGCGCGCCAACACCAAAGCGGTCGACGCCCTGATCAACTATGAAACGGTCAAATACTTCTCCAACGAGCCCTTTGAGCAAGCCCGCTACGACGACAACCTATGCCGCTTCGAGAAGGCCGCCGTCAAATCCCAGACCTCGCTGTCCCTGCTCAACCTGGGCCAAAGCATCATCATCGCCACGGCCGTCACTTTGTTGGTGTGGCGCGCGACGGTCGGGGTGGTGCAGGGAAACATGAGCCTGGGCGACTTGGTACTCGTCAACGCCTTGATGATCCAGCTCTACATCCCCCTGAACTTTCTGGGCGTGCTGTACCGTGAAATCAAGCAGTCCATGATTGACATGGAAAAGATGTTTGGGCTGCTCAACGAGCACCGCGAAGTAGCCGACGCCCCTGGCGCGCCCGCGCTAAAGCACGCCGGCGGTTCAGTGCAATTCGAGAATGTCCGTTTTGCGTATGACCCTGAGCGCGTCATCCTGCACGACATCAGCTTTGTCATACCCCCGGGCAAAACCGTGGCCGTGGTGGGCCCCTCCGGCTCAGGCAAAAGCACACTAGCCCGGTTGTTGTTTCGCTTCTATGACGTTGATTCAGGCAGTATCCGCATCGATGGTCAAGACATTCGCCAAGTGACCCAACTCAGCCTGCGTCAATCCTTGGGCATCGTGCCCCAAGACACCGTGCTGTTCAACGACACGGTGGCTTACAACATCGCCTATGGCCGCACCGATGCAGACCAAGCGGCCATTGAGGGGGCGGCCCAAGCCGCTCACATCCACGCCTTCATCCAATCCAGCCCCAAGGGCTACGGCACCTTGGTCGGAGAGCGCGGCCTGAAACTCTCGGGCGGCGAAAAACAGCGTGTGGCCATCGCGCGCACCCTGCTCAAAAACCCGCCCGTCCTCATCTTCGACGAAGCCACGTCCGCGCTCGATTCTGCCAACGAGCGAGCCATCCAGGCCGAGCTGCAAAGCGTGGCCCGCAACAAGACCGCGTTGGTCATTGCCCACCGCCTGTCGACCGTGGTTGATGCCCATCAAATTCTGGTCATGGAAGCGGGCCGCATCATTGAGCGCGGGACGCACGCCGAACTCCTGGCCCGTGCGGGGCGCTATGCTGACATGTGGCGCTTGCAACAAAGTGGCGCATCAACGGAGCCTCAAGATGGAAACCAAATGGCTTGAAGATTTTGTGAGCTTGGCCGAAACACGCAGCTTTTCGCGTTCCGCCCAGCTCCGCCACGTCACCCAGCCCGCCTTCTCTCGGCGGATCCAGGCCCTTGAAGCCTGGGCCGGCATCGATCTCGTAGACCGCTCTTCCTATCCGACACGGCTGACCCCGGCGGGCGAGACCTTGCATGCCCAAGCCCTCGACATGCTCGGCGCCTTGCAAGCCACTCGCAACATGATGCGCGGCCACCAGGCGGCCGGACAAGACATGCTGGCCTTCGCGGTGCCCCATTCCCTGGCCTTCACCTTCTTCCCCCACTGGGTGACGGACCTGCGCCACCGCTTTGGTGTCGTCAAAAGTTGCTTGATCGCACTCAACGTCCACGACGCCGTGCTGCGCCTGACCGAAGCCAGCTGCGACCTCCTCATCGCCTATCACCATCCCTCGCAACCGCTGCAGCTCAACCCCGACCGCTACGAGATGCTCACCCTCGGCCACGAGACCCTGGCGGCTTATGCCAAGGCCGACGCCAATGGCCGGCCGCTGTTCTCTCTCAGCCCTGCCACGGGCGAGAACATCCCCTACCTCAGCTACGCAGGCGGCGCCTACCTCGGCCGCCTGGTCGAGCTCATCGTCAAACAAGCGCAGTCACCGCTCAAACTCGACTCACTGTACGAAACTGACATGGCGGAGGGCTTGAAAGCGATGGCGATGGAAGGGCACGGCCTGGCTTTTCTGCCTGCCAGCTCGGTTGCCAAAGAGCTCAAAAACAAGCGCTTGGTGCGCGCCTCACTCCCGGGCACCTTCGAGGTCGACATGGAAATCCGCATCTACCGCGAGCGTCCTGAGATCGCGCGCTACACCAAACCCGCCGCTCAGGCATTATGGAAATTCCTAGGAAACACCCATCTGCCCTGAATTCGACGCACCAAGGAGGCGCATTGCCTGGCAAACAACGGGTTTCCCGAGCAAGGGTTATAGGGTTTATACTCACATGTCATGCATCAAACGCATAGTTGGTCAGCGATTCAGCATTTGCCAACTTCGTCAATATTCTCTTACAGTGGGCCATGTCTTACCGAGCAGTTCCAAGTTCATTTCAGCCTAATGCGGGTGACCTTCACATCAGGCGTCAGGTTGAGTGTTGCTTTTTGCGCGTAGCGATGGTCCTCGTTCTGCAAAGAGTTGCCGGCACGTTGCGTGGCAGAGTTGGTGACCCTGGTCATGCCAATCAACCTCGGTGAACATGGAAGGGTCGCGCTGATTGCGAAAACGGGGCTGGCCCGCCATTCAGCCGCCGCCACGACGCAGGCCCTTCATTCATGTCGCGTGCCCAGGCGAAGGCGTTGCTTGGGCCTGACACGCCCACCCAACTTTTGTGTTTGGCAGCTTGAAGATTGCGACAATGTCCATCTCTCTTCTTCAGGTTGCGCCATGAGCATTCATTCGCTGATACGTTCGCTGAATTTGCTTGTCGCCCTAACCACCATGTCCTCATTGGCCATGGCGGGGCCGGCCCTTGATCGCATCAAAAAATCTGGAAAAATCATCATTGCGCATCGGGAATCTTCGGTGCCTTTTTCCTACTATGACGCTGACAAAAAGCCTGTTGGTTACGCGGTGGACTTGTGTTTGAAGCTGGCTGAGGCAGTGCGCAAACATCTTCAGATCAAAACCCTGACCCCCCAGTTTGTCGCAGTGACCAGCGCCACACGCATTGGCGTCATCCAGGAAGGTAAGGCTGATTTGGAGTGTGGCTCGACCACCAACAACGCTGACCGTCGCCAAAAGGTCGGATTCACTGTGCCGCACTACATCACCGGTGCGCGCTACCTCGTGCGCAGCAATGAAGCGATATTTGAGTTGTCTGATTTTGCAGGCAAGAAACTTGTTTCAACCAAGGACAGCACGCCGTTGAAAGCCATTACACAGGCCAACCGCGAGCGTTTGTTGCGCATCACGATCTCTGATGTCCCCGACCATGCGAAGGGGGTTGAAATGGTTGAGAAGGGCGAGGCTGATGGTTTTGCGATGGATGATGTATTGCTGTACGGCCTCATGGCGGGTCGGCCCGATCCCAGCAAGCTCAAGGTCGTGGGCAAGTTCTTGACTATTGAACCTTTGGCCATCATGGTTTCCAAGGAGGATCCCGAGCTGAAGAAAATCATCGACGACGAAATGAGGCGCCTCATCTACAGTCGCGAGGCTTACGCCGTTTACGAACGCTGGTTCATGCAATCGATCCCGCCCAAAGGCGTAACGCTGGGTTTGCCCATGAACTACCTGCTGAAAGACTTCTGGAAGTATCCGACTGATCGAGTCCCTTTTTGATTTGCTGGCCTGCCCCATGACGTACTGGTTTGTGCGTATGCCTGCGGTGCGCTGTCAAGCGTTTTTTCGTCACGCGGCTTTCGCGTTTTTCTTGTTGTTTCCTAAATCCATTGAAGGAGTTTTTTAATGAAGAGAACCTTGTTTGCGATGGCCGCTGTCATGGCATTGGGTGTTGCTCAGGCAGACACCCTGAAGAAAATCAAAGACTCTGGCGCGGCATCCATGGGGGTCCGTGAATCATCCGGTGCATTGAGTTTTACTTTGGGCGATGGAAAATACGCTGGCTACCACGTTGAAATCTGCCAACGCGTTTTGGTCGACGTGCAAAAGCAGCTGGGTTTGGCCAAACCCATCGACGTCAAGTACCAGGTCGTCACCTCGCAAAACCGCATTCCTTTGGTGGTAAACGGCACGGTTGACATCGAGTGTGGATCGACCACCAACAACCAAACCCGCCAGAAAGACGTGGCCTTCGCCGTGACCGCCTACGTGGAAGAAGTCCGCATCGCCGTCAAGGGTGCCTCGGGCCTCACCTCGATTGCACAGCTCAATGGCAAGAAGGTCTCCACCACCACCGGCACCACCTCGGTACAGTTGCTGCGCAAGCACGAGCGCGCTGGCGGTGTCAACTTTGAGGAAGTGTTCGGCAAAGACCACGCAGAAAGCTTCCTGTTGTTGGAGTCTGGTCGTGCTGACGCCTTCGTGATGGATTCGCAAATTCTCGCGGGCGCCATCTCCAAGTCAAAAGCCCCGGCCGACTACAAAATCGTGGGCGAGGTGCTGGCGGTTGAACCCATCGCCATCATGATACGCAAAGATGATGCCCCCTTCAAGAAAGCTGTGGATGACTCCATCAAGGCTATGATGAAGTCGGGCGAAATCGCCAAGCTGTACGACAAGTGGTTCATGCAGCCGATTCCTCCCGCCAACACAAAGCTGAACCTGCCTGCGAGCGACGCTACCAAGGCGGCTTGGGCCAACCCCAGCGACAAGCCAGTCGAAGAGTACGCGCAGAAGTAAATCCAACCACACTCGGCGCCGATTGTCCGGCGGATGACAACTCCCGCGATGACCTCGCGGGAGTTTGCGTTATGACCATGCAGTATTCAAGCGCGGCCGTTTTTTGCTGTCGCGCAGTGAAGTTTTTTTGACGGCTGTACAGAATTTCGGAGGCACCGTGAGCAGCACATGGGATTGGCAGATATTTCTGCGAGATAGAGGGGATGGCATCACCTACCTACAGTGGTTGATGTCGGCCTGGGGTTGGACGGCGACGGTTGGTGTGCTGGCATTTGTGGTGGCGATGATCATCGGCTCGCTAATGGGTATTTTGCGCACCACACCCAGTCGGCTCCTTGCCGCTATTGGCAACATCTGGACTGAGTTGTTCCGCAATATTCCGCTGCTGGTCCAAATATTCTTGTGGTACCACGTGATGCCGGCTTTGTTTCCCGCATTTCAAAAGCTCCCTGGCGTGATACTGGTGATCTTTGCATTGGGCTTTTTCACTTCGGCGCGCATTTCCGAACAAGTCAAGGCGGGCATTGAGGCCTTGCCCAAAGGGCAGCGCTACGCTGGCTTGGCCATGGGCTTCTCCCTGCCCCAGACCTACCGCTTTATCCTGTTGCCGATGGCCTTTCGTATCGTGATTCCCCCACTCACCAGCGAGGCCATGAACGTCATCAAAAATTCATCAGTGGCTTTCACCGTGAGTGTGGCTGAATTGGCATTCTTCTTTCAGCAAGCTGGGGAAGAAACCTCCAAACCCGTGATGATTTTTACCGTAGCAACTTTGCTCTACATCCTCACAACCTTTGTGGTGAATAGGCTCATGTTGGTCGTTGAGAAGAAGGCCCAGATTCCTGGCATGTTGATGGGGGGCAAGTGATGAATCTCGACTTTTCATTCTTCAACTGGGAAGTCATTCGCAGTTATGTCCTGCACGGATTTTATTTCTCTGTGTTGTTGACTGTGGTGGCGACCGTGGGCGGCGTAGTGATTGGGACCTTGTTGGCCCTGATGCGTTTGTCAGGCAAGCCTTTTTTGGTCTTACCTGCCCGCATTTACGTTGACACCTTCCGATCCATACCTTTGGTGATGGTGATATTGGGCATGTTTTTGCTCATTCCTGCTGAGTTTTATTCCTTTGTGGCGGGAGAGCTGGGTGTCAAATATCGGGTTGAATTGTCAGCCCTGGTGACGTTCACCGTGTTCGAGGCGGCGTACTTTTCAGAAATCATGCGTGCGGGTATTCAGTCGGTGCCTAAGGGTCAGGTTCATGCGGGCTACGCTGTGGGCATGACCTACAGCCAGTGCATGAAACTCATCGTTCTACCGCAGGCCTTGCGCAACATGTTGCCCGTGCTGCTGACGCAAACCGTGATTCTGTTTCAAGACACGGCCTTGGTCTATGCGATTGGTGCGTACGACCTGTTCAAGGGCTTGATCGTCATGGGCAGCCAGTTTAATCGCCCGATTGAAGTCATTATTGCGGCAGCTGTGATCTATCTGGTGATCTGCTTCGCCCTGTCGATGCTGGTGCGTCGACTTCAAAAGAAAATTCAGATCATTCGTTGAGCATTTATTGAAAGACTTTTGTCATGATTGAGATCAAGAACGTTTCCAAGTGGTACGGCAGTTTTCAGGTGTTGACCGACAACACGACCACCATCAAAAAAGGTGAGGTGGTGGTGGTGTGCGGCCCTTCTGGCTCGGGCAAGTCCACCCTTATCAAAACCGTCAATGCGCTGGAGCCCTTTCAAAAAGGCGACATCATTGTGGACGGTGTGTCTATCGCTAACCCAAAGACCAACCTGCCCAAGCTGCGTTCCCGTGTGGGCATGGTGTTCCAGCACTTTGAATTGTTTCCGCACCTGTCCGTCACCGAAAATCTCACGTTGGCCCAAGTCAAGGTGCTTGGGCGCAATCAAGTCGACGCCAAGACTCGCGGCCTGAAAATGTTGGAGCGTGTCGGCCTGATTGCCCACAAAGACAAGTTTCCAGGTCAACTCTCAGGCGGTCAGCAGCAGCGTGTGGCCATTGCCCGTGCATTGAGCATGGACCCCATCGTGATGCTGTTCGACGAGCCCACCTCCGCACTCGACCCTGAGATGGTGGGTGAGGTGCTTGACGTGATGGTGCAACTGGCCCAAGAAGGCATGACCATGATGTGCGTGACCCATGAAATGGGCTTTGCGCGCAAGGTCAGTCACCGCGTCATTTTCATGGATGCTGGCAAAATCGTCGAAGATTGCACGCGCGACGAATTCTTTGGCAAGCCTGAGGAGCGCTCGCCCCGCGCCAAAGACTTCCTGTCGAAAATTTTGCAGCACTGAGGGCCTTTGGCGTGATGGCTCGTTCATCCCTTACCCTCATCCGCCCTGATGACTGGCACCTGCATGTTCGTGATGGTGCGGCCTTGTCCGATGTTGTGCCCCACACCGCGCGTCAGTTTGGGCGGGCGATCATCATGCCCAACCTGCGTCCTCCTGTGACCACCGCGGCTCAAGCGCTGGCTTACAAGGCGCGCATCTTGCAGGCTGTGCCCGATGATTTGCAGGCGCAAGGCCGCTCGTTTGAGCCGCTCATGACGCTCTACCTCACCGACCAGCTGCCGCCCGATGAAATTCGCCGGGCCAAAGAGGCGGGGGTCGTGGCTGTCAAGCTTTATCCCTCGGGCGCAACCACCAACAGCCAAGCCGGTGTCACCGAGGTGCGCAAAACTTACGCCACTCTGGAGGCCATGCAGCGTGAGGGCCTGTTGTTGTTGGTGCACGGCGAGGTGACTGATCCGTCAGTTGATTTGTTTGATCGCGAGGCTGTCTTCATTGACACTGAGCTGATTCCGCTGCGCCGCGACTTTCCTGAGCTTAAAATTGTTTTTGAGCACATCACGACACGTGATGCCGCGCAGTACGTGGCCCAGGCTGATAGTTACACCGCAGCCACCCTCACAGCGCACCATCTGCTCTACAACCGCAATGCCTTGTTCATGGGTGGCATACGGCCCCACTACTACTGTTTGCCTGTGCTCAAGCGAGAAGCTCATCGTCAAGCACTGGTGACTGCTGCCACCAGCGGCAGTCCCAAATTTTTCTTGGGCACCGACAGCGCTCCCCACGCGACCCATCTCAAAGAGCAGGCCTGCGGGTGCGCGGGGTGCTACACCGCGCTGTGCGCTCTGGAGCTCTATGCTGAGGCGTTTGATGCTGTGAATGCACTGGACAAACTGGAAGGCTTTGCCAGCCTGCATGGACCCGCTTTTTATGGCCTGCCCCCGAACACCGACCGCGTGACCTTGCGCAGAGAGGTTTGGACCGTGCCTACGGAGCTGCCTTTTGGCGAGGCGCGCTTGGCGCCGCTGCGGGCTGGCGAGTCTGTGAGTTGGAAGCTCGTTTAGGGCCTGATGGACGATTGGCCGTGGATCCCGCGCTCGATAGGCGCCTGGTACCCCGTCTCGGTGGATGTGAAAGGTTGATTTTGCCAAAGCGAACAGTTGGCGCACTGGCGAGCTGAGCTTGCATGAATGCAGTGCGCGGCGATGACGGGCGCAGGGGTTGACATCTCGCCACGTCATTCCCGCGCAGGCGCATAAGCGTTAACCTATATATTGCATTTATTTGAGGAATTTGCGATATTAGGCGCCCTTTGCTGAACGAATTCGGGAGCGGGCATGGCGAACGCGGGCAATGCGGCTGGGGA